>JACRHT010000016.1:0-300000 GCA_016217545.1 Opitutia bacterium | reverse complement strand
GATGTTCTGGCCGAGGCTGGCGATCTGGCCCTCGACCTGCGACTTCGCGCCGTTGCCGATGCTGACCATGGCGATGACGGCGGCGACACCGATGATGATGCCCAGCGCGGTGAGGATCGACCGGAGCAGGTTGCGGCGCAGGGCGCGGAGGGCGACCGTGATGGTGTTCAGGAGGCGCATGTCAGTCGGTGAGCTTGGCGGCGGCTTCGGCTTCCTGGATTTTGCGCAGTTCCGCGGTGGCGATGAGGCGGCTCTCCACCTGCACGTCGCTCACGAGGCGACCGTCGCGCATGATGAGGTTGCGCTTGCAGTAGTGCGCGATGTCGAGCTCGTGCGTGACCATCACGATCGTGATGCCCTGCTCGTTGAGCTTTTGGAAAACGCCCATGATCTCGACCGAGGTTTTGGAGTCGAGGTTGCCGGTCGGCTCATCGGCGAGGAGGATCTGCGGGTCGTTGATGAGGGCGCGCGCGATGGCGACGCGCTGCTGCTGGCCGCCGGAGAGCTGGCTGGGAAAATGGTCCGCGCGCTGGCCGAGGCCGACGAGTTCGAGGCTCTTTTGCGCGCGGTCGCGCATCTCGCGGGAGGTGAGCTTGCGCGCGCCGTAGAGCATCGGCAGCTCGACGTTCTCGAGCGCGGTGGTGCGGGAGAGGAGATTGAAGCCCTGGAAAACGAACCCGAGTTTCTGGTTCCGGATGTCAGCGAGCTGGTTTTTCTCGAGCACCGAGACGTCGGTGCCGTCGAGGAGGTAGCGCCCCTTCGTCGGCCGGTCGAGGCAGCCGAGCAGGTTCATCAGCGTGGATTTACCGGAACCGGACGCGCCCATCACGGCGACGAAGTCGCCTTTCTCGATCCGCAGCGACACGCCGCGCACGGCGTGCACGGGAACTTCGCCCGAGTTGTAGATCTTGTGGATCTCCTCGAGTTGAACGACGGCGGGCATGGTTAGAAGCGACGACCGCCGCCGAACGGATTCGCGGCCGGGCGGTTGGATTGCGCGGAGGCGTTGGGCACGCTCGCGCTCGTGACGATGACGTCGCCTTCCTTCAGACCCTCGATGATCTCGGTGGCGGTGCCGTCGGTGATGCCGACCTTGATGGAGAATTCCTCGAGCGACTGGTTCGGGGCGATGCCGACGAGCTTGTAGACTTTGCGCGTGGTGACGACGACTTCACCGGGGCGCGCGGACGACGGCGATTCGGGCACGGGCAGGCCGGCTTCGATCATGGCTTTGCGGAGCTGCTCCCGCTGCTCGGGCGTCGGGGGACCGTTGCGGAAGTCGATGCCGAGTTCTGCGGTGATCTGGCGCATCTTCTGGCGCTGCTCGGGCGTGAAGTTGGCGAACATGCCGCCACCGCGGCGACCGCCTTGGCCTTCGGCGCTGTTGCCGCCGGACGGCGCGGCTGCGGGCGCGGGGGCGGATTCCATCTTCGCGGCCGGGTCGGCTTTGGGTGCGTGTTCGGTTTTCGCGGCGGCGGGTTCGTCGCGTTTCACGGCGACGGTTTCGGGGACGCGGAGGCGCAGGGCGGCGTTGGCGATGCGCAGGACGTTGTCGCGGCGGGCGACGACGATGGAGACGTTGGCGGTCATGCCGGGACGCAGCTTCAGGTCGCGGTTGTCGACGGAAATGATGGTGTCGTAGGTCACCACGTTATTCGTGGTCTTGGGCGCGTTGCGGACCTGCACGACCTGGCCGCGGAAAGCGCGGTTCGGGAAGGCGTCGACGGTGAACGTCACCTGTTGTCCTTCGGCGACGCTGCCGATGTCGGCTTCGGCGACGGCGGCGGTGATCTGCATCTTCGAAAGGTCGTTCGCGATGGTGAAGAGCACGGGCGCGTTGAGGCTGGCGGCGACGGTCTTGCCCTCCTCGGTCTGCTTGTTGATCACGATGCCGTCGATGGGGGAGGTGATGGTGCAGCGCTCGAGGTCGACCTTGGCGTTCTCCACCGTGGCGCGCGCGGTGACGAGCGAGGCGTTGGACTGCTGCAGCTGGGCGACGGCCTGATCGAACTCCTGCCGCGTCACCAGTTTCTGCTGGAAGAGTTCCTTCACGCGCTCGGTGTTGACCTTTTGGAGCTGATTCGAGGCCTCGGCGGACGCGAGGTTGGCCTCCGCCTGGCGGAGCTTCTGCTGGTAGGTGGCGGGGTCGATTTCTACGAGCTTGTCGCCTTTTTTCACCGGCGAGTTGAAGTCCACGTAGAGTTTTTGAATGAGCCCGGAAATCTGGGAGCCGACGTCGACGCTGATGACGGAGTCGAGCTGGCCGGTGGCCGTGACCTGTTGGAGGATGTCGCCTCGCGCGATGGTGGTCGTCGTGAACTCCGGCGCGCTGTCGGCACGGCTGCGGGCCGAATAGTAATACCAACCGGCGCCAGCGACGCCGATCACAACGAGGAGCAACAGGAGTTTCTTCATGCGGGACGTGGGAACGTAGGAGCGAAGCGAACGGCACCGGGAAGGCAACTTCCCGGCGTGTCTCGGCGCCGCCAACCCTGAGACGCCGCGTTCGTCGCAAAGGTTTCACCGTTCGCGGCTTTCCTGTTGCCGCGTCGCGATCCGGGCGATTCCTTCCGCGCACCCCTATGAAGTCCCTGAAGCACCTCCTTTCCACGCTGGTGCTGGCGGCGGCCGCGGTGGCTGTCACAGCGCAGGAAGAACCCAAGGAAAAATCGGCGGAGCGCAAAGCGGCTCCGGCGGAAGCGGCCGCCAAACCGGCGCCGCCGGAGAAGGATCCTGCGCCCTCGGTGACGGACGGCGAGGTCACCATCGACAGCAAGGTCGTTCGCTACAAGGCCACGGCCGGCTATCTCGTGCAGCGCGATGAAAAAGGCGCGCCCAAGGCCAACATCTTCTATGTCGCCTACACGAAGGCCGACGTGAAGGACGTCGCGCAACGGCCGGTCACATTTTCGTTCAACGGCGGACCGGGCGCCGCCTCGGTGTGGCTGCATCTCGGCGGACTCGGTCCGAAACGCGCGGTGATGACCGACACGGGTGGCGCGGTGTCCGCGCCGTATCGTTACGAGGACAACGCGTTCTCCTGGCTCGACGAGACCGACCTCGTGTTCATGGACCCGGTTTCGAGCGGCTACAGTCGCGCGGCCAAGGATCAGGACCCGAAACAGTTTCATGGTTTCACCGGCGACCTCGAGTCGCTCGCGGACTTCATCCAGGTGTGGACGACCCGCAACTCACGCTGGCTCTCGCCGAAATTTCTCGTCGGCGAAAGCTATGGCACGACGCGTGTCGCGGCGCTCTCCGAGCGGTTGCAGCAGAAATACGATCTCTACGTCAACGGCGTGATGCTCGTGTCCTCGATTCTCAATTTCCAGACGGCGCGCTTCGCGCCCGGCAACGACGACCCGTATCCGCTGTTCCTCCCGACCTATACCGCGACCGCGTGGTTTCACGGGCGCCTCAAGGCCGATTGGGCCAAAACGCTCGACGGCGCGCGGAAGCGCGCGGAGGAATTTGCGGCGAAGGACTACACGGTTGCGCTGATGCAGGGCGACGCGCTGCCTGCCGCCGAACGCGAGCGCATCGCGGGCGAACTCGCCGCGCTCACCGGCCTCTCGCTCGATTACGTCAAGAAGCAGAATCTCCGCGTGAGCATCGGCGAATTCATCCGCGAACTCCGTCGCGACGAAGGCATCGTGGTCGGCCGGCTCGACAGCAGCATCACCGGCATCCTCGACGACAGCGGCGACGGTGACGGCGGCCCGGGCGGCGGGCGCGGCGGCGGTTTCTTCGATCCGAGCATGGAGGCGATTCGCGGCCCCTACGCGGCGGCGATGAGCGACTACGCGCGCAACGTGCTGAAGTTCGAAACCGATTTGCCCTACGGCGTCCTCGTGAATGTGCAGCCCTGGAGCTACAAAAACGTCGAGAACACCTACCTCGACGTCAGCGTCGCGTTGAAGAACGCGATGGTGCGCAACCCCGCGATGAAGGTTTGGGTCGCGAACGGCTTCTACGATCTCGCCACGCCCTACTACGCGACGGACTGGACGTTTCGCCACATGAACCTGCCGGAGCCGGTGCGCAAAAACGTCAGCATGACCTACTACGAGGCAGGCCACATGATGTATACGCACGTGGACTCGCTGAAGAAGTTGAAGGCGGACTTCAGCCAGTGGTTTCAGGCCACGCTCGCGAGCCAGCGAAACCGCTGACGCGCGCGAGTGCGCGTGAACGTCGCGCGGCTCGCGCGATCCGTTGAGGGCGCCGCGCCGCGCGAAGCGCAGCCCGCGCGACGACGCCTCAACGGTGCGCCGCGGCGAGAGCCGTCGGAGCGCATTTGGCGGCGCGCGGCTCGGTGTTCGCGTCGGCCGGTTCCTCCGCCTTCGGGCTGGTGCTGAATTGCAGGTCGGGCAGGCCGATGATGCCGCGCAATTGGTGGATGGCGTCGTGCAGACCTCCGACAGCGGCGCGCATTTCGTTCGCGGCGGCGGCGCTGGTCTCGGCCGCGGCTGCGTTGGCTTGCGTGACTTTGTCGATCTGCGTCATGGCGCCGCCGATGTGGCGGATGCCGTCGGTTTGTTCGCGGGACGACTGGGAGAGACCGCCGATCAACTCATCGACGCGACGCACGCGGGTGGAGATGTCGAGAAGTTGGGTCGCGACGTCGCCGCTGATCTTGCCGCCGCGCTCGGTGGCACCGATGGCGTCGCCGATGCGAGTGGCGGTCTCGCGCGCGGCGTCGGCCGAGCGTTTGGCGAGCGCGCGGACTTCCTCGGCGACCACGGCGAAGCCGGCGCCGGCCTCGCCCGCGCGGGCGGCCTCGACGGCGGCGTTGAGCGCGAGGATGTTCGTCTGGAAGGCGATTTCGTCGATGCTCTTGATGATTTTTTCGACGCCGCGACTGGCCTCGGCGAGTTCCTGCATGGCGGTCTTCAGTCCGGTCACGCCGGTCTCACTGTGGGCGCACAGCGCGCGCGCTTCGGACGCCTCGCGGGCGGCCTCGCCCATGCTGGTGTGCGCCGTTTCGCTGATGGAAAGCAGTTCGGTGCTCGAGGCACCGGCCTCCTCGAGCGCGGCGGCTTGGGTGCTCGCGCCCTCGGCGACGGTCTGGCTGCCGGTGGCGACCTCGGTGGATTGGGACACCAGCGCTTCGGCGGCGATTTCGAGTGAATCGGAGGTTTCGGTGAGCGATTTCGTGATGCTGTGTTGGACAACCCAGCCGGCCGCGCTGATGGCGGCCAACACGAGGGCCAATGCGCCGGCGCTCCAGGCGAGCTCGCGGCGGATGTCCTTTTCGCGCGCGGCGATTTCGCCGTTCGCAGCTTCGCCGACGCGATCGCTGTAGTCGTGGAGTTCCGCGACGGTGCCTTCGATCTCGGGCGAAAATTGCCGCATGTAGGCCTCCACGGCGGCGACGTTATCGCCGAGCAGGACGGCACCGGTGACGGTTTCGCCTGCGGTGGCGAGACGCTTGACCCGCGCGACGAACCGCGCGTCGGCCGCCTCAAGGGTTCGGGTCGCCTGCGCGAGTGCTCCTTTGTAGTCGTCGAGGCCGCGTTCGATCTCGTCGGGATCCTTGAGACGAAGGATGGCCTGCAAGCGCTGCTCGGAAGTCACGAGCTGCTGGAGGCCCCGTTGCGCGGCCTGCAGCTGTCCGGTGATTTTCCGTGCGACGTTCGCATCGCCGCGGTGCGTGGAGACGATCCGCCAGGCGGCGACGGCGGCGAGCGTGGCGCTGCAGAGCGCGGCACCCGCGACGAGCGCGGCCAGTTTGAAACGAAGGGAGCGGACCGAAATCACGGGCTCAGGACTTCATTTTGGACACGCTGAGACCGACGACGAGCGAGCCGATGGGCTTGCCGCCGTCGAGCACGGGCACGGCGACCTGCACCTGTTGCTGGCCGGAGGATTCGTCTAGCTCGACGGGGCCCTGCCAGTTTTTCCCGGACATGGGGACGTCGTGCTTATCCTTTCCCTTGTGGGACCAGTTGGTCGGTTTGGCGATGCAGGCGACTTTCCAGCCGTTGGCGGCGCTGAGGAAGGCTTCCGTGACGACGTCGTCGCGCTTGGATTTGAGAAACTGGCCGGCGGCGTTCTTGGAGAAGCTGCGGACAAAGGGGTCGAGCACCGTGAGCGCGCGCCACTTTTCCTGGGTCATGGCAGTGTAGTCGGCCGAAGCGGCGGAGTTCTGGGCGCGGACCGCGTCAACGATCACGGGGTCGGCCGCCCAAGTGGCGATGGCGGCGATGCGGGCGTCGATCTTGGCCTGGATTTCGGGAGCGAGCGGCTCGGCGCGAGCGAGGACGAAACTGCCGGCCAGCGCGATGAGGACGAGGAGGGAGCGGGGCTTCATGGTGACGGTGGAAAGAGAGTTTCAGAACACGACCTGGATGCGGCCGAGGAAGCGATGGTCGGACGGCACGGGCGCAGCGGGATCGCCTTGGAGGTAGTTGAGCGAGAATTTCAGGTCGTCGCCCTTGAGGAGAAAATTCAGGCCAAAGGTCCAGAGCTTGGACGTCGTGGCGTTGATGGCGGTGTTGCTGTCGTAGTTCTCGTAGCGGACGACACCCTGCCAGCGCTTGGCGAAGTTGTAGGCGCCGAGCATCGACCAGCCTTCGGCGGTGGTCGCGGAGCCGACGGCCGGGTGCTGCGTGTTGCGGAGCCACTCGGCTTGGAGCTCGGCGGGACCGACGGCGAGTTGCGCATCGTAGCTGTAGCCTTCGCGGCGGCCGGTGAAGGTGCCCTTGTCGTTCGTGGTGAAATAGTCGCCGCCGATGGCCAACCGGGCTTTCTGCGTGCCGATCTTGCCTTCGTAAGCGACGCCGTTGAGGCGGCCGACCCACATGAATTTTTGGTTGTCGTTGCTGCTGGCGTTCACGCCGGTGCCGTTGAAGGCGCCGACGGAATAGCTCAGCCGCTTCGGCACGGGATCGCCGTAGAGCATGGCGCCGATCTGGCGGGAGACGGTGAGCCGGTCGTTCGGCAGCGAGCGTTCGATGGTGTAGGTCTTGGTGTCGGGCTGGAGTTGTTCGAAGCCGAAGGGCGTCTTGAATTGTCCGACGCGGACGCTGGCGCGGGCGTCGGGCGTCCAGTTAACGAAGGCGTCCGTGAGCTGGCCGGAGATGCCGGTCTTGGTGGCGATGGAGTTGTTGCCGAAATCGGCCTCGAGCTTGAACGCGACGTTCTCCGCGAAAGTGCCGGCGAGATTCACGCGCGTGCGGCGCAGGAGGAAACGGTCGTTGATGCCGGTGTAACGCGTGTCCGGCGCGCCGCCGCTTTCGAATTGGGCGTGGATGAAGCCGCCGAGCGCGAGCTTCTGCTCGTTGCCGGCGACTTTGACGACGTTGAGCGGGGCCTTGCCGTCCCAGCCGAGCTGGCGGGTGAGGTCGGAGAATTCCTTGAGCGTAGGCGCGAGCTCGTCGGCCGAAACGGTGTCGTTGAGCTTCGCCTCGATGCGGGCTATCGCGGCTTCAACGCGGGCGAGACGATCCTCCAGTGACGGGTTTTGGGCGTGGGCGAAGGCAACGCAAAGAGTGCCGAGGACGAGGAGGCGACCGAGGTTTTTGAGCATGTGGGCGGGGGTATTACCCCACATGTCGACACAGGCGGCCCGGCGGATAACCGCGAAGCGTCGGGCGGGCTGTCACACTTTCGTGACAAGCCCGTGCAGAAAAGGGTGGCCCAATAGTTTGGCCGTCTCGCCGCCGACGCGAAAGAGCCTAGGACTTCGGCGGCGTCCAGGTCTTCAGCGTTTTGTCGGGCAGGGGCGGCGGCGTGGGCACGAGGTGCTTGGGGTTCTTCGCGATGAGCTCCTGCAAGCGCTTGATGGCGGCGTCGAGTTGTGCGTCTTCGCCGCGGAAGGCGCGGGCGGGATTGTTGTCGACGATCACGTCAGGCGTGAAGCCGTCGCCCTCGATCACCCAGCCTTCGCCGGGGATGAAACTGCCGAACTCCGCCGCGCGCGCGAGACCGCGGTCGACGAGGAAGTTCGAGCCGGTGAGCCAGATGCCGCCGCCCCAGGTGCGGACGCCGATGGTCTCGCCGAGTTTCAGGTGGCGGATGGCGTTGGCCATCGTCTCGCCGTCGGAGGCGGTCCACGCGTCGACAAGCACGACGAGGTGGCCGCGGAAAGCACTTTGGAGGTGCGGTGAGGCGAGACCGTCGCGGTTGCTCCACCACATCCAGGCCGGACGCATGAGGCGGGCGACCATCCAGCTGTCGATGTTGCCGCCGCGGTTGTGGCGGAGGTCGAGGATCAGGCCGCCCTTGTTGGCGGCGGCGTAGTATTGGCGGACGAACTCGTAGTAGTTGTCGGTGCCCATCGCTCGAATGTGCGCGTAGCCGATCAGGCCGTCCGACTTCTGGTCGACGGCGAGTCGGCGCGTGTATTCCCAATCGGTGTAACGCAGGCCGGCGGCCTCGTTGGCGGGGACCGGGGTGACGATGCGTTGCACCGGATCGCCGCCGCCCGCGGGCTTGAGCGTGAGGAGCACCTGCCGGCCGGCTTGGTTGCGGAGCAGCGAGGCGGCGTCGGGAACGGAGAGCGTGGGCGTGCCGTTGATCTCGACGATCACGTCGCCGGTCTTGATGCCGAGGCCGGGCGTGAGCAGCGGGCCGCGGCGTTCGAGGAATTCGGGATCGCTTTGATAGATGTAGTCGAGGCGATAGCCGCCGGCGGCCTCGTCGCGCGACCAGCGGGCGCCGAGCGACGCGACGGCGATTTGCGGCTCGAACGGCCGGAGCGTGCCGCCGCGCGCGTCGGTGTGCAGCGCGGAGAGTTCGCTGATGAGGTAGTTCAGCACGTCGTCGAGTTCGGCGCGGTCGGTGACGCGGTCGACGAGCGGAAGGTGCTTCTGGAGGTTGGCCTTCCAGTCGACGCCGTGCATGTTCCGCGCGTAGAAATAGTCGCGGTGCATGCGCCACGCGTCGGTGAACATCTGGCGCCAGCTCTCGCGGGGCGAGTAGGGGAAGCGCAGGGCGCCGAGGTTGACGCGGGATTTGGCGACATCGCCGGCGGGGCGCGGGGCGGCGTCGATGATGGCGAAGTTCTCGCTCTGGCGCACGAGCAGCTTCTTGCCGTCGGCGGAGAGGCGATAGCCGCCCACGCCGCTGAGCACCGTGGTGGTCTCGACGTCCTTGTTCTTGATTTCGATGGCGAGCAGGCGGTTCGCGCTCGGGCCGCTGGCGCCGGCGTCGCTGTCGGTGACGAAGATCGCTTTGTCGTTCACGCCCAAGTTGGAGTAGTTGCCGGGACCGACGGGCACTTCCCAGAGGCGCGAGGCGAGGCCTTCGAGGACGACCGTGACTTCGACCTTCTTTCTCTTTTCGTCGGCGGGCTTCTTGTCGGTCGCGGCTTTCTTGTCGGCGTCGTCGGAATTTTTCTCGTCGGTCTTCGCGACGGCTTTGTCGCCGGACGGGACCGGCTTCTTGTCATCGGTCGCGGGCTTGGCGGGTTTTTCGTCGTCGGATTTTTTCTCGGACGCCTTCTTCTCCTCGGCGACGAGTTCGTCGCTCGGCTGGAAGGGCGAGCGCTTTTCATCGGAGAGCGCGAGGAGGTAGATCTTCGTCGGTTTGTCGAGGAAGGGCTCGGGCTGGCGCGGGCCCCACGGGGCGCCGACGAGCGAGTTGAAGGAGCGGTCGGAGAGGAAATACAGCCACTTGCCGTCCGGTGCGAAGGCGGGGCTGGCGCTGATCACGCGGTCGCTGGTGACGGGCGTGGATTTGCCGGAGTCGACGCTGTGGAGGAAGATCTGCTGGTTGCCCGTCTCGGCGGACATCACGTAGGCGAGCCACTTGCTGTCGGGGGACCAATCGAAGTCGGGGCTGACGAAGTCCTGGAGTTTCGAGTGGGCAACGAGCTTGGTCTCCTTCGTCTCGACGTTGAAGAGCATCAGGTCGTCGTCGCGTTCGGTGTAGGCGATCCACTTGCCGTCGGGTGACAGCAGGCCGGTCATGCGGAGCGTCTCGCCGCCGGTGGTGAGTTGCTCGGCCGGGCCGCGGTTGTTGGCGGGGAGTTTCCAGAATTCGACTTCGCCGGATTCGTCGGAGAGGACGACGAGCGATTTGCCGTCGGGCGTGAAACTGACGCTGCGGTAACGGACGCCGCTCTTGCGGGCGACTTCGACGAGGCGGCCCTGACCGGCCGGGGCCACGAAGACCTGGCCGCGGGCGACGAGCGCCATGCGGTCGCCGTCGGGCGAGATCGCGAAGGCGGTCGTGAAGTCGGTCGGTTTGGTGACCCAGGTCTCGCGCGTCTGGTCGAAGTCGGAGGTGAGCGCGAGATCGAGGCGGCGCGTCTGATCGGTCTTGAGATCGTAGAGCCAGAGATCGGCGCCGTTCTGGTAGACGATGTGCGCGGCGTCGCCTTGGGGATTCTTCACGCCGAAATCGTTGTGACGCGTGTGCTGGCGCAGGTCGGAGCCGTCGGGATTCATCGACCAGAGGTTGTTGGTGCCGTCGCGTTCGCTGGCGAAGTAGACGCGTTCGCCGAGCCACATGGGCCAACGGCTCACGCCGCGGAAGTCCGCGTGGTATTGAGTGGCGTCGGTGGCGCCGGCGTCGAAGCGCCAGAGGTTCTGCGCGGTGCCGCCGACGTAGCGCTTGGCGTGCGAGCCTTGGAACGAGTAGCGCGTGAAGACGAGGGTCTTGCCGTCGGGCGAGTAGGCGCCTTCGTCGGCTTGCGCGAGCGGCACGAAGGTGCGGGCGCCGGTTTGCGGGTCGATCGCGACGAGTTGGTTGTCGGGGATCGTCGCGTAGGTGCGGGTGGCGTAGAGGACTTTTCCGTCGGGCGTCCAGCCGCGGACGAGGGCGGCTTCGCCTTCGAAAGTGAGGCGTTTGGGACGACCGCCGGAGAGCGGCATCACGTAGACTTCGACGGGGCCCTCGTATTGTCCGGAGAACGCGACCCACTGGCCGTCGGGCGAGATCGAGGCGCTGGTCTCGAAGCCGGGATGGCTGGTGAGGCGCTGGGCCGCGCCGCCGTTGATCGAGGCGCGCCAGAGATCGCCCTCGGCGGTGAACACGATCGTGTCCCCGTGGATCGAGGGGAAGCGGTAGTAACCGGCGGTGCTGTCGGCGTGGAGGGTCGAGGCCAGCGCGAGGATTGAGACGAGGCCGAGGAGGAGGCGGTTCATGGCACGCATGGGGTAAGAGAAATTGAGCGTCGCTGCTTCAGCGACGGCGAGTGTGGCGAGACGAATGGCGCAAAACGAACGGGCAACGAGACGATCGTGACGCCGTCAGGTGTTGCCCCGGCGATGCCAGCCGCTTTTCGCACCGGCGCGCGCCTGGCGCGGGGTGGGGTGCTTGAACACCTCCTGCAACGCCTCGGCGACGGGCGCGGGGACGAACTTGGTGATGTCGCCGCCGAGTCGCGCGATCTGCTTCACGAGCGTGGAGCTGGTGTAGCTGTAACTCTCGTTCGGCATCACGAAGATCGTTTCCACCTGCGGCTCGAGGTGGCGGTTCATCAACGCCATGTTGAACTCGAATTCGAAGTCCGAGAGCGCGCGCAGGCCGCGGATGATGGCGTGAGCTTTCTGCTGATGGGCAAATTCAACGAGGAGGCCGTCGAACGCGACGACGTCGATGTTCGGCATGCGACCGACGGTGGCCTTGATCAAAGCGACGCGCTGCTCGGCGGTGAAGAGCGGCTCCTTGGTGGAGCTGAGAGCAACGGCGACCGTGACGCGGTCGAACAGCTTGGCGGCGCGCAACAGCACGTCGAGGTGTCCGTTGGTGAAGGGGTCGAAAGTGCCGGGGTAGATGCAGAGTCTCATGCGGCGTCGGGCGCGCGGGAGCCAACGGCACGGGCTGCGGGTTGGCGAGGAGAATTCGTGCGGCGCGGCGGAGTTATTTCGGACCAAGCCGCAGCGTGCCGGCGCCGACCGCCTGATGCCGCGCGGGCGAATCCGAAAGCGCGCGGCACGGCACTCCATGGTTGCCAAGGATTGGTGCGACCGCTCGACTCAGCCACGGCGCATGACCCTCCCCAATCTGCTCACCATTTCGCGCGTGCCACTGATGTTCGTCGTGGTCGGATTGATGTATGCGGACTTCGCATGGTGCGCGACGATCGCGTTCTGGCTCTATATCGCCGCGGCGCTGACTGACTGGCTGGACGGCCTGCTGGCGCGGCGCGCGAATCAGGTGTCGGCTTTCGGGCGCTTCATGGACGCGGTGATCGACAAGGTCATGGTGCTCGGTCTGATGATCGCGCTGACGAACCGTGGGTTCTTCTCGTTCGCGGGCCACGACTATACGATCACGGCGGTGATGTTGCTGCTCTGCATCCTCGCGCGCGAATTCGCGGTCTCCGGCATGCGGATGGCGGCGGCGATGCGCGGGATCGCGATCGAGGCGGACACGAGCGGCAAGGTGAAGACCTTCACGCAGCTCAACGCGATCGGCTGGCTGCTCGGCGCGCGGATGTTCGAACACGATTGGAGCGATATCTTCCCGCCGAGCGACCGCATCATCATCACGGTCATCCACAACATCGGTCTGGGTCTTTTCGTGCTTTCGGCGGTGCTGACGATCACGTCGGGCCTCTCGTATTTCAAGCGCCACGGGCACGTGGTGATGGATTGAAATGCAACTGAAGGAGCCGCGCTGGCCGGCGTTGCTGCCGGGCAAATGGGTGCAAGGACTCGCGACGCTCGGGCCGCTGGGTATGCGGATGCCGGCGCCCGGAACGTGGGGCGCGGCGGCGGGCGTGTTCTACGCGCTGCTGTTTTTCCGGCACGTGCCTTGGCCGACGACGATTATCGTCACGCTGCTCGCGAGCTACGTCGCGGTGGGGCTGACCGGCGAGGCGGCGCGGCGCATGGGCAAGAGCGATCCCGGCGAAGTGATTCTCGATGAGTTCGTCGTGATGCCGCTGGTGTTCCTCGGCGCGGCGCGCGCATTCGGCGGTGTGTGGCCCGAATGGGTCGTGCTCGCGGTGGGCTTCGCGTGGTTCCGCGTGTTCGACATCCTGAAGCCGTTCGGCATCGCGCGCCTGCAGCGCTGGCCGGGCGGGTGGGGGATCGTTGCGGACGATTTCGTGGCGGCGCTCGCGGCGTGCGCGGCGCTGCACCTGAGCGGGTGGGTTTGGCTGCGGTTCTGAACTTCAGCGCCGGTAGTCGAACGCGCCGCGGAGTTTTCTCAGGGCTTGGCCGAAGGTGAGTTCGGCGCGGACGCGGGTGCCGGTGGAGAATTCGTAGCCGTCGGGGCCCCACGTGGAGCGGGCGCCGAAGCCGACGATCCATTGCGTCTTCGAGTTGAACGTGAAGCGCCGGGGCACGAACCAGAGCACGCTGGGGCGGACGGTGAAGAAATTGTCGTCCGTGCCGCTGAGGAGCAGCGTGGTCGTGTAGGTGGCTTGCACCGTCCACTTGAGCTGGCCCATGTCGTAGACGGCGCCGCCGGTGAAGGACATCGAGTCGTCGCGCGGCGTGTTGGTGCCGAAGCCGCCTTGGACGTGCGAGGGCGTCACGAAGTCGGCGCTGAATCCGGCGAACTCGGTCCAGCGCGGGTGCTCGTCGTCGTGGTGCTGCACGACGATGAACGGCGAGTAGTGATTGTGGCCGTCGGTCAGGTCGCGCGGCGGCGAACCGACGGGCAGGTCCAGGTTCAGGCCGACGCTGGTCTCGTATTCGGCGAGCGGCCAGCGGGGCAGGAGGTATTTGCCGCCGAAGCGCATGAGCCCGACGCCGTGATTGGTCTCGCCGCCGCCGAGGCCGTGGGTGGCGTAGGCTTCGGCTTCGACCTTCAGGCCGAGTTGGTCGTTGACCGCCCAGCGAATCCCGGTGGGCAGGCGGATGTAGTCGCGATGCAGGAGATCGCCGAAGCGCGGATTGAAGGTGACTTGGAACGTGCCGGGCGGGTCGAGGTGCGGCAGGTCGATGTCGAACAAGCCCCGGATGCGGTCGAAGAGGCGCGGCGGGGCCTGGGGCGCTTGCACGTTGTCCGCGGCGGCCGCCGGTGCGCTCGCGCCGGTCATGGCGAGGGGCGCAGTGGCGAGCAGGAGCGCGGTAAAAAGAGCGAGCGAGGGGCGGGGCGTCACGGGAGCGGTTGCAGGCTTTCGAGCGGCAGGCGGACCAGCAGGCCCTGCTGCAGCACGTCCACGGACACGACGATTCCCTTCGGGTTCACCGGATCGTCCACATATCCTTCGAGGCCGTGGAGCGCGCCGCCGCTCACGCGCACGCGGGTGCCCTTGCGAATCAACGGGTGCAGCGCCGCTTCGTAGCCGGACGCGCAGACCGCCTTCACATCGGCGAGCTGGCGCAGGAAGACGGATTCGTTCTCCACCATGAGGGCGCGGACGAGGAGGTCCTGCTGGTAGACGCGCGCCTTTTTTTCCGGGATGATTTGCGCGAAGACGTAGCCGGCGAAGAGCGGTTTCGTGAACACCTTTTTCTGCGTGCCGTAGCGGCGCACGCTCTCGATCAGCGCGAGGTAGTGATCGAATTTCTCGCGCGCGAGGAGATCGGCGAATTTCTTTTCGCAGCGCGGCTTGGTGTGGCAGACGAACCAACGCGGCTCGGTGAAGTCGGGAAGATGCTGGCCCATGAAACGGAGGACTGAGGACGGAGAACGGCGCGCGGTCAGGCGCGCGCGGCGAGGAGTTGCAGCGCCTCGAGGTAGCCCGGGAAACCCCGGCCGCTGATCATCGCGATGCAGGCGGCGGCGGTGTAGGAGTGGCGGCGGAATTTTTCCCGCTTCTTGATGTCCGAGATGTGCACCTCGACGGCGGGGAGCGGCGCGACGCTCTTCAAGGCGTCGTGGAGCGCGATGCTCGTGTGGGTGTAGGCGCCGAAATTCACGACGAAGCCGGCGACGCCGCGATCGGCGAGGGCATGGATGCGGTCGATGAGCGCGCCTTCGTGGTTCGACTGAAAGAACACGACGCGGACGCCCAGGCGCTTCGCTTCGGCGCGGATGAGTTGCTCGAGGTCCTTGAGCGTCGCGGTGCCGTAGATGTGCGGCTCGCGTTTGCCGAGGCGGTTGAGGTTCGGGCCGTGGAGGATGGCGAAGGTTTTCAAAGGGGATTTTCCGTGTCGATGAACACCCAGGGCAGGCGGAATTTCTTCGCGAGTTCGGCGGCGAGCGCCTTCACGGCGAGCGTCTCCGTCGCGTAGTGGCCGCAGCAATAGACATTGAGGCGCTGTTCCTGGGCGAAGTTGAACCACTCTTCGCGCAGCTCGCCGGTCACGAGGGTGTCGATGCCGGTCGCGGGCAGGGCGGCGATGGCGCTGTTGCCCGAGCCGCTGCAGAACGCGACGTGCTTGGGTTGCGCGGCGCCGAATTCGAGGGCGACGACGCGCGGGTAGAGTTCCTCGAGGCGGTTGCGCAGCTGCGAGCGCTTGAACTTGTTCGGCGCGGTCCAGCCGATGAAGTCGTCGTCGTGCGGCAGGAAGCGGCCCTTCGGTTTCAGGCCGAGTTGGCGCGCGAGCAGGACGTTGTTGCCGAGTTCCGCGTGCGCATCGAGCGGCAGGTGCGAGGAGTAGACGGCGCAGTTGCCGCGGATGAGCGTCGCGTAGCGTTCGTAGGCTGGCCCGGTGAGCGGTTGCGCGCCGCCCCAGAAAAGCCCGTGGTGCACGACGAGAAAATCCACGCCGCACTCGACCGCCTTCTCGAACGGCACGAGGCCCGCGTCGACGGCGGCGCCGATCTTCGTGACGCGCCCGTCGTTGCCGACCTGCAGGCCGTTGACCGCGCCGGGATAGTCCTTGAAGGACGAACGCCGGGTGCGCCGGTCGCAGTAGTCGGTGAGCTGCTGGAGCGAAGCCATTCGGGGCAGGTTGAGCGGCGGGACGGGCGCGCGCAAGACGCAGCTGAGGCTTGCCAGCGGGCAGACGGCCGGCAGCGTGACGGCATGGAGGCTGGCTTGAAACCTACCGCTCCCGCCGCCGCTCCGCGCGAGACGGCTACGAGCAACCCCATCGACCTGATTGCCGACGCCACCGCTCGCTTCGATCACCGGCCGAGCTGGGACGAGTATTTCATGGCGACGGCGACGCTGATCTCGTCGCGGTCGAACTGTGAGCGGCTGAACGTTGGCTGCGTCATCGTGACCGGCGGCGAGCGGCGCAACCGCATCGTCGCGGCGGGCTACAACGGCTGGCTGCCCGGCACGCCGCACGTCTCGCGCATCCGCGACAACCACGAGACCGCGACCGTGCACGCCGAGCAGAACGCCGTGGCCGATGCCGCGCGCCGCGGCTCGAGCGTCGAGGGCTGCACGGTCTATGTGACCCATTACCCGTGCATCAACTGCGCGAAGATCCTCGCGGCCGCCGGCATCGCGGAAATCAAATACCACACGGACTACAACAACGACCCGTTCGTGGCGCCGATCCTCGCCGACGCAGGCGTGAGGATTTCCAAACTCTGAGCCGGCGGCGCGCCGATGCCACGGCGTGCCGCCGCACTTGTCCTCCTCTCCATGAAAGCGCGCCGCCCGAATCCGAAGGAGAGTCTCGCGGGCAGCTTGTTGCTTTCGCATCCGGCGATGAAGGACCCGAATTTCGGCCGCACCGTCGTGCTCATGTCGGCGCACGATGCGGACGGTGCGCTTGGGATCGTCATCAACCGTCCGCTGCGGCGCCGGCTCGACGAAATCAGTCCGGACTTCGCGCTGAGTCCGTTGGCCAAGGTCCCGCTCTACACCGGAGGCCCGGTCGAGACGGCGAAGCTCATCCTCGCGGCCTGGCGGTGGCGCGAGGATCCCAGCGAGTTCGAGCTGCAGTTCGGCCTCGACCCCGATCGTGCGGCCGCGTTGGTGGCCGAGCCGGGTTACACGCTGCGCGGCTTCCTCGGTTATGCGGGCTGGGGGAAGGGACAGCTCGAAAACGAGATGAAGCAGAACACGTGGTTCGTCGCGGGGCCGGCCAACTACAACCTCGGCGCCGAGGAGGGGCCGGCGTTGTGGCGATTGATTTTGGGCTCGCTCGATCCCGAGTTGAAGTTGCTCGCGGACGAGCCGGACGATCCGTCGAAGAACTGACGACCGATTGCACACGCGCGCCGGCGCGGCGCGGTGCGGTGGCGGCATAAATTTTCCGATGACACGCGCGCTCCGGCGCGGTTGGCACGGGCTCTGCGTTACGCGTGGCGGGTCCCTTACCCCATACCACACATGATGAACACACACCCACTACGGAAGCTCGCGGCCGGAGCCGCCGTGCTTTCCCTGCCAACGCTCGCGCTCGCGCAGGCCGCGACGCCACCCGCTCCGACGGTCGACTCAGGCATCACTTCGTGGATGCTCGTCTCGACGACGCTCGTGTTGCTGATGGTCCCCGGCCTGGCGCTTTTCTACGGCGGCCTTGTCCGCACGAAAAACGTTCTCGGCACCATGATGCACTCGTTCATCGCCATGGCGATCGTCGGTGTCATCTGGGCGGTCGTCGGATACTCGCTGGCCTTCGGCCCGAACATCCTCGGCGGCTTTGTGGGCTGGAACAAGGACCTCGTGTTCCTCTCGGGCATCGATCAGACGATCATGTCCTACAACGTGCCCGAATACGTGTTCGCGATGTTCCAGGGCAAGTTCGCGATCATCACGCCGGCGCTGATCGCCGGTGCGGTCGCGGAGCGCATCAGCTTCCGCGGTTGGGCGGTCTTCATCACCCTTTGGGTCCTCTTCGTCTACGCGCCCCTCTGTCACTGGGTTTGGGCGAGTGACGGCTACTTCTTCAAGATGGGCGCCATCGACTTCGCGGGCGGCACGGTCGTCCATATCTCCTCGGGCATCTCGGGTCTCGTGCTCGCGCTGTTCGTCGGCCCGCGCCTCGGCCACCCGAAACTTTCCACCTCGCCGAACAACCTCACGATGGTGCTCCTCGGCGCCGGTCTCCTCTGGGTCGGCTGGTTCGGCTTCAACGCCGGTTCCGCCGTCGCCTCGAATCTCGACACCGCTCGCGCGCTCACGGTCACGCAGGTTGCCGCCGCCACCGGCGCGCTCACCTGGGTGCTCATCGAAGCCTTCGCGCACGGCAAGCCGACCTCGCTCGGTCTCGCCTCGGGCATTCTCGCCGGTCTCGTCGCCATCACGCCGGCCGCCGGTGTGGTCGGCGTCAAGGGCGCCATCGCGCTCGGCGTCATCGCCGCGCTCGGCTGCTACTTCGTCATCACCCTGAAGGGCAAGTTCGGCTACGACGACACGCTCGACGCGTTCGGCGTGCACGGCGCGGGCGGCATCATCGGTGCCATCGCGCTCACGTTCTTCATCCGCGACAGCTGGGCCAAGCCGGAAGGCTGGACGCTCGTGGGCCAGCTGAAGACACAGGCCCTCGCGGTCGGCGCCACGGTGGCCTTCGCCGTCGTGATGACGCTGATCATCGGGTTCATCGTGCAGAAGACGGTCGGTCTCCGCCTCAGCGAGCAGTCTGAGCGCGCGGGCATGGACCATGACCTCCACGGCGAGCGCGGCTACGGCCTCAACAACCTCAACTAAGGAGCGCCCCGACCATGAAGCTTATCACCGCCATCATCCGCGAAGAGAAACTCGACGAGGTCCGCCAGGCCCTCATCGACGCCGAAATCGAGCGCATCACCGTGAGCCGCGTCTCCGGCCACGGCCAACAGCAGGAAATCGAATTCCAGCGCGGTCAGAAGGTCATCCCGAACCTGATTCCGCGTATCGAGATCAAGATCGCCTGCAACGACGCCTTCGAAGACATCACCGTCAACGCCATCCTGAAGGCCGCGAAGTCCGGCAAGGACGGCGAGGTCGGCGACGGCAAGATCTTCATCCAGGAACTCAAGGAGTGCATCCGCATCCGCACCGGCGAGCGCGGCGGCACCGCGATTTGACCGCCTAACGGCGTCACTGACACACACCAACACCAACAAAGGCCGCGTGGACTGCGAAGTCCGCGCGGCCTTTGCCGTTTTGCCGGACGCGTTTGAATTTGGGGGATTTCCCGATGGCACTTTGGCTTGCTCGCCGGTGTCCACGGGGAATCAATGCAAACTCGCATGAAGGCCCCATCGTCCGCCGACGGCGACAGTTCCGCTGCCGCGCCCGCTCCGTCCACTGCCCGGAAGATCCTGCTCGTCGACGACCACCCGATCACCCGGCAGGGGCTGCGCATGCTCATCAGCCAGCAGCCCGGAATGTCGGTCGTGGGCGAGTCCGACAACGCCGCCCAGGCCATGGATCTCGCCGCGAAGCTCAAGCCGGACATCGTGATCGTCGACATCGCGCTGCGCTCCGCCAACGGCATCGAGCTCACGAAAAACCTGAAAGCTCACTCGCCGGATCTGTTGATTCTGATCGTCTCGATGCACGATGAGGAGCTTTTCGCCGAGCGGGCTCTCCGCGCCGGCGCGCGCGGCTATTTGATGAAACACGAGGCGAGCGAGCGCGTGGTCGAGGCCCTCGGGAAGATCAGCACCGGAGAGCTCTACATCAGCGATCGCGTGCGCGGTCGCATGCTGTCGCGCCTCGTGAACAATCGCACCGGGGAAGTCACGTCCCCCGTCGAAAGTCTCAGCGATCGCGAGATGGAAGTCTTCCAACTCATCGGCAACGGCTACGCGACCCGCCAGATCGCGGAGCGCCTCAACTTGAGCGTGAAGACCATCGATTCCTACCGCGAACACTTGAAGCTCAAGCTGAGCCTCGAGTCCGGCGCCGAACTCGTGCGCTACGCGATTCAGTGGGTGAAGGCGCAGGACAGTGTCTGATGCGCTTGCAGGGGCTGCCCGGGCCGTCAGCGGGGAAGCTTCCAGCGGTTTGGCCGGACGGGGAAGGGCGCGCGGCGCCCGATGCTTCGTCGCGTGAATTGTCGCTAAGCCCGAGCCTACGCGGAGCAGAGTCGATGCGGGGAATTCGTCCTGCGGAAGCATCGAGCGATCGAGGTGAACTTCGCGGTGCCCGGCGTGGTGCGCGAAGGGAATCGCTTGGTGCAAATCGGGACGATTGTGCTACCGTCGCCGCGTCCGCCTCCACGTTGGTTCGCCGGAGTTGCGCCGCCGCCGTGCGCCGCTCGTCGCTTGGTTTCCACTCACGCAACCGTCCTTCCCCATGTCCGTTTCCGTGAAGCAAACGCTCGCCCAATCGCTGCCACCGACCACCGGCGCGGCTGCCGCCTCTGCGCCCGTTCGCGTGTTGGTGGTCGACGACGACGAGAACGATTTCTTCGTCGTTTCCCGGCTGCTCACCCGCAATACCTTCGCGGAATACCGCCTCGAGTGGGCCGCCAGTTACGCCGCCGGTCTCGATGCGCTCGAGCGCGGCGGTCACGACGTCGCCATCGTCGACTACCGTCTCGGCATGGAGACGGGGCTCGAACTCGTCCGGATGGCGCAGGCGAAGAACTGCGGCCTGCCCGTGATTCTGCTCACCGGCCACGACAGCCACGAGATCGACCGCGAGTCCACCCGCGCGGGTGCGGCGGATTACCTGTGCAAGAACGGCCTCACCACGGGCCAGCTCGAACGCTCGATCCGCTACGCGCTCCGCCACAGCAACACCCTGCGGGAGCTGCGCTCGAGCCAGAACCAGCTCGAGCTTTTCATGCACAATGTCCCGTGCGCCGTCGCGATCTGCGACCACGAGGGTGGAGTGCTTTTCCAGAATCGGCTCTTCGCGGAACACATGCGCGATTTCGACGGCGATTTGCGCCCCCGCGAAAGCGCCACGCCGTGGATCCTCCGGCATCAGGAGCGGTGCTGGCTCGTGACGACCTTCCCGCTCACCGTCTCGCTCGAGAGGCAGCTGCAAGGTCTCGCTGCCATCGACATCACCGAGCGCGTCCGCTCCGAGGAGGAGCGGCTCCGGCAGGCGCAGCTGCTCGACAACATCATGAAGAACCTGCCGGTCATCGTCGGCCGCCTCGACGCCTCCGGCCAGGTGCTGGAGGCGCGCGGCAAGCTCGCGCATTGCGGCATCGCCGCCGAGACGATCACCGGCGCGGTCTTCGCCGATCTTTTCCCGCAAAGCCGCGACGCGCTCGAACGCGCGCAGCGCAACGAGGAAGTGAGCTTCACGCTTCGCGGACAGGCGAACGAGCGCGAGTGGCACGCCGATTTCTACGCGGTGGGCAGTCCGGGCGCCGGCGTGACGTTCCTCGGACGCGACGTCACCGAACGCCGCTGGCTTGAGCAGCGGCTCCTCACCGTGATCGACGCCGAGCAACAGCGCATCGGCGCCGACCTGCACGACGGACTCGGCCAGAAATTGACCGGACTCGCGTGCCTCGCGACGGCGTTGCGCGACCGCCTGGCGAGCGGCGATGCGCAAAACGCCGAGCAGGCCAACCTCATCGCGGCGCTTTCGAACGACGCCACGCTCGAGTCGCGCGCGCTGGCCCGCGGTCTTTGCCCGGTGCAGTTGGAGCAGGCGGGCGGCCTGCATTCGGCGCTCACGGAACTCGTGGAAAGCACCGAGGTGATCCAGGGCGTGCGCTGTCGGTTCCGCAGCCCGCCGCAGTTTGAGTGCGACCATCTCACCGGCGTGCAGCTCTACCGCATTTCGCAGGAGGCGATCAACAACGCGCTCCGCCACAGTGCGGCGAGGAACATCGAAGTCACGCTCCTCGCGCAGGGCGGCGCGGACTTTCGCCTGACGATCGCCGACGATGGCAAGGGCTTCGACGCCGCCGCGCGGCCCTTGCGCAAGGGCGGACTGCGCCTGATGGAATACCGCGCCAACATGATCGGCGGCACCTTCGTCGTCGATTCGCAGCCCGGACTCGGCACGCGCGTGATGTGCGAGTTTTCGATCGCGGCCGATCGGACGAAAGCCTGACGCGCGCGGGCCTCCACGCGCATCCTCGCTCCGGCTGCGAGCAGGAATCCAACGAGCGCGCTGCGCGCCTCGATCGCACGCAGCGCGCACGGGCGGCGGGCCGCTTTTTGTTTCCCTCGCCGGGCAAAAGCGCTTTCAGTGGCCGCGATGTCGCACCCCCGGCTCACCTCGCTGCTGTTCACGCCCGGCACGCGTCCCGACCGTTTCGAGAAGGTCCCGACGAGCGGCGCGGACGGCATCATCATCGACTGGGAAGACGCCGTGCCGGCCGCCGACAAGGATCGCGTGCGCGGCGAGACGATTGCGTGGCTCAAGCAGCACGGGCGCGTCGGCACGCCGCCCTTTGCGACGGCGGTGCGAGTAAACGATCTGCGCTCGGCGCACGGGCGCGCCGATCTCGACGCGCTCAACGCTGCGGCTTTGCGGCTCGATGTCGTGGTGTTGCCGAAAGTCGAGTCGGCGGCCGAAGTGCGCGAAGCCGCGCGCCAGCTCTTCGGCGAACCGCGTCTCCTGTGCCTCATCGAAACGGTGCTCGGAGTGCGCCACGCGGCGGAGATCGCCGCGGCATCGACGCAGGTCGCCGCGCTGGCGTTCGGAGGGTTTGATCTCTCGGCGGAGACCGGTGGCGAGCCGACGTGGGATGCGCTGCTGTGGCCGCGCACGCAGGTCGTTCACGCCGCGACGGCGGCGGGCGTGCTGGCGCTGGATCAGCCGTTCATCGATTTGGAAAATCTGGGCGGCCTGGCCGAGGAGTGCGCGGCGGTTCGCGCGTTGGGCTTCGCCGGCAAGCTGGCGGTTCACCCGAAACAGTGCGCCGCGATCAAAGCGGCATTCCGGCCGACCGAGGCGGCGGTCGCGCGCGCGCAGCGCGTCGTCGCGGAGTTCGAGGCTGCGCGCGGGAACGTGGCCGTGATCGATGGTCAGATGATCGACGTGCCGATGTATCGCTCGGCGCAACGTGTGCTCGCGCGCGCCGGAGCCTGAAACATGAACGCGTTTTCCGCTTACGTCGCCACCGGTCCGCAGCGCTTTCGCGAGCGCTTCGGGCTGGATTTCGAGCAGTTCGCGGTGGGGCAGAAGTTCAAGCATCGCCCCGGCGTCACGCTGTCGCAGCAGGACAGCCGCGACGAGTGCCTCGACACGCTGAACCAGCAGATGCTGCATTTCGACGAGCAGTTCGCCGCGCACGGCGAATGGAAGAAATGCCTGATGGACTCGACGCTCACGACCAAGGTCGTGCTTGGCATGACGTGGAAGACCTTCGCGAAGCGCGTCCAATTGCTCGGCTTCGACGAGATCACGCTGCCGAAGCCGACGTTCGGCGGCGATACGCTCTACGCCGAGTCGGAGATTCTCGAACACGCGGCCAATGCCGACACGCCGCACGCGGGGCTCCTCAAAGTGCGGACGCTCGGCCTGAACCAGCGCGGCGAAACGGTCGCGATCCTCGTCTGGGACGCGCTCATCGCGCGCGCCGGACACGACGATTTCACCCGCCTCGATTACTGACCATGGACCCGCGCCACGCCTCGCACGTTGAAGTCGCGCCCGGAGTTTTCCTCGAGCGCATGGGACTGTTTTTCGAGGACATCGTCGTGGGCGAGACCTACGAGCACCGGCCGGGCAAGACCTTCACGGCGGACGAAAGCATGCAGCAGACGCTGCGCTCGCTCGATCAAACCCCCGCGCTCACCGACCTGCATTTTCATGCGCAGCTCGGTCGTGGCGCGCTGCCGATCAATCCGACGCACGTGCTGGCCGTGTTGACCGGAATGATGACGAAGACGTTTTCGAAGATCGTCGCGAATCTGGCGTGGAAGAACGTGAAGTTCCACGGGCCGGTGTTGGCGGGCGACACCGTCTACGCCGAGTCGACCGTGATCGAGAAACGCGAGTCGAAGTCGCGGCCGGGGCAAGGCATCGTCCATGTCCGCACGACCGCGAAGACGCACGACGGCCGCCTCGTGTGCACGTTCGAGCGGATGATCCTGATCTACGGACGCGGGCAGGGACCCTACGACGCGGCGGGCTATTGAGTTGGCCGGCCGGCGACGCTACGGTTACGGCGATGAAACTGCTTTCGTTCGCGTTGCTCGCCGGCGCGCTGGCTGCAAGCCCGACCCTGTTCGCTGCGGACGTCGATGTCTCCGCCGTGGAGAATCTTCGCCCGGCGCTCCCGTCGATTCCCGCGCGCGTCTTCCGGCTCACCGACTTCGGGGCGGTCGGCGATGCGAAGACGATGAACACCGCGGCTTTCGCCCGAGCCATCGCTGCGGTCGCGGAGGCAGGCGGCGGCCGGCTCGTCGTGCCCCAGGGCGTTTTCCGAACTGGACCTTTTAAGCTCTGCTCGAATCTCGATCTGCACTTGGAGGAGGGAGCCGTAATCCAAGCTCCGGCAACGTTCACCGAAGCCGGTCTGCCGGAGCCCGAGACGCTGAAAAGCCAGGCCGAGGTGCGTGCGAAGGTGGCCGTGCTCGATCCGTTGATCAGCGGCAAGAAACTCCACGATGTCGCCTTGACCGGGCCGGGGACGATCGACGGCAACGGCGCCCACTGGTGGAAATGGTCCGAGCGCGCCGCGCGCAACGCCAAGGCGACGGAGCCCAACCGGCTCGTTTACCGCCGCTCGCACCTGATCGTCATAGACGATTGCGAGCGGTTGCTCGTGGCGGACGTCACGCTGAAGAACTCTCCCATGTTTCACCTCGTGCCGAAGCGCGTCAACGACCTGACCATCGAGCGCGTGAAGGTCTTCGCTCCTTGGGACGGCTGCGCGCCGAACACCGACGCGATCGATCCGGGGCCGGGCACCAACTTTCTAATTCGCGACTGCCTGATCGACACGGGCGACGACGACATCGTCATCAAATCCGGCGGCACGAACATCCTCATCGAAAACTGCACGATCAAACACGGCCATGGCATCTCGATCGGCTCCGAGACCTCCGTGGGCGTGAAGAATATGCTGGTCCGCAATTGCACGATGGAAGGCACGGACAACGGCATTCGCATCAAGTCGATGCGCGGCGCGGGTGGCCCGGTTGAAAATATCCGCTACACCGGCATCACGATGAAGGACGTCGAGAACGCGATCGTGCTCCAACTCGACTACACCGACAACAATCGCCCCGATTTCCGCGGCGACCAGAGCAAGGTGCCGTCCATCCGGGACGTCCTCATCGACAACGTGACGATCAGTGGTTCGCGTCGCGCGGGGAAAATCATCGGCCTGCCCGACAGCCGGATTCGCGGTGTCACGCTGCGCGACGTGAAGCTCAGCGCCGAGCGCGACTTTGAAATCAAGGACGCGGAGCCACCGCTCTTCGAGCGCGTGACCAAGGACATTCGCCCGGGCGTCGCGCCGGCGGAGCGACCGGGCGAACACTGATCCTGATCAGGCGATTTTCCCGGCGCAGACGACGACGTCGACGGGATTGCCGCCGAGTTCGTAGGCGAGCTGGCGCTCGTCTTTGTGATGGAGCAGGACGAGGTCGGCGCGCTTGCCGACCTCGATCGAGCCGCGGTCGGTGAAGCCGAGGAGTTGCGCGGGATTGTAGGTCGTGGCGACGATGGCCTCCGCGGGAAGCAGGCCGCAGAAGCGCACGGCGGTCGCGATGGCCAGCGGCATCGAGTGCGTCGGCGACGAGCCGGGGTTGTAGTTCGTGGCGAGCGCGAGCGCGCCGCCGCGGTCGGCGAAGAATCCGGCTTTGGCGAAACGCTGGTCGGTGTGCAGACCGGTGCACGGAAGGATCACGCCGAAGGTGTTCGACTCGGCGAGCGCGGTCAGGCCGTCCTTGGTGGAAGCCTCGAGGTGGTCGACGCTGCGCGCGTGCAGGCGGATCGCCTCGGGAATCATGCCGAGCGGATTGAACTGATCGGCGTGCACGCGGATGGGGTGATGCTTGCGCGCTTTCTCGAAGAACCGCACGCAGGCCTCGACCGTCCAGGCTTCCTTCTCGCAGAACGCGTCGACGGCGATGTCGGGGAATTCGCGCGAGACCTCCGCGAGCATCTCTTTCGTGACCATGCGTGAGTAGTCCTCGACGTCGCCCTCGGCCGCGTGGCCGAGCAGCGCCGTGGCCACCACCGTGCCGGGCCAGTCGCTCGCGGCGCGGCGGATGGCGCGGAGCATCTTGAGTTCGTTCTCGGTGTTCAGGCCGTAGCCGCTCTTCACTTCGATGGTCGTCGTGCCGCCGCGCAGCACCTGGCCGAGTCGCTCGCGCAGGCTCGCCGCGAGCTGCTTCTGTGTGGCCTCGCGCACGGCGCGGACGGTGGCGTGAATGCCGCCGCCGGCCTTGAGGATTTCGAGATAGGGCACGCCGTTGAGCTTCTTTTCCCACTCGTCGAGACGGTCGCCCGCCCAGCAGGCGTGCGTATGGCAGTCGACGAAGCCCGGCATGAGCACGCGGCCGGCGGCGTCGATGACTTGCGCGTCGGCGGGAGCTTCGACCTTCGCGCCGACGGCGGCGATCTTGTCGTCGACCACGAGGACTTCGCCCTGCGGCAAGATGCCGAGTTCGCGAAGGGCTTTGCCCCGGCGGGGACCGGTTTGACCGGGAAGCGCGAGAGTGAGGACGCGGGCGTTGCGGATGAGGAGGGAGGACATCTTCTCGGCTGTCACTTTTCGCTGCGCCGGTAGTGGCACGCAAGTCTGTAGGGCTGGCGCTTGCCGCCGGACCGGTGTGCGGTGGCGTGTTTCGGCCCGGTGGCAAGCGCTGGTCCGACAGGAACGGGGCGAGAACTCACCGCCGAGTGAAGCCGAGCAGGAACGTGAGGAACAGGTGCGCGGCCACGCGCGCCGTGCGGCCGTCGACGTCGTGCGCGGGATTCAGCTCCATCAGGTCGAAGCAGCGCACGGTGCGGTTCGCCCCGCAGGCGCGCACCCAGCGCTCGGCGTCCGCGACGGACCAGCCGGACGGATTTAGCGCGCTGACGCCGGGAGCTTGGGCGGCGTCGAGCACGTCGAGATCGAAGCTGACGAAGAGGTGCTTCGCGCGGGGGAGCGCGACTTTGGCGCGGTCGGGATGTGTGATGCCGCCGTGCGAGGCGAACCAGCCGAAGTGCTCGCGCGAATTCACGAGCGGGCGCAGGCCGTGCACGTGGAGTTGTTTCACGCCGCAATCCTCGACGAGGCGGCGGAACGGCATGCCGGAGCCGGTGGTCTCGCGGACGTCGAGGTGGGCGTCGAAGTAGACGCCGACGGGCTTCGGAAAACGCGCCGCGACGGCGCGCACGAACGGGTAGGTGAGATCGTGGCCGCCGCCGATCGCGATGGGAAACAGGCCGGCGTCGAGCAGCGCGCCGGTGACGGCGGTGACGCGGCGATGCGTTTCCTCGAGCGAATCGGAAACCTCGACGTTGCCCGCGTCGAAGACGCGCGGGAGATCGCCGGCGGCCGGCTCGGCGGCGCCGTAGCGGCAGAGCGCCTCGCGGAAGGCGGCGGGGCCGCGCGCGGCGCCGGGGCGACCGTTGTTCATCCACACGCCCCGGTCGTCCGGGAGGCCGAGCAGGGCGACTTGGCAGCCGTCGGGGTTGTCGGTGCGGAACGTAGACGCGAAGCGAGCGCGCGAGAGATCAGCGGGCCACTGGGCGGGGATCAGGTGCGGGATGGGTTTCATCGGGCGGATTTTTGTAGGAACCTGCTGGCAGGCGGGGAGCGGGTCGCCTGCAAGCAGGCTCCTACATAAGCGTCACGGTGCTTTCATTGGGATCGGCACGTTCAAGCGTTCGGCGCAGTCTTGCGCTTGCTCGTAGCCGGCGTCGGCGTGGCGGAAGACGCCCATCATCGGGTCGTTCGTGAGCACGCGCTCGAGGCGACGCGCGGCTTCGGGCGTGCCGTCGGCGACGATGACTTGGCCGGCGTGTTGCGAGTAGCCGATGCCGACGCCACCGCCGTGGTGGAAGCTCACCCACGAGGCGCCGCTGGCGATGTTCACCATGGCGTTGAGGATGGCCCAGTCGCTGATGGCGTCCGAACCGTCCTTCATCGCTTCGGTCTCGCGGTTTGGGCTCGCGACGGAGCCGCAGTCGAGATGATCGCGGCCGATGACGATCGGCGCCTTCACGCGACCGTCGGCGACCATTTGGTTGAAGAGCAGGCCGGCGCGGTGGCGCTCGCCGAGGCCGAGCCAGCAGATGCGCGCGGGCAGGCCTTGGAACGCGACGCGTTCGCCGGCCATCTTGAGCCAGCGGTGCAGCGCCTGATCCTCCGGGAAAAGCTCCATCAGCGCACGGTCGGTCGCGGCGATGTCGGCCGGATCGCCCGAGAGCGCGACCCAGCGGAACGGACCGCGGCCGAGGCAGAATTGCGGGCGAATGTAGGCGGGGACGAAACCCGGGAAATCGAACGCGCGCTTCACGCCTTGGTTGAGCGCGTGCTGGCGGAGATTGTTGCCGTAGTCGAAGGTCTTCGCGCCGCGCGCTTGGAGCTTGAGCATCGCTTTCACGTGGCGGGCCATCGACGCGAGCGAGAGCTTCTGGTATTTCTTCGGGTCGGCTTTGCGGAGCTTGGCGGCGGTCTTGAGGTCGTAGCCGACGGGCACGTAGCCGACGAGCGGGTCGTGCGCGCTCGTCTGGTCGGTGAGGACGTCGACGGGGATTTTCCGCGCGAGGAGACGCTCGAGGAGATCGGTAATGTTGGCCACGACACCGACGCTGAGCGCCTTGCGGTGCTCGGCGTAGAGCACCGCGCGGTCGATGGCTTCGTCGAGCGACGGCGCGATCTCGTCGAGGTAGCGGTCGTGCACGCGCTTTTGCAGGCGCGACTTGTCGACGTCGGCAATGAGGCACGTGCCTTCGGCCATGGTGATGGCGAGTGGTTGAGCGCCGCCCATGCCGCCGCAGCCGCCGGTGACGCAGAGGCGTCCGGCGAGCGATCCGCCGAAGTGCTGGCGTCCGCACTCGGCGAAGGTCTCGTAGGTGCCTTGGAGAATGCCTTGCGTGCCGATGTAGATCCACGAGCCGGCGGTCATCTGGCCATACATCATGAGGCCGCGCTTCTCGAAGTCGTCGAAGCGCTCCTGCGTCGCCCATGCGGGGACGATGTTGCTGTTGGCAAGGAGGACGCGCGGGGCGTCGACGTGCGTGCGAACGACGCCGACGGGTTTGCCGGATTGGATGAGGAGCGTCTCGTCGGGCGCGAGTTTCGGCAGCGCGGCGAGGATGGCGTCGAAGCACGCCCAGTTGCGGACGGCTTTGCCACGTCCGCCGTAGACGACGAGGTCGTTCGGACGCTCGGCGACTTCCGGGTCGAGGTTGTTCTGTAACATGCGCAGCGCGGCCTCGGCGGCCCACGACTGGCAGGTGCGCATCGTGCCGCGTGGTGCGCGCACGGGGCGGGGTTTGGAGGCCGGAAGCTTTCGCGGGGATGAGGACGGTCGGGAGCGCGGCATGGGGAAGAGGGTTAGAGGAGCGCGGCGACGGAAGCCGAGGACATGCGATGGTGGGTGGCGGTCTCGGCGGTGATGCGGAAGCCGAGGCGCAAATACAGGCTTCGGGCGCGCGCGTTCTCGCGCAGGACTTGCAGCGCCACGGGCTTGCCGAGCGCGCGGGCGCGTTCGACTTCGCCTTTGATCAGGAGAGTGCCCAAACCCCGGCTGCGCCATGGGGCCGTGAGCTGAATTTCGTCGATCCAATTCTCTTCGGCGCGCTCGATCACGGCGATGAGTCCGACTGGTTCGTTGGCGATGAAGACGATGCGACTGAACTCCGGTTTCCAGCGTTCGGCGAAAAGCTGCCGCTGAAACGATTCGTCCCACGGGCCGAACTGGCGTTCGACCACGGATTGGTAGGCTTCGCGTTTCAGTTCGTAAGCCCACTCGCTGTCCGCAGGCGTGCAGGGACGAAACGATGGTTTCATCGCGAAGGGCAGAGTCAGCACAGGCGGCCGGCAGCTTTTTCTGCGGCGGCGACGAGTTGCTCGCTGCGCACGAGCGCGAGCGCGGTTTGGACATCGTCGTGGAAGAGGCGGTCGGCTTGGGCGAAGGGGATGACGCGGCGCACGGCGGCGACGGCGCCTTCGACGCCGCGGCCGGCCTTGAGCGGGCGGAGAAATTCGAGGCCTTGCGCGGAGCACATGAACTCGATGGCGAGCACAGTCTCGGTGTTCTTCACGACTTCGAGGAGCTTGGTCGCACTGATCGAGCCCATCGAGACGTGGTCTTCCTGGCCGAGCGAGGACGGGATCGAATCGACGGAGGCCGGGTGCGCGAAGACCTTGTTTTCGGAGACGAGCGCGGCGGCGGTGTATTGCGGAATCATGAAACCGGAGTTCAGGCCGGTGTCTTTCATGAGGAGCTTCGGGACCTTGAGGTCGCCGATGGTGTCGCCGTGCAGCAGCATGTAGATGCGGCGCTCGGAGATCGATGCGAGTTCGGCGGTGGCGATGGCGAGGTAGTCCATGACGAACGCCAGCGGTTCGCCGTGGAAGTTGCCGCCGCTGACGACGTCGCCGTTCTCGAAGATGAGCGGGTTGTCGGTGGCGGAGTTGATCTCGGTCTCGACGACGCTGCGTGCGTGTCCGAACGCGAGGCGCACGGCGCCGTGCACCTGCGGGACGCAGCGGAGCGAGTAGGGGTCCTGCACTTTGCCGCAGTGCGCGTGCGACGGGAGGATCGTCGATTCGGCGAGCAGGGCGCGGATGTTCTGCGCGACTTCGCGCTGGCCGGAGTGCGGACGGGCGTCGTGGATGCGCGCGTCGAACGGAGCGGCGCTGCCGCGGGCGGCTTCGAGCGTGGTGGCGGCGGCGACGTCGGCGGTCTTGAGGAGATTTTCGACGCGCAGCAGGCAATGCACGGCGTAGGCCGACATGAATTGCGTGCCGTTGATGAGTCCGAGGCCTTCCTTCGATTGGAGCTTCAGCGGCGCGAGGCCGAGGCTTTTCAGGACAGCGCGCGCGGGCTGGCGCTTGCCGCGGAAGTTCATCTCGCCGAGCCCGAGGAGCGGGAGCACGAGATGCGCGAGCGGCGCGAGATCGCCGGAGGCGCCGAGGGAGCCCTTGGTGTAGACGATCGGCAGCGCGTCTTCGTTGTAGAAGCGGATGAGATGATCGACCACTCGCGGCGTGACGCCCGACATGCCGACGGCGAGGCCGTTGACCTTGAGGAGCAACATGAGGCGAACGATCTCGGCCGGCACCTCGTCGCCGACGCCGACGGCGTGGCTGAGGATGAGGTTCTCCTGGAGCTTCTCGAGGTCGGCCGCGGGCACGCGTTGATGCGCGAGGACGCCGAAGCCGGTGTTGATGCCGTAGTGCGGCGTCGGGTCGTCGTGGAGACGGTCGACGATGGCGCGCGAGGCGCGGATGCGGCGGCGCGCGTCGGCGGTGAGCGCGAGCTGCTCGCCGCGGGCGAGGGCGCGGCGCAGACGGGACAGGGTCAGGTCGCGGCCGGAGAGGGGGAGTTTGCCGGGCATAGCGGAGGTCGTGTCATAGAAGTCCCGGCGCGGGATTTTGGAAACTGAAAAGGTCTAGGCCGTTTGGGGGATAAGTGCGGCACCGGGTGTGTGGGGCGTTTCTGCTTCTTGAGATAGCGAGGCGAGTTGAACGGCGGGAAGGAGGGGAGAGCGCAAAAAAAGAGCCCGCCGGCGGGCGGGCTCGAAAGGGTCGTGCGCTTTTGCGATTTGTCAGACGGCCTTCGGCAGCGCGACATCCTGCCATTCGACGGCGTGCGGATGGTTGCGTTTGTCCTTGGCGAGGCTGTGGCGGCGGCGGACGCAGTGGTCGAGTTTGTCGACGAGGAGATCGATGGATTTGTGGCAGTCCTCCGAATTGACGGTGGCGTTGATGTCGGGTCCGCGGAGCTGGACGTGCGCCTTGGCGATGAACTTGTGCTGTCGGTCGTGTTTGCGGTCGCACTCGAGTTCGACTTTCACGCGGACGATATGGCTCTCGTGTCGGAACAGTCGCTCCATCTTTTCTCGGACGTAGAACTTAAGGGACGGGGTCAGTTCGAGGTGGATGCCTGTAACGATCACTTCGTGGGAGCTATTCATGGGTATCCTTTCTGGTTGGGTATGGCACGGTGCAAAGTCCCTCTCTGCGGCGTGCGGTATGTCGACGAGGCCGCCCGTGTGGGCCGGCCATTCTTTCCTTGTGGGAAAGTGCTTCATTCGACACCCAGACGCATAGCTCATGCCGTCGCGGAGGCAACCTCGCGGTGTCGGTTATAACGCACAATAATTTTGAACGTCCCCGCATGTCCCCGCTTGACGACCAACCGCTCCCGCCCGCCGAGGCGCCGCTCGTGAATCCGGCCGACTTGCCCGGCTGGGTGCGGTTCGAGGACGAGCGCCTGCTGACGATCGACAAGCCCGGCTGGCTCGTCGTCCACCCGTCGAAAAACGGACCGTGGTCGAGCCTCGCGGGGGCACTGCGCGAAGGAATGGGACTGCAAACCATCCGCTTCGTCTATCGGCTCGATCGCGAGACCTCTGGAGTGATTATTCTCGCGAAGGATGAGGCGACAGGGAGCCGGCTGCAAAAGGCGATGATGAAGCGGCTCATCGGCAAGGCCTACGTGGCGATCCTCGAGGGTGAACTCACCGCGAGCACGGAAGTGAACCGCGCGCTCGGACCGGATCCCACGGCCAATGTCACCGTGAAACAGCGCGTCGTGGAATCTGGCACGGAAGGCGCGCAGGAGGCGCGGACGGTTTTTCATCCGCTGCTCGCGCGCGGCGGCTACACGCTGGTCGGCGTGGAGTTGTTCACGGGGCGAAAGCACCAAATCCGCGCCCACGCGGAATGGCTCGGGCGGCGCGTGGTGGGCGACAAGCTCTATGGACCCGATCCGTCGCTCTATCTGGAGTTCGCGGAGCACGGTTGGACGGAGCGGCACAGCGCGTTGCTGGCGCTCACGCGCCAGGCGTTGCATTGCGCGGCGATCGATTTGCGGCCGGCGCACATGGACTATTTGCTGACGGCACCGTGGCCGGCGGATTTGGCGCGTTTTGCGGAACGCCTGATGGCGCTGCCTCCGAGCGAGGCGCAGGCGCTGATTGATGCGTTTGTCGGCCGGACGTTCGCGAGCGGCACACCGCCGGCCTAGTGCGCGGGCGGGAAGTGCGCGCTTCTTTCGGACGCGCAGTTTTTCGGCAAATCGGGCCAGTCTCGGGCGTGTATTCAGGAGTCGTGGAGTGAAGCGGCCCGCGACTTATGGGCCCGAGCTGACCGACGGCTGAGTTGACTTCGTGCGACGCGGCGGTGGGCTGGGTGGGAGCGAACCCGAATGAAAGCGCGGCTGCCAGTTACCCTCAGTGCTGTGGCGATCGCAGCGATTTTCTATCTCGGCGGGCGGGTTTGGCTCGCGGAAACAGCGCCGGTCCGGGCGCGGGGCAACGATGCGTCGACGTCGACGCGAGTTTCAGAGGCGCGAGTTTCGCCCGCGGTCGCTCCGACTTCGCCTGTGGAAATTCGGAAGACTGCGGCAGCACAGGCATCGCCGTCGTTCGTGCGGATGGAGCTGAGGGAGATTTTCCCCGACGTCCCGCCCGCTGTGGCGGACTGGCGCGAATTCCGGCCGGAGCGTCTGCAAGTGGAACCGTTGCGGGGGATGCCGATCACTTTTTCGCGGAGCGCACTGAGGGACGACGGGCGATGCGTGACGTGGATCGGACGCAATGCGGCGGTTCCCGGTGCAAGTTTGGTGAGCGTGGCGCGCGCGGACGGTTTCGATGCGGTGCTGGTGATTCCGGGGGCCAGCCAATTCAGTTTCCACGCGCGCGGGAACTCGGTCGTGGTGGAGGAAAGCGCGCCGGGCGAAGAAGGCTGCGGCGTCGAGCCGGCGCAACCGGACCGGCCGGCTCCGCCGGCGCGCAGCGGAGTGATCTACCGGGCCTCGCAAGCGAGCGAAGCGGCGATCGCCGAGGTCGCGGAAGCCGTGAATGCGGTGAGCACGGCGCCGAATGTCGATGTGTTGTTTCTCTACGACACGGACTCGCTGAGCTATGCTTCGGATCGCTCGACGGATCCGGTCGGTTATCTCGAGGGTCGCAGCCGAGCGACGCTTGAGAGCGCGAATCTCGTGTTGGCGCAGAGCGGCGTCACGTCGTTTGTCTGGCGCTGGGTCGGGTTGGAGGCGTCGCGGCCCTACACGCGGACGGGCGTCCTGATCGACGATTTGCGCCAAATTTCGCCTGGCGGTGCGATCGGCGATTTCGTCGCCGACCTGCGCTATCGCTACGGCGCGGACCAAGTGATGCTGTTCATCGGCGGCAAGACCGATGCCGGCGGCTGGGCCAACATTGTGGCCAAACAAGTGCCCGTATCCGGCTCGCTCGCGTGCACGGTGATCCGCGTGAGCTCCAGCTACAAGCTGATGGCGCATGAACTCGCGCACAATTTCGGTTGCCGGCACGACCGCGCGAATTTCGGGGGCACAGGCGTGTCCACTCCGGAGGGTGACGGCTTTTGGTGTTATGGGCTGCTGTGGAACGACCCTGAAAGCGTGGGCGGCAACACGACGTCCGGCACGGTCATGTCGTATGCGAACTACATCGTGCCTTATTTCAGCAACCCGAACATCACGCTCGAGGTGACGACCGCGATGGAGGAACGGAGCGGTCCGAACCTGCCGCTGGGCACGCGCACAATCGGGTATCCCGAGTCGCATGCGAAGGCGGCCTACAACGCCCGCGTGCTGAACGACAACGCGTCATCGATCGTGAACGTGAACGCGGAACTGACACAGCCGCGAATCGTGGCGCAGCCGCAGGGAGCGAGTGTCGCGGCGGGAAGATCGCTCACGTTGTCCGTCTCGGCGGAAGGCGGTGGGTTGCTTTATCAGTGGTCGCGAAATGGCGCCGCCGTCGCCGGCGCGACCGCGGCGAGCCTGACACGGTCCTCGGTCGCGGCGAGCGATGCCGGAGACTACACGGTGAGCGTGAGCAACCGCGTTGGCTCCGTCGTGAGCAGCACCGCGTCGGTGTCCGTGACCGCGAGCGAGCCGACTCCCGCGCCGGGAGGAGGTTCTTCCGGTGGTGGCGGAGGAGGCGGCGGTGCGGCAAGCGGCGCCTTCGGTGCGCTGGCGGCCCTGTTGTTGGGCCTGCGTGCCGCGCGCGCTAAGCTGTAAGTAGACGCGTCAGCGCGTCGTGAAGCGCGGCGCAATGCGCGGCGACGCGTTGCTCGAGCGGCAGTTGCGTGGGCGATTCGAACGTGTAACTGAGCGTGGTGCGACCGTGTCGGAGATAGATCGCTTCGGGCCATTGATCGCGCAGGAGCGGATCGCTGACGGGTCGGATGATGCCGGGTGCGGCGGACTCGCGTCCGTCGATGATCGCGGCGTTCTCGATCGCGCAGTGGCGGGCGGCACCGGCGAGCGCGGCATCGGCGAGCGTCGGGCGATGGTCGGGATTTAGCTCGTAGAGGTAGAAGCCGGTCGCCTCGTAGTCTTCATGGAGGCAGAAGGCGGCGTGGAAATCCGGCTGGCGCTCCAGCCACGCGATATGGGCGCGGATTTCGGCGGAGCTCGGACGCTTGTAGTCGCGGTTGAGATCGACGCCCGCGAAGTTCTCGCGCGTGCCAAGCGCGAGGCCGGTGGGGTTGAGCACCGGGCAAATCCACCACGAGGCGCGCGCATCGAAGAAGCCGCGTTCGACGAGTTCCAACAACGCCCAGGGCGGGGCCGGCTCGTCGCCGTGCATGCCGGCGGAAACGTAGACGCGCGGCGCCTCGGGCGTCGCCTGTTTCGTGTAAGCGTTCAGCGCGTAGCCGTTGATTTCGCCAAAGCGCTCGGCAACGAAGCCGGCGCGGCGCGCGGCTGCGTCGAAGCGCGGGATGAATTCGGCGGGATCGAGCGGCAGCGGCGTGGGCATCAGCGCGCAGAGATGCCCAGAAAAGCAGCCGGGGCAATGCGCGATCGCGGGCGAGGCCGACGCGGAAGCGGGCTTGGAAATTTGTGTTCCTTCGTGTCCATTCGTGGTTCTCCTTTTTCCCATGTCGAACGTTCGTGTCCGCTTCGCACCCAGCCCGACGGGCTTCTTTCACATCGGCAGCGCCCGCACGGCGCTGTTCAACTGGCTCTACGCGCGCCACACCGGCGGCACGTTCATCCTGCGCATCGAGGACACGGACAAGGAGCGCAACAGCGAGGAGTTCCTGCGGCTGATCTACGATTCGATGACGTGGCTCGGCATGGATTGGGACGAGGGTCCCAATGCCAACGGCGTCGGCGAGCGCGGCGATTACGGTCCGTATCGCCAGAGCCAGCGCGGCGCGCTCTACGAGGAATACAAGCGGAAGCTCCTCGCCAACGGCCGCGCCTACGAGAAGGACGGCGCCATTTGGTTCAAGATGCTCGGCGAGCGCTACCGCGTGTTCGACGACCACCGCAAGAAGGAGGTCGAGAAGGTGAAGAGCGCCCCGGTCGTGATCGACGACCAGATCCGCGGCCGCGTCGAACGCATGGAGGACGAGGACTTCGTCATTTTCCGCTCCGACGGCAACCCGGTGTTCCACTTCGTGAATGTCGTCGACGACATCACGATGAAGGTCTCGCACATCATCCGCGGCGAGGATCACCTTTCCAACACGAGCAAGCACGTGCGCCTCTACGAAGGCTTCGGCGTGACGCCGCCGATCTTCGCGCACATCCCGCTCATCCTGAAGTCGCCCGAAATGGGGCAGGGCAAGATGTCGAAGCGCGACAAGGGCGCGCTGATCGAGGAATACCAGCAGCGCTTCTTCCTGCCCGAGGCGCTGGTGAACTACATCTCGCTGCTCGGCTGGAATCCGGGCGACGATCGCGAGAAGATGCCGATCAGCGAGATCGTGCGGCTCTTCGACTTGCCCGCCGTGAACAAGAGCGGCGCGAAGTTCGACCACAAGAAACTCGCGAACCTCAACATGCAGTATCTGCTGGAGTTGCCGGCGGAGAAGTTTGTATCGCTTGCGGAAAGGTATTTCACGGCGATCGGAAAATGGGCGGATGTGATGAAGTTTTCGCAGCGCGTCTTCGGCGAGCGCGAACAAGCGGCCGGAAGAGTGTTCGGATTTACTCTGAACTACTCCGCCTATTTCCGCGAAATCATGCTGCTCGCGCAGCCGAAGATTAAGTCGATCGACGAACTCGCGGCCTACACGGTCTATTTCTTCACGGACGATTTCCCCGTCGACGCGAAGGTGAAGGAGAAGCTGATGGCCAAGGGCGACCCGAAGGCGCGCCTCGCCGAGCTGATCGCGGCGTTGCCGGCGATGGATTTCTCGACCGACGCCGCCATCGAAGCGGCGCTCAAGGCGCTCGCCGAATCGAAGCAGCTTGGCTTCGGCGACTATCAAGGCATCGCGCGCCTCGCGGTCACCGGAACGAATGCCGGCCCGAGCATCACGAGCATCTTCCGCGTGCTGGGGAAGGAGCGCGTGCTGGCGCGGCTGCAGAAGTTCACGGCCTGAAGCGAGCGAGGCGCGATGAGCGAGATCTTCACTCTGGAATCGGAGGTGTCCTACTGGGACGTCGACCGCGACCAGCGGATGACGCTCGGCGGCGTGTTCAAACTCCTGCAGGAAGCCGCCATCAAGCACGCGGACGTCTACGGCCTCGGAGCCAAGGCGATGTCGGCGCTCGGCGAAAGCTGGGTGCTGAATCGCGTCGCGGCGGAGATCGCGCGCTATCCGCGCTATGAGGAGAAGGTGACCGTGCGCACGTGGTCGGCCGGCATTCGCGGGTTTCGCGGTTACCGGGATTTGCGGATCTTCTGCGGCGACGAGATCGTGGCTTCGGCTTCGACGCTGTGGCTCTACATCAACCTGCGCACGAAATCGCTGGCACGGCTGGCGCCGGAACTTGCGGAGCGTTTCCCCGTCGGGCAGGCGGAGGTCTTTCGTCCCGACCTCGACAAGTTGCGCATCGAGCCACCGGCGGCGAGCGCGCCCGCGACGGAAATCTCGCTGCGCTATTCGGACTTCGACGGCAACGCGCACCTGAACAACACCGCCTATCTCGATTGCGTGCAAACCGCGCTGAGCCGGCAGGCGATGCCCGCGCGGCCCAAGCGCGTCGAGATGCAGTTTCTCAAGGAAGTCTCGCCGGCGGTCGGGGCGGTCCAAGTGGCGCTCGAGCGGCGCGCGGATGACGCGGCCGGCTTCGCCGTGCGCAGCGGCGCGGAACTGCACGCGCAGGGCAACGTCGGATTTTGAGCCAATGAAGTCACCGGCCGAGAAGTCGATTCGGCCTACCGTTCATTTGTTGTGCGGGCTGCCCGGTTGCGGCAAGACGACGCGCGCGCGTCGCATGGCCGCCGAGCGCGGCGCGACGATTCTTGGCCACGATGAGCGCATGGTGGCGCGCCACGGCACGAACCCACCCGAAGCGGAATTCGCCGCGCTGGCGCGCGCGGTGACCGAGGAACTCTGGGGCGAGGCCGCGCAGGTCGTCGCGTCGGGGCGCGACGTGATCCTGGATTGGGGATTCTGGACGCGTGCCGAGCGGGATGCCGCGCGTCAGCGCGCGGCGGAGATCGGCGCGGCGTGCGCGCTGCATGTGGTCGCTTGCGACGACAGGGTCGCGCGCGCCCGGACGCTGGCGCGGACGGCGGCGGGAGGCGGCGTGTTGGAGATAAACGGCGCGGCGTGGGACGTATTTCATGCGCGTTTCGAACCGCCGGCGGCGGATGAGGCCGCGGTTTCGTCGCGCAGCGATTGACGCCACCCGGTTGGCGCGCTCACTACGCGCGCATGTCCACGCCCACCACTCCTGTGTCGAGCTACATGCTCTTGTTTCGCAATGCCGGGCCGGAGGCGCACGCGCACCTGACTCCCGAGGGCCGCGCGGTGCTGGCGCGGCAATGGAACGACTGGTATGACGGCCTCGCGGCGCGGCGAAAGGTCTCGCACGGCCAGCCGCTCGCGCTCGAAGGGCGCGTCGTCTCGGGAGCCACCGGTCGCGTGACCGACGGGCCGTTTGCCGAGACGAAGGAGGTCGTGGGCGGCTACATCATGCTCACGGTCGAGTCGTTCGACGAGGCGACGGAGATTGCGCGCCAATGCCCGGGATTGCCGCATGGCCTGACGGTTGAAGTGCGACCGCTCGCGGCGGTGAGCCCGGTGCTCGCGGAAGTCGCGGGGCGTCCGCCGCGGTAGGGCGGTCCCGGTGCCGGCCGGGAGTCGGCGGCGCTCACTCGAACTTCTTGCGAAACTCTTCGAACTCGCGGCGGAGGTCGGCGAGCTGCCGCTTGAGCTCGGCGTTGTCGGTTTCGAGTTGGGCGAGGCGGACGGTGTCGGAGGACAGGGGGACCACAGCGGCGGAGTCGGCTGACGGCTCGTCGGGACGGCTCGCCCTACCTGACGCTTGCGGAGGCTCGCCGGAGAGAAGGTGGGCGTAGCGCGACTCCTTCGTGCCCGGGGCGCGAGGCAGAAGGGTGACAAGCGCGGGCTGATCGGGGTTCTCGCGGTGCGCGAGGCGGCCGAGCGTCGTTTGCACGTCGGCGAGATCGGCGAACTCGTGCATGCGACCGCTGCGGCCGCGGAGTTCGCCGACGGTCTGCGGACCGCGCAGGAGCAGCAGGCAGAGCAGCGAGACTTCGGGCCGGGAGAGTTCGAGGATTTCGCGAGTCTTGTGGGCGAACTTCATCACGCGGCTGTCGCCGCCGGTGATGACGACGGCGAGGCGTTTGTCGCGCAGCTTGTCGAGGGCGCGGGTGACTTCGGGCTCGCCGAGGGCCATGACCGGCTCGCGGTTGTTGAGCTGGTTGCAGGCGTTGACTAGCGCGTTCAGCGACAGCGGGTAGTAGTCCGGCGTCGTGAGGTCCTTCTCGATGAGCGCGCCGAGCACGCGGGCTTCGATGGCGTCGAGTTGCGGGAGGGGATTCATCGGAGGCGGAGGGGAAACACTACTGAACACGAACGCACACCCGTGAACGGCGTTAAAAAGCGGAGGGCGCGGAGAGCGGTGTTTTTCGATGTCGTCACAGAGGGCACAGAGGCAAACCGGAGAGCGGGGAGGTTTGGTTTGAAACTCCGTGTGCTCGGTTCGGTTTCTCTGTGCGCTCGGTGATCTGATCGATCGAGGGGCTGTCGCCTGCAAGCAGGCTTCTACAAGGAGACAGCTGCCACTTCACTTCGCCCAAGTGTCTTTGAGCGTGATCGTGCGGTTGAAGATGAGTTTGCCGGGGGCGCTGTCCTTCGCATCGAGCGCGAAGTAGCCGAGGCGTTCGAATTGGAAGCGGTCGGTGAGCGTCGCGGCGGCGAGCGAGGACTCGAGTTTGGCGGTGACGACTTCGAGGGACTTCGGGTTCACGACCTTGAGGAAATCCTCCTCGGCGGCGGGTTCGGGGACGGTGAAGAGGCGGTCGTAGAGGCGCACCTCGGCGTCGATGCACTGCGTTGCGCTGACCCAGTGAATCGTGCCTTTGACCTTCTTGTCGGCGTTGGGCTGGCCGGAGCGCGTGTCGAGTTGGGCGGTGCAGCGGAGCTCGGTGATGGCGCCGGCGGCGTCTTTCACGATCTCGTCGAGCTTGATGATGCAGGCGTATTTCAGGCGAACTTCGCCGCCGGGTTTGAGACGGAAATACTTCGGCGGCGGAACTTCGGCGAAGTCGTCGGACTCGATGAAGACTTCGCGGGTGAGCGCGACGGTGCGCGTGGTCGGGTTTTCGTCCTGCGGGTTGTTCGTCGCCGTGCACTCAATGACTTCGCCGGGGGCGAGGTTGGTGAGGACGAGCTTGATCGGCTTGAGGACGGCGAGGCGGCGCTGCGCGGTGGCGTTGAGGTAGCCGCGAACGATGTTTTCGAAGACGGCGGCCTCGGTGACGGAGTCGGCCTTGGTGACTCCGACGCTGGTGACGAACTCGCGGAGGGCGGGCGCGGGGATGCCGCGGCGGCGGAGGCCGGAGATCGTGGGCATGCGCGGGTCGTCCCAACCGGTGACGACTTTCTCGTTCACGAGAGTCAGGAGCTTGCGCTTGGAGACGAGCGTGTAGGCGAGGTTGAGTTTCGCGAATTCGTATTGGTGCGGGAGCGGGCGCGGAAGATCGAGCGACTCGAGAATCCAGTCGTAGAGCGGGCGGTGCACCTCGAACTCGAGCGTGCAGATGGAGTGCGTAATGCCCTCGAGGTAATCGCTCAGGCAGTGCGCGTAATCGTAGAGCGGATAAATGCACCAGCCGCTGCCGGCGTGGTGGTGCGCGACGTGGCGGATGCGGTAGAGCAGCGGGTCGCGCAGCCAGACGTTGGGCGAGGCCATGTCGATCTTCGCGCGGAGCGTGCGGGCGCCGTCGGGAAATTCGCCGGCGCGCATGCGGGTGAAGAGATCGAGATTCTCGGCGACGGTGCGGTTGCGGTAGGGTGACTCGCGGCCGGGCTTGTCGGGGGCGCCACGGTATTCGTCGGTCTCCTTCGGCGTGAGGTCGCATACGTAGGCCTTGCCGCGTTTGATCAGCTCGACGGCGTAGTGATAGAGCGGCTCGAAGTAGTCGGAGGCGAAGAAAGGTTCGACCGCAGGAGCGGTCGAACCAGCTGAGAGTGGCGCAGCCGGGAGGAAAAAGTCGGGTTTGCCGTTGGAGGTGACGGCGGCGGGCGTGGCGCCCTTGGCCTTGAACCCGAGGCAGTGGTCGGCCCAGCCGTCGATCAGCCACTTCACGTCGGCGGTGATGGACTCGACGTATTCGACGTCCTCCTTGACGGGGTTCGTGTCGTCGAAGCGGAGGTTGCACTGGCCGTGGTTTTCGCGGGCGATGCCGAAGTTCAGGCAGATGGACTTGGCGTGGCCGATGTGGAGGTAGCCGTTGGGCTCGGGCGGGAAACGCGTCACGATCTTCGCGTAACGCTGCTCAGCGACGTGTTGCGCGACGATGTCGCGGACGAAATCGCTGGGAGCGGGCGCGGGCGTGGAGGGTGACGTGTTCTCGGCGGACATAGAGGGAGCACGTTGCGCAGCCGACCGCCGGGATGCAATGGAGTAGTTGTGGAAGGCTGACTCTAACTCGGCGGATTATATGCCGCTTGCGGTAAGTTCGCCTGTTTCTCAACATTCGCGCGTCGGTGTCCTCGGGGCCAAGGGGATGTCTCAAATCCGATAGACTTAACCCTAACTATGAGCACATGTCTCGAAGGTGATGACCTGCTGAAAAAAATGCCCGCTATCGCGGAAGCGGTAAATGCGTTCAAATCTGACTCTGTCCAGCTGCAAGCTTTCCAAGTTCTGATCGCGACGTTCCGAGCGACGTCGGGTTCTGAGAGAAATATTGGGCGACCTGAAATTCAAGCTTCCGCAACCACGGTGAGTGACGGTTCAATTGGAAAGAGTGACGAGCCTGGCGGGAAACCGCGCAAGAGAGCGGCCGTAGGATCACCGCGGGTATTGGGCGAGCTGGACTTGAAGCCTGACGGGAAGAAATCGCTGAAAGATTTCTGTGGAGAGAAAAGACCTTCGACCAACGAAGAACGATTTGCGGTGATTATCTACTATCTGCAAAACACGCTAGGACTGAGCGGTATCACCAGAGATCACGTTCATACCGGTTTCAAAGATATCGGAGCTAAGAGCCCGCTCGACATCGATGCTGGTCTCCGAATGACAGCGAGCCGAAAAGGATGGATCGATACCTCTAAATCCGGGGATATTCGAATGACCGTGGCGGGCGAAAATCTCGTCGAGCACGACCTGCCACCCAAGACTAAGGTATGAATCCAGCCTCAGCGGAAGTAGGCGGTCTGCTAGCCGGCATTCCGGATAGCCTGCGAATTCCACTACTGAACGCTTATCGCGAAATAGTCCGAAACTTCAGAGAGCGCAGGTGGGAACCTGCTGAGCTTAACGGGGGAAAGCTGTGCGAAATCATCTACTCTATTTTGCGCGGCTTGGTGGACGGAGCATATCCGGACGCTCCCGCCAAACCGCAAAACATGGTGGATGCTTGCCGTCAACTCGAGCAGACGGACCAAAACAAGTTTAGTCGCAGCGTGCGCATTCAAATTCCGCGCATGCTGTTGGCACTTTACGAAATTCGAAATAACCGCGGAGTGGGGCACACGGGCGGTGACGTAGATCCGAACCACATGGACGCCGCCGCCGTGCTCGGAATGTCAAAGTGGCTTTTGGCTGAACTGGTCCGTATTTTCCACTCGGTGGATACTGAAACCGCTAGGGCCACCGTCGACGCGTTGGTCGACCGAACCAACCCTGTGGTATGGGACGTAGCCGGCGTCAAACGGGTATTGCGTCCCGATTTGTCCTTCAAAGATAAGGCGCTTTTGCTCGTCTACTCACACGTTGAAGCCGTAGCCGAAGCAGAACTGTTTCGGTGGTCCGAACATTCGAATGCGGCAGTGTTTCGGCGCGATGTGCTGACGCGCGCGCACAAAGAGAAACTGATCGAATATGACCGCATGGCGCGGCGAATTCATCTTTCTCCGCTAGGGATTACTTACGTGGAATCGCTGCTGTTGCGCGTAAAATAATCCGCCAATGCAAGTCACCCCCGCATCTCTCGCAGTAAACTCGTGAGGTAGGGGATGAGTTGCTTCTTGCGGGAGACGACGCCGGGGAGGTCGAAGATCTCGTCCTGTTCGACGTGGGCGTAGGAAATTTTGCGGATGAACTCGGGCTCGCCTTTCACGATGAGGAGGGAGTTCTGCGTGTTGATGTCGGTGACGAGCAGCGCGGCGAAGTTGAGTTTCTCGGTGTCGCGTAGCTCGCCGAGGGCGGCGGCGATTTCCTTGGCGTGGGCCCAGAAGTTGTCGAAGCCGAGTTCCTCGACCTGCGAGACGGAGAAGTGCACGCCTTCCTCGTCGTAGATCTTGAAGTCGGAGCGCACGACCTTGGCGGGTGGGCTGGCGAGGATGACGGAGCCGGAACTGAAAATGAGTTCGGCGAGGGCCTTGGCCTTGATGTCGGCATGCGATTCGAGCCAGGCGAGGATGTCGGCGTCCTTGGCGGTGGAGGTCGGGCTTTGGAGGAGCAGCGTGTCGGAGATGAGGCCGGACATCATGAGGCCGGCGAGATCGGGCGTGGGCTTGAGGCCGTAGCGGCGGAAAAGGTCGGCGACGATGGTGCAGGTGGAGCCGACGGGGTCGTTGAGAAAGAAGATCGGCTGCGGCGTGGCCATCGGGGCGAGGCGATGGTGGTCGATGATTTCGGTGATCGTAACTTCGTCGGCGCCGGGGACGGCTTGGGTGAGCTCGTTGTGGTCGACGAGCACGAGGCGCGTCGGCACGGGCTTGAGCATGTCGGTCTTGGTGAGGATGCCGGCGAGGCGGCCGGTGTCGGTGAGGACCATGAACGCGGGCGCGGCGGAGCCGCCGACTTTGCGGCGGACGTCGGCGAGGCGGCTGTCGGCGTTGACGGTGGCGAAGTTTCGGTCGACGACCGGAGCGAGGCGGCTGGCGGTGCGGATGAGCCAGGCGGTGGTGGCGGTGTCGTAGGGGCTGATGAAGAGCGTTGTGCCGCGGGCGCGGGCGGCGTCAGCGATGGACGGGTGCACGCGCTTGCCGCCGGTGATGACGAGGAGACGCATGCCGAGTTCGAGGGAGCGCTGCTGGATGTCGCTGCGGTCGCCGACGACGATGATGGATTTCTCGGCGGGAATGCCTTCGGCTTGGGAAAGGCGCCAGAAGGAGGCGATGTCCATGGCGCCGATGCGAACGAAGAGTTCCTCGACGACGTCGGACTCGGTGCCGAGGTGGACGACTTCGGCGCGCAGCGTGCGGGCGATGGAGTTCAGGTCGGTGTTCACGAGCCGCATTTTCTTCGGCTCGGAGATTTGCGGAAGGAACGCGTGGGCCAGTGCGGGTGTGCTGATGGTGCCGGTGAGCTTTTGGTCGGGGCCGACGACGGGGACGACGCGGTGGCCGAAGCGATCGATGAATTCGAGGGCCTCCGCGCAGGTGGCGTTTTCGGGGAGACTGTGGACGTCCTTAACCATGACGTCCTGGACGCGCGGGTGGACGTCGGCGAGGTAGAGCGGGAGCGGCGTGTGGAAGCGCGCGAGGATGGCGTCGATGCGGGCGTTGGAGTTGCCGCAGCGGGCGGCGACGTAGCCTTTTTCGCCGCGGGCTTCCTTGAAGGCGGCGTAGGCCACCGCGGAGCAGATGGAGTCGGCGTCGGGGTTCTTGTGGCCGACGACGAAGGTCGGCGGCACGTCGGACGGGAAGGGCGGAACGGTGGGCACGGGGAGATTGAAGGAGGAAAGGGACTAGGGCGCGAGGCTGACGCGTGGCATGGGGGCGATCCCGGCGGCTGCCTTCGCGGGGTGGAAAGCGGCCGAAAGTAGATGGAGGGCGGCGCGGGAAAAGAAAAAAGCCCGGCCTGTGCGGGCCGGGCTTTTGTTTTTAGCCGAAAGCAATGGCGGGTCTGTGCTGACTAATCGGGTTTACGAGGCGCGCACGGCGGGCGTGCCGGCTTGGGAGCCGACGCCGGCCGGGGGCGTCGCGTAGACCCTCGGATTGCTTGCTGCATTACTGTTGAAGGGGAGCGCCTGCAGCAGGTTGCTGCCCTTCTGGCCGTTGTTCAGAGTGAACTGATTGGCGGCCTCGGTGGTGTTGGGGTAGAACTGGACGTTGCCGCCCAGAAAAGCGATGTGGCCGCCGGCGTCCTTGTAGACGCCATTCTCGGCGCTCCACAGGCCGGTGGTGAGCAGGCCGCGGGTGAAGGCGACGGGAACCGTCGGGCCGTCGCTCATGCGCAGGCCGCCGACGAGTTCGAACGACAGCACGCGGTTCGTGGTGAACGAGGAGTCGATGGTCGTGCGGCTGGTGGGAGTGACGATGGCGGTCGGGTAAGTGCCGTTGAACTGGGGATCGTTCTTCGCGAAGTAGAAAGTGGGGTCGGTGAGGATGCCGCGTTGGGCGAGGATGCCGGCCCACGCGAAGGCGCCTTGGCCGAGGCCGGGGTATTGGGTGGCGATCGTCGTCGGGTCGGGCAGACGATCGTTGTTGTCGGCGGCGTAGAGCTGCGCGGCTTTGACGATTTCGCGGAGGTTGTTCGCGTCGACGGTGCGCTGGGCGGTTTCGCGGACTTTGCCGACGGTCGGGAAAATCAGTGCGGCGAGGATTCCGATAATGGCGATGACCGTGAGCAGCTCGATGAGGGTGAAGCCTGCGTTGCGGCGGTCGCCTGATAGCATAACGAAGAGGCCGCGAGTCGAGTCATAGGAAAAAATAACCGCAAGCCCATTCTCGCCGTTGTGACACGTGAGACGGCGCCGCGCGTCGGCGTCTGGCGCGGTCAAGACTCGCCGCGCGCGGGCTGCGGGTGAATTCGCGTTCGGGGTGCGAAGGAGGCGCTCCAGGGGCGCGATGCCACACGCGCGGAGGACTGCGCACTTGCTTCGCGAATGAGTTTGGGCATTTTCACAATCGTCAAAGGACAGCGGTCCGCGGGTAACCGACACGGAGACGGCAGGCCCGCCGCTGAACCTGTCACCTCCACGAATTTACATGGCCAATTCCCTCAAGTGCGACCTGTGCTCGAAGCCTGCCACGGTCCATCTCACTCAGATCGTCAACAACAAGATCCACAAAGTTGACCTGTGCGAGGCGTGTGCCCAGGCGAAGGGCGTGACCGATCCCAGCGGGTTCTCGCTGGCCGACCTTCTCTTGAAGGCTTCGCTGAATCCCGAGCCGCGCGGCGACCTGCGCTGCGAGGTGTGCGGGTTCACCCAGCAGGACTTCAAGAAGACCGGCCGTTTCGGCTGTCCGGCGTGCTACGAAGCGTTTGCCGAGACGCTCGAGCCGGTGCTCGACAGCATGCACAAGGGCACGTCGCACGTCGGCAAGATCCCGCAGAAAGCCATCGAGCGCAAATCCCTCTACGAACGCCTCACGCAGCTCGAGACCGAGCTCGATCAGGCGATCAAATCCGAGCGTTACGAAGACGCCGCGCGTTACCGCGATGAGATCACGCAAGTCCGCCAAGCCGTCGGCAAAAAGGCCCGCGCGCAAAACTGAGATGAAGATCAACGATCTCATCGCCGCGCCTTCCGAGTTGACCGACACGTCGGCCAGCAAGAGCGCCGTCGTGCTCATGACGCGCATCCGCTTGGCGCGAAATCTCGCACGCATGCCTTTCCCCGGCTGGGCCAAGGAATCGCAGCGGCGCGAAGTCCTCGGCGCTTGCCTGCAGGCCGTGTCTTCGCTCCCGCAGATGAAGCGCGGGCTCGCGGTCGGCGTCGAGGATCTCACCGAACTCGAGCGCCAGATTTTGGTCGAGCGCCACTTGATCAGCCGCGAACTCAGCCACGCCAAGGCGGGCGCCGGGATGGTGATCAGTCGCGACCAGTCGTGCGTCGTGATGATCAACGAAGAGGATCACCTCCGCATTCAGGTGCTGCGCGCCGGTTTCTCGTTCAAGAAGGTCTGGAACACCATCGACGCCCTCGACACCGAACTCGAAGAGCATCTCGACTACGCCTTCAACCCGCAGCTCGGCTACCTCACCGCGTGCCCGACGAACCTCGGCACGGCGATTCGCGCGTCGACGATGATGCACCTGCCGGCTCTCGTGATTTCCGGCCAGATGGAAAAAGTCGTGCGCGCCGTCAACCAGCTCGGCATGGCCGTTCGCGGCCTGTTCGGCGAAGGCTCCGACGCCAGCGGCTCGATCTTCCAGATTTCCAACCAGACCACGCTCGGCGAAACCGAAGAGGACATCATCAAGCATCTCACCGGTGTGCTGAACACGATCATCGAGCAGGAGCTGAACGCCCGGGAAAAACTCCTCGAAGGCGAGCAGACGAAACTCTTCGACAAGATTGGCCGCGCCTACGGCATCCTCCAGCATGGCTTCCTGCTCAACTCCGGCGAGGCGATGAACCTCCTCTCGCTTATCCGCCTCGGCATCGACCTCGGCATCTTCCCGGACACGCAGCGCGCGATCGTCGACCGTCTCCTCATCGAGTGCCAGCCGGGGCACATTCAGAACTCCGTCAAAGAATCCGTCGAGGCCGGCCAGCGCGACGTCATGCGCGGCCAGTTGCTCCGCGCGGAATTTGCCAAAGTGCCCGGTCCGGACTTCAGTAACGCCACCAAGTAACCGATTTCACTCTCCAAACGCCCACATGGAACCCATGAACAATTTCACGCCACGCGCGCAGCAAGTGCTCGCGCTGGCTCGCAAGGAGGCCGACCGCTTCCACCACAACTACGTCGGAACGGAGCACCTCTTGCTGGGCCTCATCAAGCTCGGCCAGGGCGTCGCCGTGAGCGTGTTGCAGAAGATGGGCCTCGATCTCGAAACCGTCCGCGGTGAGGTCGAGAAACAGGTCGGCACCGGCCAGGAAACCAAGACCCCGGCCAGCAGCATTCCCTACACGCCGCGCGTGAAGAAGGTCCTTGCGCTCGCCGGCAAGGAGGCGAAGGCCCTCAATCATTCCTACGTCGGCACCGAGCACATCCTCCTCGGCCTTCTTCGTGAAGGCGAGGGCGTGGCCGCCCGCGTGTTGAAGTCGCTCGACATCGACATCGAGCGCACCCGCAACGAAATCCTCCGCGAACTCGACCCGCAGTTCTCCGCCGGCCAGGGCGGCGAGGGTGGGGCAGGCGGCGCGGGCGCAGCGGGCGCCGGTGGCAGCGGCGGCGGCGAAGAGCCGGCGTCCTCGCGCTCCAGCCCGGAAGACAAGAAGGAGGTCAAGACGCCCGCGCTCAAGGCGTTCGGTCGCGATCTCACGGAGCTCGCTCGCAAGGGCGAGATGGACCCAGTCGTGGGCCGCAAGAACGAGATCCGTCGCGTCATTCAGATTCTCTGCCGCCGCACCAAGAACAACCCGGTGCTCGTCGGCGAAGCCGGCGTCGGCAAGACCGCCATCGTCGAAGGACTCGCGCAGGAAATCGCCAAGGGCAACGTCCCCGAGATCCTCGCCGACAAGAAGGTCGTCACGCTCGACCTCGCCCTCATGGTCGCCGGCACGAAATACCGCGGCCAGTTCGAAGAGCGCATCAAGGCCGTCATGGACGAGATCAAGCGTTCCAAGAACGTGATCATCTTCATCGACGAATTGCACACGATCGTCGGTGCCGGCGCCGCGGAAGGCGCGATGGACGCGTCGAACATCTTCAAGCCCGCGCTCTCGCGCGGCGAGTTGCAGTGCATCGGTGCGACGACGCTCAACGAGTATCGCAAATACATCGAGAAGGACTCCGCCCTCGACCGCCGCTTCCAGAGCGTGAAGGTCGAGCCGCCGTCCGTCGACGACACGATCATCATCCTCAAAGGCATCCGCGGAAAATACGAGGAGCACCACAAGGCGACCTTCACCGACAAGGCCGTCGAGGCCGCCGCCAAGCTCTCCGACCGCTACATCACCGGCCGTTTCCTGCCCGACAAGGCCATCGACGTGCTCGACGAGGCCGGCTCGCGCGCCCGCATCGGCGCGCTCGTGCGTCCGCCCGAGATCGAGGGCATGACCAAGGAAATCGACGACGTTTGCTCGCAGAAGGAGCAGGCGATCGCCGCCCAGCACTTCGAGGAGGCCGCGAAGTATCGCGACAAGGAGAAGCAACTCCGCTCCAAGCAGGAGCAGATGGTCGAGGACTGGAAGAAGGTCCGCGACGAGAAGCGCGTCATCATCGACGAGGAAATGATGGCCCAGGTCGTCTCCGACTGGACCGGCATTCCGCTCAGCCGCCTCGAGAAGAAGGAGAGCGAGAAGCTGCTCGTCCTCGAACAGGAGCTCCAAAAGGTGATCGTCGGTCAGGATCCCGCCACCGTCGCGATCGCGCGCGCCCTGCGCCGCAGCCGCGCCGACCTCAAGGATCCGCGTCGCCCGATCGGCTCGTTCATGTTCCTCGGCCCGACCGGCGTCGGCAAAACCGAACTCGCGAAGCAACTCGCGGCGCAGATCTTCGGCTCGCAGGACGCGATCGTGCAGATCGACATGTCCGAATACATGGAGAAGTTCTCCGTCTCGCGCCTCATCGGCTCGCCTCCGGGCTATGTTGGTTACGAGGAAGGCGGCCAGCTCACCGAGGCCGTCCGCCGCCGCCCGTATTCCGTCGTGCTCTTCGACGAAATCGAGAAGGCGCACCCGGACGTCGTGCAGCTGATGTTGCAGATCCTCGAAGACGGCCGCCTGACCGACTCGCTCGGCCGCACCGTCGACTTCCGCAATACGATCATCCTCATGACGACGAACGTCGGCGCGAAGCTGATCCAGAATCAGACGACGATGGGCTTCGCCGCCGCGGCGAAATCGGACTTCCACGATCAGGACAAGCTGAAGGAAAAGGTGCTCGAGGAGGCCAAGCGCGTCTTCAAGCCCGAGTTCCTCAACCGCATCAACGACCTCGTGGTCTTCAAGCCGCTCGGCAAGGAGGAGCTGATCAAGATCGTGGAGATCGAAGTCGCGAAGGTCGGCAAGCGTCTCGCGGCGCGCCACATCCTGCTCGAGTTCTCGCCCGAGTCGAAGCTCCTGCTCATCGAGAAGGGCTACGACGAGAAATACGGCGCGCGTCCGCTGCGCCGCGCGGTCGAACACTACCTCGAGGATCCTCTCGCCGAGGCCCTGCTCCGCGGGGACGTGAAGGAAGGCGACCCGATCCTCGTCGTGCGCAACGGCGACAAGCTCGAGTTCAAACAGAAGACGCCCACGGCCGATACCGGCGTCTCGTCCTAAGCCGCGAGTCCGTCTCCGCAAACAATTCAGCCCGCCGCACTCCGGCGGGCTTTTTGTTGTCGCCGTTCGCGCCGTGCGCTTTGGTCCCCGCGTGCGAGCGCTCCCGATCTTCGTTCTCCTCCTGGCGCCGCTGTGCGCGCAGGACCTGACGATTCCCGCAGAGGAATTGACGCGCGCTCCCACCGCCGCGCGCCTCGATGCGTTGGTGGCATCGGCCGCGCGCGACGGGTGGGGCCGGTGGGAGCCGGGCTTGGGTGCGGCCGCACTGGGCGCCTACGAGCGTGAGCCCGCCAGCGCTGGGCCGTGGCTGCTGCTGTATCGTTGGGGACAGCTTTTCGGCACGACGCGGCGACAGGCGCTCGAGACTTGGATCAAAGCCATCGAGGCCGGCGGCGGCGGCCACGCGAACATGCCGCACAACTACGCCCTGCCGCCAGGCTCGCTCAGTGGAGAGTTGAAACCCGAATTGCAGCGTTGGCTCGTGGGCAACGTGGCGTTCTCGCAGGAGTTCTTCGCGACTCTCGTCGAGCAGGACAATCCGGTCGAGGTGCTCGCAATCCTCCAGAAGATCGCGGCGGCGAATCCCAGTGTCTTTGCCGACTACGCGTCGCTCGCGCTGGCGATCGCCGTCGTCTACGACGTCCCGCCTCCGCCCGATTGGCCGCACGGGCAGGTGAGCGCAGCGCTTCTCCCGCGCCGGTTGCCTGATCCGGTGGCCGCCTTCGACTACTGGACCAAGCTGGACCGGGCGAATGTCGCCGCGCACAAACTCAAGCGGCTCCCTGCGAGCGAGCTGAAGTTCGTCGTCGATACGAGCACGCCGTTTCCCGAACTCGTCTGGGCGCGGCAGAATGTCACGCCACCGCTTTCCGAACTGGCCAAGGCCTACGACATGATTCGCTACCGGAAGGAGCGCGTCGCGAACAACCAGTTCACGTGGCCCGGACGCGACTACGCGCTGCAATCGATCCTGCGCGACGGCGGCATTTGCGTCGATCAGGCGTATTTCGCCGCCAACGTCGGCAAGGCGCGCGGCGTGCCCACGCTGCTGTTTCGCGGCGCCGGACTCGACGGGCGGCACGCGTGGTTCGGCTTTCTCTCGCCGACGGGGTGGGTGATGGACGCGGGGCGCTACGCCGAGCAGAAACTCGTCGCCGGCTTCGTGCGCGACCCGCAGACGTGGCGCGAACTCACCGACCACGAGCTATCCTTCATTTCGAAACGCTCCCGGCAGCTGCCACTTTCCCAACTGTCGGAGCTGCACGCGTCATTTGCCCTCGAGTTTCTTCGCGCGGACGACCCCGCCGCAGCTTTGCACGCCGCGCGCGAGGCGGTGAATCGCGAGAGCCGGAATCTCCGCGGCTGGCAGGTGCTCTTGTCCGCGCAAAAGATAGCCGGGACCGACGCCCGCGAGCGCGAAGGCACCTTGCGCGAGGCGATGCGAGCGTTTGCGGGCTATCCGGATCTGGAGAGCAACTTCGGACGGCAGCTCGTCGCGAGTCTGCGAGAGCGCGGCGAAGCCAGTCTCGCCAACGTCGAAGAACAGCGGCTCGCAAAGAAGTATGAGGCCACCCGCTCGGATCTGAGCTATCAACAGGCCGGCGACATCCTGCAGCGCAGCCTGCGGAGAGACGACATCGCGACGCAGTTCCGCACTTACCAACGCCTGCTGGAAACCTACGGCAGCGGCGCGAACATCGATTTCTTCGACAAGGTGGTTCGACCGTTCGTGGAGAACCTCCGTCGGCGCGGTGAGGTGGCACACGCGTTGAACGCCGTTGACCGGGCCCGCCGAACGCTGCGCATCGCGAAAGGCAGCCAGCTCGAGACTGAGTTGAACCAGATGGCGACGGACTTGCGTCGCCCGCGCTGACGCAACCGGCTGGCGCTCAGGAGCGTCATAGGAAGATTCCCGGGCAAAAAGATGAACCTTTTCCGGCTTGTCGGAGTCTGACTGCCCGGTTCACTCACTCTCTTCCCATGTTTGACGTCTTCCGGGGCGCAGGCCTCCTGATCTATCCACTGGCTCTTTGCTCGATCGCCGCAGTGTTCATCATCTGCGAACGCATCTACTCCCTCCGCAAGGCGGCTGTTCTCCCGGACGACTTGGTCGACGCCGTCTTCCAGAATAAGGCTTACGCCGGAGGCAAACACTCGGTGCTCGCCCGCGTGCTCGACTACGCCAGCCAGCATAAGGACGACCCGGACGCGGTGAAGGCCTTCGCCCGCCTCGAGATCAACCGCATGGAGCGGGGCATCCCGTATCTCGACGTCATCTACGCCGCCGCGCCGCTCATCGGCCTCACCGGCACGGTGACCGGCCTGCTCCAGGTCTTCTCGCAAATCTCCCCCGAAACCGGCCTGCCTGACCCGGTCGCCTTCACGAAGGGCGTTGCGCTCGCGCTCTCCGCCACGGTCATCGGTCTCTCCATCGCGATCCCGTCGCTCGTCGGCGCGGGTTACTTGCAGCGCAAGGTGGAAAATTACGCCGTGCAGATCGACGTGATTCTCGAGCGCGTGCTCAGCCGCAATCGTCAGTCATGAGCGGCCTCTACCAGCGCCGGCGCAAGCGGCCCGAGATGAACCTCGTGCCGTTGATCGACGTGCTCGTCATGTTGATCTTCTTCGCGTTCGTCACGATGCAGTTTCGCTCGGTGGCGACGATGAACCTGACACTCCCCAAGGTGGAAACCGCCGGCAAGAGCGAGCTCAAGGACTCGATTACCATCGCAATCACCAAAGAGGGCGAATTCACCTTTCAGACCGGCGCCCGCAGCCGGAAGGTTTCGATCGAGGAACTCGAGAAACTCGTGAACGAACTCGGCGGCATCAGCAAGGACGTGACCGTCTTGATTCGCTCCGACGAAAACACGCCGCTGCGCCACATCACCGGCGCGATGGACATCTGCCGCAAGAACGGCCTGAACAAGATCCGGCTGCAGTCGCGCTGAGGTCTCTCAGCGCGCTGCGAGCCACGCCAACATCAGCGAAAGTCCCGCGCAGAGCGGTGTGTAGAAAATCCGATCGAGCCGGGCGAAATCCGTCCCTGTCACCCGGCGCGCCAGCCCGAAGTAGCGGAAATCGCCTACGGTGCGGGCGAGAAAGATTGCGGCCATCACCCATAGCGCGTGGCCACTTGAGAGTCGGGAGAACGGCCAACTGGTGAGGCCGGCGTGAGAAAGACAGACGAAGGCGAACGCACCCAGGCCTGACGCCACCACGAAGCACGCGGCGATGCCGGGGACAAAGAGAGGCTGGCCGTCCGCGAGTTTAGGCACGGCCGCGCTGCCGCCCCAGCGACCGCCCAAGCCCCAGAAAATGTGGAGTCCGGCGATGAGCGCGAACACAGTGGCTAGCAATATGGCGACGAATTGCATGACCGCACAATGGTAGACGACGCGGATCGCAGAAGATCGAACCGCGCCGAGGCGACTCTAGAAGCCAGCGCTCACGCTCTGATAAGGTTGCGGTGATGAATCACGGTTGCGCCACGCCGCGTCGGTGACACGGTGGCGGCATGGGGAAATTCATCGTCATCACCGGGGTCACGAAGGGACTCGGGCGCGCGCTCGCCGAGTGGTATATCGCCAATGGCCACACCGTCGCCGGCTGCGGTCGCAGCGCGGAGATTCTCGACCTGCGCTTCACGCACCCCGCGCCGCACGATTTCTCGGTCGTCGATGTCGCCGATGAAACCAAGGTCTCGATTTGGGCGGCCAAGCTTTGCGGGCCCGACGTCGCGCCCGACGTTCTCATCTGCAATGCCGCCGTGATGAACCAGCCTGCGCCCCTTTGGAAGGTGCCGGCGCAGGAGTTCAACCGACTCATCGACATCAACGTCAAAGGCGTGGCCACGGTGATCCGCCACTTTGCGCCGCCGATGATCGCGCGCGGCAGCGGCACGATCGTGACGCTTAGCTCCGGCTGGGGCCGCAGCACTTCGCCCGACGTCGCGCCGTATTGCGCGTCCAAGTTCGCGATCGAAGGACTCACGCAAGCGCTCGCGCAGGAGTTGCCGAAAGGCATGGCCGCCGTGCCGCTGAATCCGGGCGTGATCGACACGGACATGCTCCGGCAGGCGTGGGCTGACGGCGCAAGCAGCTACGTGAAGCCCGACGAGTGGGCGAAGACCGCCGCACCGTTCATTCTGCAACTCGGCCCCAAGGACAACGGCCGTCCCGCCACCGTCCCGCGCTACGCGCACGAGTGAGCGGCGCCATCGACGCCGGCGCGCTCAGGGTGCGCCCTTCAGGTTCAGGTTGAAGAACTCGATGATGCGTTGCTGCTGGCGGAGCTTCACCACCGGGTCGCTGACCATGTGCGTGCCGAGCATCGGGAGCAGTTCGTAGGATTTGCCAGCCATGAAGAGCGCATCGGCGAGTTGCAGCGTGTGCTGGAAATACACGTTATCGTCCGTGAGGCCGTGGATGAGCATCAGCGGACGACGCAGCTCGTTGGCGTAGGTCGTGACGTTGCTGACGCGATAGGCGTCAGGGGCGGACTGCGGCAGACCGAGGTAACGCTCTGTGTAGTGCGTGTCGTAGTTTTCCCACGTGATGACGGGCGCACCGGCGACGCCAGCGCGAAAGAAATCCGGCCGGCGGATCGTCGCCATCGCGCTGAAATAGCCGCCGAACGACCAACCGGTCACGCCGACGCGGGCGAGATCGAGCTCCGGATATTGGCCGGCGAGGGCGGTGAGGCCGGCGATTTGGTCGTTGAGGGCAGTGTCGATGAAGTTGCCCTTGATCACGCGTTCCCAGTCCCGGCCTTTCCACGGCGTGCCGCGACCGTCGAGGCGCACGACGATGTAGCCTTGGTCGGCCGTCCACTGATCGGGAAGGTAGTCGCGCACGACGGCGTTGACGCGCTTGGCGGTCGGGCCCGCGTAAACGGAAAGGATGACCGGGTATTTCTTTCCAGCCTCGTAGTTCCGGGGCCGCGTAATGGCGGCGTCGAACTCGGGCGCACTTTTGGCTTTCGTGAGTTCGGTCGTGGGCCGGCGGGGCAGCGCTTCGGCGACGCTGCGGAGCATCGCGAGCGGCTGGCCATTGGCGTCGATGACCTGCGCGCCGTAGGCGCCGTTGAAGCGGTCGTAAGTATGCACGAGCCGCGTGCCGCCGGTGCCGATCACGGCATTGTGGTGTCCGGCTTCGCGGGTCAGCTGCGAGCCTGGTCCACCGGCGAGCGGGAAACGCCAGAGGTGAACCTCACGCGCGTCGAGGCTGCCCTTCACGAACACGTGGCCGGCGGCCTCGTCGAGGCCCACGAGGCCGCGGAAGGTGAAGCTCGCAGGCGTGAGCTCGCGCACGAGTTTGCCAGAGGCGTCGCGCAACTCGACTTGCCACGCGCCACGTCGCTCGGTCGTCCAGAGGAAGCGCGAGCCGTCCTTCGCCCAGAGGGGAACATCGCTGTCGTAGTCGAGATTCAGCCAGGCCGTGTCGGTTTCCTTCAGCAGTTCGTTTGTCGCGCCCGTGTGCGGATCGACCGCGAGGAGAACCTGCTCGGTCTGCTCGCGGTTCTGCACGAGGATCGTGAGCGGCGCGCGGGGATTCGACCAATTGACGCGCGCCAGGTAGGGATAGCGTTCGGCGTCCCATCGCACCCACGTCGTGGCGCCGCCGGCGACGGGCATGAGACCGAGGCGAACCTTGGCGTTGGGCGAACCGGCTTTCGGGTAAGCGAAGCTCGTCGGTTTCTCCTCGGGGTGAAGCGCGTTGGCGATGTAGCGCGTTTCAACGGCGCTCTCGTCGGTTTCCTGATAGAGCAACGTCGCGGAATCGGGCGACCACCAGTAACCCTCGTCGCGTTTCATTTCTTCCTGCGCGACAAATTCGGAGACGCCGTGGCTGATGAGGTCGGTCGCGCCGGCCGTGAGCTGGCGCTCGCGGTTGGTTGCGAGGTCGATGACGAAGAGCTCGCGCTCTTTGGCGGCGGCGACGGATTTGCCATCGGGCGAGAAGCGCGGATCGATCCAGTTCTTGCCCGGCAACTCGGTGAACTTCTGGGTGGCGCGGTTCACGACGTAGAGCTTGCCGGAGAGGACGACGAGCAGTTGCGCGCCGTCGCGCGACATCTCGAAGGACGTGAAGCCGCGCAGGCTTTGCCGCTGGCGCTCGCGTCGCGCTTTCTCCTCGGCGGTGAGCTTCTCTTCGCCGCCGGCGAGAATCTGCTCCGGCGAAAGCAGCTCGCGTTCTTCGCCGGTGGCGACGGTGAACTCGTAAAGGCGCAGCGTGGGATTGCGCGATTGGGCGCGGAGGAAGACGACGTGTTCACCATCCGGAGTCAGCTTGGGCGAGACGGGGCGACCGAGCGTGTAGTTCCGTGTCTCGGCGAGATCGCGGAAGTAGGCGAGACTGGGGTCTTCTTCGGCGCGGATGGAGGTCGCGAGCAATGCGACGGCCAATGCGTGGGGCAGCAGGAAGCGCATGGCGAAAGCGAAACCAGTCGCACCGAAATGTCCATGGAGCTTTCGCCGGGAATTCTCGCCGGCTGTGCTGGTGGCGGCTGGCTTCGCCCTCGTCAGCCGCAGCTCGGGTCGCTGCCATGAAGGCATGAGCACGAATCAGGCGGCGAAGGCCCAACGTCTGCGGGAGCTGCACGCGGCGCCCGGCGTCTTTGTTATTCCGAATCCTTGGGATGCGGTCTCGGCTCGTTTGCTCGAAGCACGCGGCTTCACGGCGCTCGCCACGTCGAGCGCGGCGGCGGCGGCGTTGCTCGGCAAGGCGGACAACCGCATCACGCGGGACGAAGCGCTGGCGCACGCGCGCTTGATCGCGGAGGCGGTGGAGATTCCGGTGTCGGCCGATCTCGAGAACGGATTCGGCACCGCGCCGGCCATCGTGGCGGAGACGATCCGGCTCGCGGCGGAGGCAGGTTTGGCCGGCGGCTCGATCGAGGATTTCACGGGCGATCCGTCGGCACCGTTATTTGAAATCGGGTTCGCCGCGGAGCGCGTGGCGGCTGCGGTGGCGGCGGCGCGTTCGCTCGGATTTCCTTTCGTGGTCACCGCGCGGGCGGAGAATCTGTTGCACGACGGCCACGACAGCATCGACGAGGCGATCCGGCGTCTGCAGGCCTACGAGGCGGCGGGCGCCGACGTGCTGTTCGCGCCGGGATTGAGGAAGATCGACGATATCCGGCGCGTGTGCGCGGCGGTCGGGAAGCCGGTCAACGTCATGGCGAGCATCGCGGGGATGGGCCTGGGTTTGCGCGAACTCGAGGCGGCGGGAGTGAAACGCGTGAGCTTGGCGGCGTCGCTCTACCGTGCGGCGTTGAGCGGCGTGGATGCGGCGGCGCGGGAAATCCTCGAGTCCGGAACGTTCGGCTACTGCGACCGGATCCTCAAGGGCAGCGACGTGAAGCCGTGGCTGCGGGAGTGAGGCTTACTCGCGTTGCTGCGAGTCGATCACGAGCGTGACGGGGCCGTCGTTCACGAGGGAAACCTGCATCATGGCGCCGAATTCGCCGGTCGCGACCGGACGGCCGAGTGCGGATGCCAGTTGCTGTTGGAACAGTTCGTAGAGGGGGCGGGCGATTTCCGGGCGCGCGGCGGCGTTGAAGGACGGGCGCGTGCCCTTGGCGGTGCTCGCGTGAAGCGTGAACTGGCTGACGAGCAGGATGCCGCCGCCGATGTCGGCGACGGAGAGGTTCATCTTTCCGTCGGTGTCTTCGAAGATGCGGAGCTTGGTGAGTTTCTGGGCGAGCCAGTCGCCGTCGGCGGGCGTGTCGCTGGGCACGATGCCCTGCAAAACGAGAAGGCCGCGACCGATCTCTCCGGTGACGCGGCCTTCGACCGTGACTTTGGCGTTCGCGACGCGTTGGACGACAACTCGCATGCGTTTGCGAAGGAACAAGGATCAAGGGGCAAGTGCCAAGAGGACCGCAAGCGAGCGGAGGTCTTGATACTTGTCACCGATCTTTGCTCGGTGCCGCTGAGCGTCAGCTCATCGGGATGTGCGGCTCGACCTCGGCGTCGTAGTCGATTCCCGCAAGGCCGAAGCCGAAGAGTTTCAGGAACTCCGCGCGATAGCCGGCGATGTCGGTCAGTTGCGCGAGGTTCTCGGTGGTGACGTGCGGCCAGATCTCGGCGACCTTCGCCTGCACGTCGGGGCGCATTTCCCAGTCGTCGACGCGGACGCGACCGTCGCTGTCGAGCTTCGGCTGGTTTCCGTTGTAGAGCTGCGTGGCGAAGAGGCGCTGCATCTGCTCCACGCAACCTTCGTGAAGGCCCATTTCCTTCATGACCTTGTAGAGGATGGAAATGTAGAGCGGCACCACGGGGATCGCGGAGCTGGCCTGCGTGACGAGGGCCTTGTTGACGGAGATGAACGCGCGGCCGTTGCCGTGGGCCTTCAGCTGCGCGTCGATGGCGCGGGCGGCCCGCTCGAGGTCGATCTTCGCGCGACCGATGGTGCCGTCCTTGTAGATCGGCCAAGTGTGGTGGGGCCCGATGTAGGAGTAGGCCATCGCGGTGGCGCCGGGCGCGAGGAGCTTCGCGTCGGCGAGCGCTTGCATCCACATTTCCCAGTCTTCGCCGCCCATGACGGCGATGGTGTCGGCGACACCGGTGTCGTCGGCTGGCGGGATGGTGACTTCGCTGACGATGCCCTTGTCGGTGTCGACGGTCTTGTTGGTGTAGGGGGCGCCGAGCGGTTGGAGAGTGGACTTGTGAACGACGCCGGTGCGCGGGTGCGTGCGGCGCGGCGAGGCGAGGGAATAGACGACGAGGTCGATCGGGCCCATGTCGCGCGCGATGACTTCGAGCGCCTGCTTCTTGATGTCGTCGGAGAAGGCGTCGCCGTTGATGTTGGCGGCGTAGAGGCCGCCGGCGCGGGCGGCGTTGGTGAAGGCGATGGTGTTATACCAGCCGGGGGTGGCGGGACGGCCGTCCTCCGAAGGACGCTCGAAAAACACACCGAGCGTCTTCGCGCCGGAACCGAACGCAGCGGCGATGCGCGAGCCCAGACCGTAGCCGGTCGACGCGCCGATGATGAGCGCGTTGCGCGGGCCGTTCGTGATCGGGCCCTTGGACTTAACGTAGTCGATCTGCTCCTGGATGTGCGCGGCACAACCCGTGGGATGGGCGGTCACGCAGACGAAGCCGCGGACCTTCGGTTTGATGATCATACGCGCGCGAGTCTTTCGGCGGTCCGCCGAGTGACAAGAGTCAACTTCCACCCGGGAAAATTATGCTCGCCAGCCTGCGCAGCGGCGCGCAACGGCTCAGAATTTGCCGAGCAGCACGAGTGGGCCTTCGGCTTTCGGCACGCCGCCTTTTTTCTCGAGACTGATGGCGAAGGCGGAGGCCTGTTTCACGGGTTTGTCGCCCTTGAAGGTGAGGACCGCCTTGCCGCTGGCGTCGGGCTTGAACACGCCGCCGTCGACGGGAATCGGATACTGCGGATCGATGACCCAGATCTGGTAATCCTGCTCGGCGGCGATGGCGGGCAGTTTCTCCACGGTGAGCAGGCCGCTTTGTTGCTCGGGATCCCAGACTGCGACGGCCTTTGCCTCGGGCGAGTTGCCGGCGAGGGAGGCGAGCGCGGTGATCTTCAACCGGCTGAGATCCTCGGTGTGCTTCAGTTTCGCGCCGAGATCGGCGATCATGCGCTCGGCGAGGAGCGTGCGCTCGCTGAGTTTGTTTTGCGCCATTTGGTAGGCGACTTCGGCGAGCTGGCGCTCGGTGCGCAGCGTGTCGTTCTCCGAGCGGAGGGAGATCGCGCGCGTGGCAAAGAAAACGGTGCTGATCGCCAGACACGCGGCGGCGGCCCAAGGCAGCGCGCGCGCAAGCGGAAAAGGGAGCACGGAAGCGACGGGGCGATCGGACGAGGGGGGCGCGACGGCCGCCGAGAGGATGCGGTCGCGCAGCTCCTGCGGCGGCTCGACCTGCGGGACGGCGAGGGCGAGCGCCGCGGAGGATTCGCTCAGGTCGTCGACGATGGCGCGCAGCGCGGGGTTGCCGGCGAGGTCCGCTTCGAACGACCGCTTCTCCGCGCCGTCGAGCAGACCGAGGGCGTAGAGCGCAGCGAGTTCTTCGTGGCGTTCCGTGGTCATAGCCGGGACGTGAGGTGTTCGCGCAGCCGCAGGAGGCCGCGGCGGATGCGGGCTTTGACCGTGCCGAGAGGTTCGCCGAGTTGCTCCGCGATTTGCTGCTGAGTGAGGCCGCGGAAGAAGGCGAGTTCGATGGCGCCCTTTTGCTCCGGCGGGAGCGCGGTGAGGGCGGCGCGGACCGCGCTGGCTTTTTCCCGGAGCCAGAGGCTGTCGCTGGAGTCGAGGTCGTCGTTGCTGGCGGGGAGAAGGTCGCCCGCGGATTCCTGGACGATCTCGGCGCGGCGAGTGCGCATCCGGACGCGGTCGAGGGCGCGGTTGCGGGTCAGGGTGGCGGCCCAGGAGAAGTAGCTGCCGCGTGCCGGCTCGTAGTCGACCGCCTTGTTCCAGAGTTGGAGGAAGACGTCCTGGATGACGTCCTGCGCTTCGGCGGCGTCGTTGGTGATGCGCAGCGCGAGGGAGTAGAGCGGTTTGGCCAGCAGGTCGTAGAGGCGTGCGAGAGCCTGTTTGTCGCCGCGAGCGAGGGCGGCGGCGAGGCGGCGGTGCTCCTCGGCCGGGTCCGGTGTCGATTCGTTGGCGGAAACCGGGGTCATGCGTGGGCGCACCGGCTCCCGGCGGCTGAGCCAGCCGGCGGAGGGAAGCGGTGAGACGATTGCCGTGAGCATTTCATCGGAATACGTGCAGAGCGGGCGGGGGGATGCAGGCTTTCGGTGGGGGTGGGGCTTGGCAACTCGGTTCTTCCCTGACTCAGAGAACGAGCAAGCCAATGAGGCCGAGGGCCAGCAAGGCAGCGACGCAGGCGAGGATTTTGCGTTCCTGGCGGGTGGTGGAGAAGATCATGGCGTGAGACCCACGGTGGCGAGGCGGCGGAAGATCTCCTGCACGAGGGGCTCCTGCTTGAGGGTTTCCCATGGTTGGTTGCTGGAGAAACGGATGAAATACTGGCTGCCTTCGCGACGGAAGCCGTAGCGCCACGCGATCTCGAACAACGCGGGGACCGAATACGGATCGCGGTAGTTGATCGGGCGATCATGGTAGACGTGCCAGAACCAGACGTGTTGTGGCAGCGCACCTTTGACGAAGAAGCGATGCTCCGCGGTGGGCAGTTGGCGATCGCCGACGGTAAGACGTTCCTGCGGCGACGCGACGGGGCCGACGTTCCAGCCGCCGCCGGGCCAGCACGCATCGGGGGTGTGCGAGGCGACGACGCTCACGGAAGCTTCGCCCGGCAACCAGTGGGCGATGTAGAGGGTCACTTGGACGACGCCGTTGGGCCCGCGCCGGAGGTAAGTTCGCTCGGCGAGGTCGCGCGTGCGCAAAATGTCGGAGAATTGGTAGAGATCGTCGGAGCTACGCACCTCCCAACCGGGAGCGGACTCGGGAATCAGCGACGCAGCGGAAATCCTCGACGTCGCAGACGGCGTTGGGGTGGTGTGATTGAACGACGCGAAGAAGATCCCGAGCGCGAGTCCGAGTCCGCACACGCTGGCGAGCAGCGCAAACGGCGCGCGAGGTATAGTGGCGGCGCGGCCAACGTCGTCCACCGGTGCCGGCGGGGCGGGCGGCGCGCTCATCAGCGCCGCGAGGCCGGCGAGGGCGAGCGACGTCACGCCCAGAATCGCGTAGCCGGTGGCGTCGTGCCAAAAGCCGGCGATGTCGATGCCGTTGTTCGCCAAGAGCGTGAGGGCCAGCGAGCGGATGAAGTTCATCACGATCGCCAAGACGGGCGCGGCGAGGATCAGGAAGAGCCTGCGCCCCGCACCGCGCACGAGCCACGCGGCGAAAAAGAAACCGGCGTAGAGACAGGAAATCAGCGAGCGGATGCCGCTGCACGCTTCCTCCACGCCGACGCTTGCCGTGGCGAGTTCGATGACGTTGCCCATCTGCCGCGCGGGTATGCCGAGGAGGTGCAGCGCGTCGAGGACGCCGGTCGTGACGCCGTGTTGCAGCGTCATCGTCACGCGCCGATAGGTGCCGTCCGGAATGGGAGAGGCGAGCACCCAAAGGACGATGGCGGTGAAAATTATCCAGTTGAACGGCAGCACGCGGACGCGTTCGTCCGCCAGCACCAGCCACGCACCCAGCCACGCGGCGACGAGAGCGAGAGCGAGCACGCAATTGACCAGCGCGTGTCCCCAGCCGACGGTTGCCGCGAGAAGTCCGGCGGCAGCGAACAGCACGAGTCCGAGCAGCGCCAGGAGGGCGGCGGCGGCTTGTCGCCAACCTGCCGGGGCGAGCCAACGCTGCGTGCCGCGACGCGCGCCTTCCCAGAGCAGGAGCGCGAAGACGACGGGAGCGAACAACCCGTGGGAGAGGTCCGGGTTTCGGTGCCACTCGTCGCCGACCATCGCGATGAAAGCCACCGTGAATCCCGCAAGCGGCACGGTAACCCATCCGACAGGGGAGGAAAACCAGTCGCGGAAAGGGCGTGAGGGGGCGGGCGCAGCGGACATCGTTGCGCTGCGGAACCTAGATTGGCGCGCGCGACGGGCAAGGCGCATTCTCCCCGCCCGCCGTGGAAACGGGAGCGGGTTCTTCCAACGACGTGGGCTTTGACGACGCGATGAAGTTGGGTTTGTTAGGCGCGCTTCCCATGAACCGCATCACGTCACTCCTCAGTCTCGCGGCCGCGCTTTCCGCTGCCGCCATCGCCCACGCCTCGCTCGAGGTTGGCAAGCCGGCCCCCGATTTCACGCTCACCGACCTGAACGGCCAGACGCACGCCCTGTCGTCGTTCAAGGGCAAGACGGTCGTGCTCGAATGGGTGAACCCCGACTGCCCGTTCGTCCGGAAACACTACAACAAATCCACGAACATGCAGGACACGCAGAAGGCCGCGGCGGCGGACGGCGTCGTCTGGCTGCAGATCAACTCGGCCGCGCCGGGCAAGGAGGGTGACTACGACGTGGCCAAGGCGAAGACCTGGCAGAAGGACGTTGGCGTGGTCGCGACGGCCTACTTCCGCGATCAGGACGGCAAGGTCGGCAAGCTCTACGACGCGCGCACGACGCCGCACATGTTCATCATCTCAGGGGACGGCACATTGGTTTACCTCGGCGGCATCGACAGCATCCGCTCGTCGAAGGAGTCCGACATCCCAAATGCGATCAATTACGTGAAGGCCGCGCTCGCCGAGCTAAAGGCGGGCAAACCGATCACGCACTCCTCGACGAAGGAATACGGCTGCTCGGTGAAATACTGAGGCGCCGCGAAATCCGTTTACACGAAGCCGGAGCGTTGGCTCCGGCTTTTTGTTGCGCGCTCCGATCTCGCCTAGACGCGAGTCGTGAACAGTTCGTCGTGGAGCGATCCCTCGGCCACTCGGGTGACGGGGCCTGTCATCTTGATCGCGAACCCGTCGCCGATCTCGATGCGAATCTGGCCGCCGGGCATATGGACAGTGACATCGCGATCCACGAGTTCCAGTCGATGCGCCACCGCGGCGGCTGCGCTTGAGCTGCTGCCCGACGCCAGCGTGTAGCCGGCGCCGCGCTCCCAAATTTCGATCTGAATGTTGGCGCGATCCCGAACCTTGAGGAATTGCACGTTGGTGCGCTTCGGAAAATTGGCGTGGGTCTCGATCTCCGGCCCATAGCAGCGGGCAATCGGCTCCGAGATTTCGGCGAGCGGAATCACGCAGTGCGGGTTGCCTATAGTGGCGGCGGTGAAGGTGAACTCCCGTTCCTGAATCACCAACTTCTCGTTCACGACGTCGCGCAGCGGGCCGGCGACCGGGATGCGGTCGCTGCTGAACGACACTTTGCCCATCGCGATGGTGATCGATTTGCCGCCGTCGCGCACGACTGCCTCCACTACGCCGCCCGCGGTTTCGATGGTGAACGGAGCGTCGCCGACTTTTTTCTGGTCGAACAAATAGCGGGCAAAGATGCGGAGGCCGTTGCCGGATTTCTCGGCTTCGGAACCGTCAGGGTTGAAGATGCGCAGGCCGAACGGCGCGCGTTCGGAGCGGACGGGGCCCCACAAGATTCCATCGGAGCCAGCGCCAAAGTTCCGGTGGCAGATCGCGCGAATCTGGTCGTAAGTCGGCGCGGTCCAACTCGGGTAGTCGGCCGGATCCATGACGAGGTAGTCATTGCCCAAGGCGTGATATTTGTGGAAGCGCATCCGAGGAGAAGGGGTATCGCTCGGACCGGTCCGAGGGCAACGCCGCAGTGTGGCACGTGAGTTCCAGCCGTCAGTGCCTCGCCCGGACGAGAAGATACCAACCGAAAATCACCAGTCCGAGGACGAGCAGCATCAGCGCGAATGCGGCAAGGCAGCCTCGTTTGGCTTCCTGCGCGGAGTCCTTCGGCGCGTCTTTCTGCGCGGCAAGAACTGCGGCGATCTCGGTGTCGACGGGTGCTGTCGCGGGCGAGAGAACTCCTTGGCCCATCGGAGTGGCGCGCGAATGCGAATCGGGCGGCCGTATCCTGCCGGAGACGGCGAGCGAGGTCTCGGGCGATTGCTCCGTCGCGGCGATCTCGGCGTCGAGCCACTCGAGGTGCTGCTGGAGCAGCGCGCGCTGGCGGCGGAGTTCGTCGAGCCGATCGGACACGCGGGCAAAAGTGGGCGAGAGCTTCTGGCGCGGCAAGCCCGGCCAAACAAAAGGCGCACCCGAGGGTGCGCCTTGAAAGTTAATTAGCGAAGTCGACTCAGACGACGTTCACCTTGCGGTGAGCCTTGTCGAACTCGACCGTGCCGTCGCGGAGCGCGAACAGCGTCCAGTCGCGACCGGTGCCGACGCCTTCGCCGGCGTGGTGCTTGGAGCCGCGCTGACGGACGATGATGCCGCCGGCGAGGATCTTCTGGCCGCCGAAGACCTTCACACCAAGACGCTTGGAGTGGCTGTCGCGGCCGTTGCTGGATGTTCCCTGACCTTTCTTGTGAGCCATGGCAGTGGTTCCTTAGGCGCTGATGGATTCGATTTTGATGACGGAAAGCTCTTGGCGGTGGCCACGCTTCTTTTCGTAGCCCTTGCGCTTCTTCTTCTTGAAGACGACGACCTTCTTGCCGCGCTTGTTCTCAAGGACCTTGGCCTTGACGGACGCGCCCGAAAGGAACGGCGTGCCGACCTTGAAGTTTTCGCCTTCGCCGGCGGCGAGGACCTCGGTGATTTCCACCGTGGAGCCGGCTTCGGTCTTCGGGTAGCGGTTCACGATGAGGATGTCGCCTTCGCTCACGGAGAACTGTTTGCCCTGTGTCTTGATAGTGGCTTTCATAAATTCAAAGGGCCGAAATAAGGGGAGCGCCCGGAGGGTGTGCAAGGATTTATTTTCAGTTCGCGATTTCCCGAGTGAAAATGGGCTTCGCGCTGACGAGGCGCAGCTTGCGGAAGGCCCCGAGGCGCGTCAAATCACGAAGATGGAGCGCGTGATTTCTTCCGAAAATTGGCAGGGCCGAGGGACTGTGGGCATGGGGCGCGCGCTGCTCGGAAAGATCTTGGTGCGGACAACCGCGTCGGGCCGCGAGGAACGGGTAATCGTTGAGACGGAGGCTTATGTGGGAGCGCGAGACCTGGCCTGCCATGCGAGCAAGGGCTGCACGCCGCGCACCCAGGTGATGTTTGGACCGGGCGGCGTTTGGTATGTTTACCTGTGCTACGGAATTCACGAGATGCTCAATTTGGTGACCGGTCCGGTAGGATTTCCTGCAGCGATCCTTATTCGCGGCGTCGAAGGTGCGATCGGTCCGGGGCGGGTGACGAAACAACTTTCCATCGGTCGCGCACTCAACGGCGAGCCGGCGGCGCCGCCGAGCGGGCTGCATCTTGAGGACCACGGCATCACCGCGCCAGCGCGGAAAATCCTGTGCGGGCCGCGCGTGGGCGTCGACTACGCGGGACCGATCTGGGCGGCGAAGCCGTGGCGCTTTCGCATCGCGCCGGAAGATCTTCGTCGGCCGGCGCCGCGCGCCTGATCGCGATGCGGCGAGCTATTTCGCGGCCGCCTCGTATTTCGTCATCAGCAGGGAAGCGGTGCCAAATTTCAATTTCAGCTGCATCTTCACAGGCAGGCGCGAGCCGTCCTGCGCGATCCAGACTTTGATTTCGCCGCCGCGCTTGAAGAGGCCTTTCGGGTCCTTGTCCATGCGCGGCACGAGCACGAGCGTCTTGAATTTGCCGATCGGGGTGCGGACTTCCTCGTAGTTCTCCGCGTAGATCGAGAGCGGGTAGAGATCGCGGCCGAAAAACATGAGCACATCGCGCTTCTCGCCGGGCTTGAGGTTCCAGTCGCGCGTTTGCACGAGCGCGCTGATCAGATCGATCGGATCGCCCTCGGGAATGGCTAGGTCGACGCTGCGCTCGGGGCGGCTGCGGTCGACGTGGTGCGCTACGTGTTTCTCGTAGTCGAAGTTGGTTTCGGAGTCGGATTTTCGCTTCGGGTCTTCGCCGGTCTCGCGGATCGCGAGCGCGCGTCCCGATGCGACGTCGATGAGCACGTGGGCAAGATTGTCGAATTCGTAGAGCCCCCGGACGATCCCGCGCGACGCGGTCTCGGTCGTGACGCGCATCAACGCGCGTCCGTCGGTGGATTTCTCGGCCTTCGCGGAAATCGTGATGTCGCCCGCGTGCGGGAAGACGGCGAAGCCGACCTTGTAGATGAAGCGTTCGCCGTCGGCCATGCCGGTGAAGGGAGCGGCATTGAGTTTCACGAGGGCAAAGAGACTAAAGAAGAGAAGGGGGCGCAGGCGGCGGGACACGGCGGCGAAAGTGGATGTTGAGTCCGGTTGCTACAAGGAAAGTTCCAGCTGGTTGCCGCGGCCCAGTGCCCACGCGTCGAGTCCGCGCTGTCGGAGCGTGGCCGCGAACTCGCGGGCGAAGCCGTGCACGGTGTAGATCGTGCGCGGCTGCACGGCCTCGACGAACGCGAGGAGCTCGTTGAAATCGGAGTGATCCGAGAGCGGGAAAGCCGCGTCGCAGCCCATCTGGTAGCGCGTGCGGGTGTCGAGCGCCCAACCGGTGACGGCGGCGGTGCGTTTCGGGTGCACGTGGTCGAGCAGTTTGTCTCCCGCCGGCGCGATGACGACGCTCCCGCGGTGACCCTGCGTGTCGAGCGTGCGATGCGCCGGCATCGCGGCTCCCAGCTCGGCGTAGAGACGCGCGAAACGCGCGGCGCGCGGGTGGAGCGAGACGGGCAAGCCGGCACTGTCGAGCAAGCGCAGCAATTCCTGCGACTTGCCCAGCGCGTAGGCGTAGAGCACCGGCGTGATGCCTTCGGCGAGGGCGCCGCGACAGAAATCGAGAATGGCCGACTCCGTCTGTTCAGCTGGAGGCATCACGTAGCGCGGCAGGCCAAAAGTGCTCTCGGTGATCAGCACGTCGGCGCGCGGCGTGGCGCAGGTTTCGGCGGCGCGTCCGCCACGGAGCTTGAAGTCGCCCGTGTAGAGGAGCGTGCCGTGCTCCGCGTGTTCGAGCCGCACGAGGGCGGAGCCGAAGATGTGGCCGGCGGGCAGGAGAGTGACGGTGCAGTCGAGCGTCAGTTGCTCGGTCTGGCCAAATGCGAGCACGTGACACTCGCGGCGTCCGGGCAGCCGCTCTTGCATGAAGCGAGCGGTCGGGCGCGTGCACACCACCTCGCGATGGCGCGCGATGTGATCCGAGTGGCCGTGCGTGACGATCGCGCGCGGCGTCGATTTCTGCGCGTCCAGCCACCAGCCGATTTGCGGCAGCGAAATTCCGTGATCGAATCGCACCTCCCAAGGCATGTGCGGAGCAGTAGGAAACGTGCCGCGCTCCTCAGGCGGGCGGGGCGGCCTGGGGCGATTGGAAATATTTCCGACGGACGAGACGCCATGCCGTCACGAAGAACGCCGTGAGCGGCACGGCCAGCAGCATGCCGAGGATACCGCCGAGCGCCTCGCCCCAGAAAAACACCGCGAAGATGATCGCGACGGGATGCAGCCCGGTCTGCTGACCCATGATGCGCGGTGTGAGGAACCAGCCCTCGATGATCTGCACGCCGACGAAGATCCCGATGCACGTGAGAAAGAGCCACGCACCGCCGTCGGGCTGGAGCAATGCCAGCGGCAGCACGATGCTGAGGCCGAGGATCGATCCGAGATAGGGCACGATGTTCAGGAACCCGATCGCAACGCCGAGCGCCAAGCCGAACTTCAGCCCGGCGAGCGAGAAGCCCGTGGCGAGCAGCGCTCCCATGATCAGGCCGATGAGCAGCTGGCCGCGGAAAAACGCGACGACAATACCGACGAACTCGCGAGCGAGGAAAACGATGTCGTCCCGCACGTGCGGCCGGAGAAACACGAGGTGCTCCGCGAGCCGCTTGGTCGGGTCGCGGCCGTCGGCCATCAGGAAGAAGAACAGGTAGACGGGAATGATCGCGAGGGAAGCGATCACGCCAAAAATACCGAAGAGGCCTGCGCCGGCCTGTTTCAGCGACGGCAGGATGTGCGTCGCGAGGTCCTGCGCCTGCGTCGTGAGCGCCGCGATCGCGTTCTTCACGGCCGGCACGTCGGAATATTTGCGGAACACCGCGAGCCATTCCGGGAAATGAGATTCGCTCCAGGTGACGACGTGCTGCCACAGCGTCGGCAGGTAGTTGAAGAAGTCGATGACCTGTCCGATGACGGCGGGCGCGACCGCGAGCAGCACACCGGCGATCGCCAGGACGACGACGCCATAGAGAATGATCACGGAGGCGAGCGGACGCAGCCGCAGGCGCCGCTGCAGAAAGTCCACGAATGGATGCAGGATCAACGCGAGGATGCCCGCGGTTGCGATCGGCCAGATGACACCGGCGAACTCGTGCACGACGAGCCCGACCATGCGCACGCTGTAGACGATCAGGGCGAAAATCCCCACGACCGCGGCGAACGCGAGCGCCGCCCCAACGAGCCGGCGCTGCGAGGGAGAGAGAAGCGGAGTATCTTCGGCCGCGGCCATGCTGCGAGGAAAGCGACCCGCTGCGCGCTGGCCAGAGCAAAGCGCCGCGCTGGAAATTCACCGGGAGATTCGCCGCAACGGCCTTTCCTCTTGACGGTCTAGGGGAGAGCTGTTCCTCTCCTAGATAATCTAGGAGAGACCATCATGCCCAAGGACGAAAAACAGGAATTGCTGCAGGGGACGCTCGACATGCTGATCCTGAAATCGCTGCAGCTCGAACCGATGCACGGCTTCGGAATTTCGCTGCGCATTGCGCAGATGTCGAAGGACGTCTTGCTCGTGGAGCAGGGCTCGCTGTATCCGGCGCTCTACCGGTTGGAGGAGCAGGGATGGATCCGCTCGGAGTGGGGCGTCTCGGAGAACAACCGTAAGGCGAAGTTCTATTCGCTGACTGCGACGGGCCGGAAGCAGCTCGTGGAGGAGACGGAGAATTGGGAGCGGGTCTCGGCGGCCATCAATCTCGTGTTGAAGGCGACCTGAGCGATGAAAGCGTTGCGCCGCCTGCTCGGGTATTTCCAGCGCCGCCGTCTCGATGCCGAGATGAAGGCGGAGATGGAGCACCACCTTGAGATGCAGGCGGAGCGAAATCGCGTGGCCGGCATGGACGCGCGCGAGGCGAGGTTCGCCGCGCTGCGGGCGTTCGGCAATGTGGCGAGCGTGCAGGAGCGCTCGAGAGAGCAGCGCTCGTGGCGCTGGATCGAGGACGCGTGGCAGGATGTTCGTCTCGGGGTTCGATTGCTGACGAAGGAACCGCTGTTCTCGCTGCTCGCGATCGTGGCGATGGCCGGGAGCATCGGCGCGACGACGACTCTTTTCAGTGTCGTGAACTCCATCGCGCTGCGGCCGCTGCCTCTGCCGGAGTCCGGGCGGGTGGTGCGGGTGTGGGAAGCGAATCCGGGGCGCGGCATCGCGAGGTTCTCGGTTTCGCTCCTGAATTTTGCCGATTGGCAACGGCGCAGCACGGCTTGGGCGCAACTCGCCGCCGCGGCGTATCCCGCGAGCAACGTCCTGCTCGGCGAAGAGCCGGAACGCCTGCGCACGGTTGCCCATACGTCCGATTGGTTCCCGCTCTTCGGCCTGCGCATCGCGCGCGGACGGGCGGCGAACGAGAAGGAATTCACGGAAGGCGCGGGCGGCGTGGTGGTGATATCCGATCGGTTGTGGCGGACGCGGTTTGCCGCTGATACGTCCGTGGTGGGTCGGGCGCTGGCGGTGAATGGCGTCAGTCACACGATCATCGGCGTCGCGGGACCGGAGCTCGGCGTCATGGAAGGATTCGATCTTTTTGTGCCGCTGCGTGGCGGCACGCGGAGCGCGGACCGCGGCGAGCATGATGTCGATGTTTATGGCCGGTTGCAGCGCGGCGTGGATCGTGCGGCGGCCGAAGCGGAGTTGGCGGCGGTGGCTGTGCAGCTGGCGCGGGAGTTTCCGCAGACGAACACGGGTTGGGGCGTCCACTTGGAATCGGTGTTCGACACGATGGTGCCGCTGGGCGTGCGGCGCGGCCTTTGGTTCCTTCTCGGCGCGGTGGCAATTTTACTGACCATCGCGTGCGCGAACCTCGCCGGACTGTTGCTGGCGCGCGCGAGCGCGCGGACGCGCGAGTTTGCGGTGCGCGTCGCGCTGGGCGGCGGGCGCGGTCGGTTGATCCGGCAAATGATCGCCGAGACGATGGTGATAGTCGCGCTTGGCGGTGCGCTCGGTGGTTGGCTGGCGGCGAGCAGCGTGCAGCTGCTGCGTGGGCTCGGCGCCCTGGGTTTGCCGCGCGCGAATGAGATTTCCCTCGATGGACGCGTGCTGGCCTTTGCAGTGCTCGCCACGATCGTCACCGGCGTGGCGGCCGCTCTGGCGCCGGCGCTGGCGGCGGCGCGCGTGAATGTGCAAAACGGACTGAAGGACGGCGCCGCGACGGGTGGGGGGCGCGCGCGGGGACGCCAACTCCTTATGGCCGGACAGCTGGCGCTGGCGTTCATCCTGTTGTCGAGTGCGGCGCTGTTGTTCCGGTCGTTCACGCGGTTGCAGGGCGCGGAGCTGGGGTTTCGCGCGGATAAGGTTCTCACCGCGCGTCTCGCGCCCGGCGATGAAGGCCGGGCGTTGGTCGAGCAGTTGATCGAACGTGTCGGTGCGCTGCCGGGCGTGGAAGCGGTCGCGGTCACGAACAGCGCGCCAATGGCGCCGCAGAACACCAGCAACAACATCTTCCCGGTCGGGGCGGCGCGGATTCCAGCCAACGAGTCGATCCAGTGCGAATGGCGCGTGGTGTCGGAGGACTATTTTCGCGCGATGCAGATTCCCGTGTTGCGAGGAAGATCGTTCACCCGAGCCGACAACGAGCAGGCGCCGCGCGTGGCGATCGTGAGCCAGTCACTCGCGCGTCAGCTTTGGGGCGACGAGGACCCGATCGGGCGGCAGATCAATCCAGGCGGTGGCAAGACGTATTCGACGGTGGTGGGCGTCGTGGGCGACGTGCGCAGCCGGGATCCCGGGCAGCCGCCCGCGCCGCAGTTCTATCTGTCGGCGCATCGCTGGGTGTGGAACACGATGACGCTCGTCGTGCGCAGCGACCGACCGGGAGAGGAACTCGCTCCGGCCTTGCGGACCGCGTTGCGCGCGCTCGATCCAGCGATGCCGCTGTTCGAAGTGCAGACATTGGACGAAGGTGTCGGTCTTGCGCTGGCGCCTCGCCGAATCTCGACGCAATTGCTCGCCGGTTTCGCCGCGCTTGCGGTGCTGCTGACGACGACCGGGCTCTTTGCGTTGGTGGCGCAGGCCGTTTCACAGCGGACCCGCGAGGTGGGCATTCGCCTGGCACTGGGCGCGACGCCGCGCGACGTGGTCGTGCCGTTGCTCCGTGATACGTTGCGTGTCACCGGAATCGGGCTGACCGCAGGTATGATCGGCGCCGCGCTGACGGGGCAGCTATTTCGCGGCAGCCTCGAGGGCGTGTCGCCGTTCGATCCGGTCTCGCTTTTGGCCGCGGCGGGCGTGCTCGTTTTCGTCGCGCTGGTCGCGGGATATTGGCCGGTGCGGCGGGCGTTGCGCGTCGATCCACTCGTGGCGTTGCGGACGGAGTAGTCAGAGAGGAGAAATCATGAAAATCGTGCGGAAATTCTGGGGCTTGCTGCGGAGGACGCAGCGCGAACGGGAGATGGCGGCCGAGATGCAGGCGCACCTCGACATGCAGGCTGAGCGGCATCGCGCCGCCGGCATGACCGCGGAGGAGGCGCGTTTCGCGGCGCTCCGCGATTTCGGCAACGTGGCCAGTGTCCAGGAGCGGGCGCGCGACGCGCGCGGTTGGCGCTGGCTCGATGAATTGCGGCAGGACTTCCGCTCGGCGCTGCGCCAGCTCGCGAAGTCTCCGGGCTTCGCGGTCGTGGTGGTGCTGACGTTGGCGTTCGGCATCGCGGTGAACAACGTGCTGTTTGGGATGGTGAACCTTTTTTTCTTCCGCCCGTCGTCGCTCCCGGCGGCGGAGCGGCTGGTCGTGCTGTTGCACCGCACCGATGCGGTGCAGATACCGATCGGGCTGTCTTATTCCGATTATCGCGACTACCGCGAGCGGCTCCGGAGCGTGGACGCACTCGTGGCGTCGATGCCGTCGCCGGCCAATTTCAGTGCTGATCAAGGGGCTCCGCAGCGGACTTGGGTCGAAGTGGTGTCGCCGAACGCGTTCACGGGACTGGAGATCGCGCCCGCGGTCGGGCGGACGCTGCTGCCGTCGGATGGAGAGAAGCATGGCGGCGCTCCGGTGGCGGTGCTCTCCCACGATTTTTGGCAGACGCGCTTCGGCGGGGACGCCGGAATAGTCGGGCGCACGATCCGGCTCAATGGACAGCCTTTCACGGTCGTGGGCGTCGCGCAGGCGGGGTTTCATGGATTCCATTCGATGCTGGCCATGAGTGCGTGGGTGCCGGCGGGAGCGATCGACAGTTTTAGGCCAAGCATGGCGGGCATGATCGACTGGCGTGGCGCTGGAGGTTGGCGAGTGACGGGTCGGTTGAGACCCGGAGCAAGGTTGGACGATCTGCGCGCGGAAGCGGCGGTGGTCTTGGATCAATTGACGAAGGAGTATCCCAGCGACCATCGCGCCTATCGTTCGATGGCGATGCTCGAGAGCCGCGCGCGACCGGACCCGAGCGTGGCGGAATTCCTGCCGGTGTTCCTGGCTTTGTTCCTCGGCATAGTGCTGCTCGTGCTCTTCACCGCCTGCGCGAATGTGGCCAATCTCATGATCGCGCGCGCGGTGACGCGGCAGCGGGAGCTGACCGTGCGAACTGCGCTCGGAGCGAGCAGGGCGCGATTGGTGCGCCAACTGTTGGTTGAAAGCATGGTGTTGGCGGCGCTGGCTGGCCTGGCCGGATGGTTTCTCGCGAACGCGATGGGGGCCGCGATGCAACGCTTCACGCCGCAGAGCGACATGCCTGTCACCGTCGACGGCCGGCCCGGCTGGGAGGGCTACGTATTCGTGGTGGTGGTGACCCTGGTGGCGGGGCTGGCGAGCGGACTGTTGCCGGCCTTGCGGGCGTCACGCATCGATTTGGCGGATCAACTCAAGCGCGGCACGGGCGAGGCGTTGGGCGGTCAGGGCCGGCATCGTTTGCGCGACATGCTGGTGATCGGTCAGGTGGCGATGTCACTCATCGTGCTCGTTTGCGGCGGTCTGTTCATGCGCAGTCTCCAGCGCGTGCAATCGGTGGAGTTGGGGTTCAGGCCCGAGCGCTTGCTGATGGCCTCATACGATCTGGCGCTGCAGGGATACAGCGAAGAGCGCAGCCGGAATTTCAACCGCGAGTTGCTCGAGCGTTTGCGCGCCATGCATGGCGTCGAGGCGGCGGGGCTGACCAGCCACATGCCGTTCGACAATCAAATCAACGCCCGGGAGGTTCGCCCCGAGAATCCGCCGCCCCAGCTCAAGGATGGCGTCGCGTCGGCCAAGCTTTCGATCGTTTCCCCGGGATTCACCGAGGCGATAGGCATCCGTTTGCGGCGCGGCCGGACCTTGAGCGAGGCCGACCAGCCGAACACGCCGCGTGTCGCGGTGATAAACGTCGCGATGGCCGACTTGTGCTGGCCGGGACAGGACCCGATCGGGAAGCGGTTTCAACCTTGGAAAGACGGGCCGTGGATCGAGGTCGTGGGCCTTGTTGAAACTTCGAAATACATGATGCTGGCCGAGCAGCCGGCGCCGGCGTTCTTCACCTCCTTGAATCAGGAATCGATGTTGCCGGTCACGCTCATGTTGCGCACGAGCGGAGATCCAGCGCTCGACGCGAAGCGCGTGCGCGCCGAGCTGCTCGCAGTGGATTCGCAGCTGCCGATCTACGATGTCAGGACGATGGAGGACTTGATGGGGGGCAGTGTGTTCGCGTTGCTGCCGATGCGCATGGGCATGACGGCGGCGGCGGCGCAGGGTGGCATCACCCTCGTGCTGTCGGTGATGGGGCTGTATGCGGTGGTGGCCTTCGGGGTCGCGCAGCGGTCGCGTGAGATCGGCATCCGCATGGCGCTCGGGGCCGATGCGCGGCGGGTCGTGCGTCTCCTCGTCCGCGAGGGCATGAAACTGTCGCTCATCGGCGTGGCGGCGGGAGCGGCTGTCGCCGTGCTCTTCGGCTTGGCGCTTTCGAAATTGCTCTACGGTCTCGCGCCGGTGGAGCCACTGGTTTTCGGGAGCGTCATCGGGCTCCTGTTGGGAACGACCGCGCTGGCCTGCTGGGCTCCGGCCCGGCGGGCGGCGCGCGTCGATCCGGCGGTGACGTTGCGGAGCGAGTGAGCGGAAACCAAGGGCGCGCCGAATGGGCCGGCGGCGCGCGTCACTTCGTCATCGGGAACGGCGGGCGTGTCGCGTCGTGGATCGTGCCGCGCTTGTGGCGGAAGAGCCAGGTCGCCAGCGCGGGCATGAGGAGCATCGCGCCGAGCATGTTGACGAGGAACATGAACGCGAGCAGCACGCCCATGTCGGCTTGGAACTTGAGCGCCGAGACCGCCCAGGTGCCGACGCCGATCGACAGTGCGAGACCGGTAAAGACGACCGACGTGCCCATCGTGGCGTAGGCGAAGCAGATGGCGTCCTCGAGCGAATCGCCCTTTTCGTGCATGCGCTCCATCAACGCGGAGCAGAGATAAATGCCGTAGTCGACACCGATGCCGACGCCGAGCGCGACGACCGGCAGGGTCGAGGTTTTCAGGCCGATCTCGAGGAAGACCATGAGCGCATAGGCGAGGTCGGAGACGATGATGAGCGGCAGAACGACGCAGAGCGTGGCGCGCCACGAGCGGAATGAGATCAGGCAGAGCACGACGATGGCGACGTAGAGCCACATCACCATGGGGAACTGGGCGGCGACGACGACCTCGTTGGTGGCGGCCATGACGCCGACGTTGCCGGTGGCGAGTTGGAAATGCACGCTGTCGTTTTGGTGCGCGGCGCGGAAGTCCTTCACGGCGGCGATCACGCGTTGGATCGTCTCGGCCTTGTGATCCTTGAGGTAGATCATCACGGGGATGACGCTGCCGTCGTTGTTGAGCAGGCCGGTGGAGGTCTCGACCGGAGAAACGGCTTGGGCGAGTGCGTCCTTGTTGCGGGGAATGACGCGCCATTTGAGCGAGCCTTCGTTCCAGCCGGCGTTGATCGTGCGCGCGAGGTCGGTGATCGCCATCGTGGACTGCACGCCGTCGATGTTGCGCATGTGCCAGGCGAAGTGGTCGACGAGCGACATGACGTCGTGGTCGATGACGCCGTTGGGCACCGTCTCGACGATGATCGTGATGACGTCGACGCCGATGCTGAACTTCTTGGTGATGGCGGCGGTGTCCTGATTGTAGCGCGAGCTCTGGCGCAGCTCCGGCACGCCGGCGTGCATGTCGCCGATGCGGATGTGCTTCGCCTTGTAGAGGCCGAAGCCCCACAGCGCCGCGCCGACCGCGATGATGACGAGCGACGACTTCGGTCCGGTGGTGAAGTTGACGAGGCGCCGCCACGTCGGCTGGAGGGCAAAGCGCCGGAAGTTCACGCGACGGCGGAAGTCGGGCGACATCTTCGTGTAGCTCAGGAGCACCGGCAGCATGAAGCGGTCGGTGAGGATGATGAGCGTGACGCCAATCGATGCGGTGATGGCGAGCTCCTGAATGATCGGGACCTTGACCAGCCAGATCGTGAGGAAGCCGACGGTGTCGGTCAGGATCGCGACGGTGCCGGGGATGAAGAGATTGGCGAATGACGCCCGCGCCGCGTGCATCTCCGTGCCGCCGACGTTGTATTCGTAGCGGAACGAACGGAGCATCTGCGTGGCGTGGCTCAGCGCGATCGCGAAGACGAGGAATGGCACCAGAATCGAGAGCGGGTCGATGCCGAAGCCGAGCAGGTTGAGGATGCCGAGTTGCCAGATGACGGCGCAGAAGGACGTGATGAGCGGCAGGATCGTGAGCGCGAGCGACTGCGAGAAATAGTAGAGCAGGAACGCCGAGATGACGATGGCCACGCCGAAGAACACCAGCACGCCGCGCGCGCCGTCGGTGATGTCGCCAATGACCTTGGCGAAGCCGATGATGTGCACGCCGACGGTGTCGGACTCGAACTTCTGCCGGATCTTTTGCTCAAGCGCGTCGGCGACCTCGGCGTAGACGAGCTTCTTGCCCGTCTGCGGGTCGACGTCGAGGAGCTGCACGATGATCGCGGCGCCGGTGAAGTCGTTGGAGACGAGCATGCCGACGCGGCCGGATTTGATGATGTTCTGGCGGACGCGTTCCAGGCCCGCGGCGGTCGGCACGAAGTCGGCGGGGATGACGTTGCCACCGCTGAGGCCTTCCTCGACCACCTCGATGTAGCGGACGTTGGGCGTGAAGATTGAGGTGACCTGCGCGCGGTCGACGCCCGGGAGGTAGTAGGCCTCGTTTGTCGCGGCCTTGAGCGTCTGGAAGAACTCCGGAGTGAAGATGTCGCCCTTCTTGGCGACGAGCGCGATCACGAGGCGATTCGCGCCGCCGAACTGCTCCTGGTATTTCTTGAAGTTCTGGATGTATTCGTGGTCGCTCGGCAGCTGCTTGTTGAAGCTGGCGTCGACGTGGGTCCTGCTCGCGAAGAAACCGAGAACAATGGTCGCAGCGGCGAACAGCGCCACGGTGGCATGGCGGAAGCGGAAAACGAGTTCTTCAACGCGCGCGAGCATGGTCAGGGGATGTTGACGCGGATGGCGCCGGCTTCGCCGACGGTGATGAGCGCTCCGTCGCGCGCGACCGCGATGTCTGCGACGCTGGTCCCGAAATCGTCGGGTTTCCAGTGGTGAAAAGAGCGGCAGCCGTCACGGCTGATGAAAAAGTTTCCGCCTTGGCCAGCGAGAACGACGACGCCCTCGCGCAGGCGGGCGCCGCATGTGATGAGAGTCTTGATATCGTTGTCGCGCGGCTGCCAGGCGGCGCCGTCGTCGGCGGAAACGAAGATGCGGCCGCGCAGTCCGTAAGCGACGAGGAGGCCGCCGGTGAGCGGGCGGACGCCGAAGAGCGAGCCCTCGTAGTCGAGCGGCGAACGCTGCCAAGTCTGGCCGAGATCGCGCGAGATCAAGACGGTGCCCTGTTCGCCAGCAAGGTAGAGCGCTGCGGTGCCGTCGTGTGCGAGGCGGTTGAAGTGGACGTCTTCCTCCGAAATCTTGCGCGCGGTCCAAGTTTTGCCGCCATCGATCGTTTCGAGAAATTTCCCGTAGGCTCCGACCACGAAGCCGTGTTGGGCGTCGAGGAAGAGAATGTCGAGGAACACGGTCTCGAGGTCCTGGCCGCGATCCTGACGCGTCCAGGTCTTGCCGCCGTCGCTGGTGGCGATGATGACGCCGTCGTGGCCTGCGGCCCAGCCGTGGTCGGCGTCGGGGAAGGAGACGCAGGTGAGCATCGCGAGGGTCGGAGTGATGCTCTGTTGCCAGGTCTTGCCGTCGTCGGCGGACAGGAGCACGTGTCCGCGGTCACCGACTGCGATCACGCGGTCGCCGGCGCGAGTGATGTCGAGCAGGAGCGATTTTGCGGCGAGCGCCGCGGGCTCGGAGGTCACCTGGGCGCTCGCGCGCAGACCAACAAGAAGTGCCAACGATGCGACGAGGAGGCGCAAGGGACGGCGGTCACAGACGGCCGCTGCTACAGCGAACGGCGAGGGCATGGGGGGATGATTTTGCGTGGGGCGGGGCGGGCAAGCAAAAGGGCGGCCCGGATCGTGGCCGCCCTTGCGCAATTCTTGGCGTTAGCGGACGCCTTCCTGGCGGAGACGCGCGGGCGTGTAGTCCTGCGGCGTGCGCTTCAGGGTGAAGTCATACATCTTGCCCTGATTATCGAGGCCGATCGCGAGGTAGCGGCCGGCGATCAGGTCGGTGTGGACTTCGAGCGTGCTCCAGAAGGTGAGGGCATCGTAGTAGTTGATGCAGTGCGCCTCGGAGACGCGCCAGAGCTGGCCGCGGCCGTCGTATTGGTCGACGGCGAGGACCTGCCAGCTGTCTTCGTCGACGTAGAACGTGCGGCGGGAATAGACGTGGCTGGTGCCGGCCTTGAGCGTCGCGTCAACGACCCAGACGCGGTGGAGTTCGTAGCGGGTGAGGTCCTGGTTGATGTGCAGGGGCTTCAGGATCTCGTCATACTTCACGGAGTCGCTGTGCAGCTTGTAGGAGTTGTAGGGGACATACATTTCCTTTTTGCCGACGAGCTTCCATTCGTAGCGGTCGGGAGCGCCGTTGAACATGTCGAACTGGTCCGAGGTGCGCATGCCGTCGGCGGCGGTGCCGGGGTTGTCGTATTCGATCGACGGGGCGAGGCGCACGCGGCGCTGGCCGGCGTTGTAGAGCCAGGCGCGGCGCTTCTCCTTCACCTGGTCCATCGTCTCGTGCACGAGCAGAATGGAGCCGGCGAGACGGGCGGGCGCGGTGACGGCCTGCTTGAAGTAGATCAGGACGTTGTCGGAGGTGAGCTGCTTGGCGAGTTCGGCCTCGGAGATGTCGTCGCGGACGTAGTTGAAGAAGAACTCGTCGTCGAAATCGACCAGCGTGTAGCTGCCGTTGCGCTGCGGGGCGGCTTGGCTGATCGAGCGCGTGGCGGCGATGCCGCGGTAGCGGGTGAGGTGATTCCAGATCACCTCGAGGCCGTTCTGCGGAATCGGGAAGGGAATGCCGACGACCGAGCCGCTGATGCCGTTGCCGCCCTCGGTGAGCGCGGCGGTGGTGGCGTGCTTCTTCGTGGCGTCGTAGATGCGCTGCGGATTCGAGGCCGTGCGATGCGAGGCGTAGACCGGCATCTTGTAGGTCGAGTAGGCCTTGAGGAGCGCGAGGTGACCGGCGCTGAGCTTGCCGGCGTATTGGTCGGCGTTCGCCGCGGTGATCGTGAAGAGCGGTTGCTCGCTCGCGAACGGATCCGGGTGATGCATGCCGGGCTTGTAGCCTGCGGGGCCGGCGGTGATGCCGCCGTCCCAAGCGGGGATCGAGCCATCGGCATTGCCGGCCTTCTCGCCGCCGAGCGGCGTCAGGTCGGCGCCGAGGCGATCGGCGTCGGCTTGGGAGAGGGCTGCTTGGGCGGCAATGGCGCCCAGACAGGTGAGGACAGAGAGTGTGATCTTGGTCTTCATGGTGACGTGGGGCGCGGGGTTAGAACGAATACTTGAGGGTGGCGGAGACGTAGTCGCGGTCGCCGAGGAGGTTGTAGCGGCCGGCGCCGAAGAAGTTCACGTAGCGGAGCTCGAGCGCCCAGGCGTTCTGGAAGCTGAAGTCGGCTCCGGCGGTGACGGTCTTGCGGCCTTCGCGGAAGTTGCCCATCGGAAGCGGCGTGTTGCCGGTGACGTCGTGCGAGAAGAGCACGAGCGGGGAGACGTTCACGCCATTGAACGCGTTGTTGTAGTCGAGGCGGCCGACCAGCTGGTAGCCCCACGAGAACTTGGTGGCGAAGGCGCTGGCGGGCTCGGAGGCGGGTTGCGCGCCCGAGGTGTTGTTGCCGGAGGCGGTCATGTAGATGACGTCGCCGCCGACGAAGGTGCCGGGGCCGTCGTAGCGGAGCTTGCCGGGATTCGGGATGTCGGCGTTCACGTAGCCGACTTCGGCGATGAGTGTCGTCTGGTCGGCGCCGAAGATGCCGCGCGCGACTTTCGTGGCGGTCATCTGGCCGGTCCAGACCTTGTGGCGGCGATAGCCGGGGACGTAGGTGTTGAGGCCGAAGGTGCCGATCTGGTTGTTGGCTGCGAAACGAGAGCTGAGCGGCGAGAGCGAGGCGAACAGCAGTTCGACGTCGTCCACTTGGAACGGCTGGTTGTTGCGGTAGCTGATTTCACCCTGGAGCGCGACGCCGGCGATGTTGGTGTTGAAGCTGGCACCCCACAGATGGATGTCCTCGGGGAACTCGATGACGTAGTTGCCCGTGGCGGCGGCGGTGAGGAGTTCGCGCGTGGCGAGCTGGCTGGTGACGCCGCCGACCGTGGCGTAGAACGGCTGGAGCGGCGCGGGGAGAGCGGCGGCAGGCACGCCGGTGAGCGTGGCGCCGATGAGCGTGGTCAGCGCGTTGCCGATGACCGCGGGGTCGGCGGTGCCGAGCGCGGTGGCGAGGCCGGTCATGAACGCGGTGTTGGCTTGCAGGAGCGCGCCGGAGTCGGCGGCGGCCTTGGCGCCGTTCACGGGAACCAGCGGCGTGCGCGCCGAGATGACCGGGAGACGGCTGTGGTAGTTCATGTAGTAGACGCCGAACTCGGTGTTGTTGAGGTTCTCGGCGAGGTAGCGGAACGCGATGCCCCACTGACCGGAGTTGCCCGGTTCGTTGTCGGTGCCGCGCATGATGGCGCCGAGGGCGGAGCCGTCATTGATGCCGCCGAAGCCGAGGTAGACCTTCTTGCCGCCCTTGGCGACGAAGTCGTTGGTCGAGAAATAGGTGCCCGGGGGATCGACGCGGGTGCGTTCCCAGTCGAGGAGGTAGAACGCTTCGGCGGTGAGCTTGTCGGTGATGCCGAGGGAGGCAGACACCATGTTGAGCGGGCGGAGCGCTTCCTTCAGCTCGGAGCCGGGAGTGCGCAGCTTGGCGACGTCGATCGGGTTGACCGAGTTGATGCCGTTCGGGATGAACGTGCTTTCACCCCAGCTGAGGACCTGTTTGCCGATGGCGAAGCGCGCCGGCATGTTGCCGAGTGTGGGCTTGAAATAGACATAGGCGTCGAGGAGTTCGCCGCCTTTGCCGACGATGCGCTGGGCCTCGTCGGAGAGCGCCGCCTTCTTGCGCGTGCCGTTGGAGTTGACGAAATCGTTGAAGTAGAAGCCACGGACGAAGAGGCCCGAGTTCTTGTAGTTCAGTTCGAGATCGTGGCTGGCCTTGAGGAGGGCCGAGGCGAAACCTTGGTCGTAGTTGAGGTTGCCGTCATCGGCGTTGACGGAGCGCTGCTTGCCGGCGACGCCGTTGAAGGAGTTGGTGAGGCCGTAGAGTTCGGGGCTGGGCGCGTTGAGTCGATAGAGGCCGCCAAACGACAACGTCGTATCGAAGTGGCCTTTGACTTCGCCGAACTGCAGCACGACGGCGCGCACGGCGGGCGTCAGGCAGAGGGCGGCGGTTAACGCGGCGATCGCCTGCGTGCGCAGACGACGATGCATGGGTTTGCTTGGGTTCATAGCGGGTAAACACTGCCGCTCAAGCGGAGCGGGCGGGGTGGTTAGGGTGAAACGAGGAGCCGGAGACCGGGCTCATTGGCGCGGATGAAGCGGCGTTTCGTTTATGACTTCAAGACTTAATCCACGATGGTGCAGGGGGTTGGTTTCGCCATAAGCGTTTTGACCTCCCGTCCGAATCGGCAACGGTGAGCCATCGCCATGGACGCCGCTGCGCATATTCACATCAAGGGAGCCCGGGAACACAATCTCCGGAATCTCGAGCTGCGCATCCCGCGCGGCAAGTTGGTGGTCGTGACCGGCCCGAGCGGTTCCGGGAAGAGCTCGCTGGCGTTCGATACGCTCTACGCCGAGGGCTACCGGAAATACATGGAGAGCCTCTCGGCGCAGGCGCGGCAGATTCTCGAGCAACTCAAGAAACCCGACGTCGACTTCATCCACGGCCTTTCGCCGGTGCTCGCGATCGAGCAGCGCACCGGCACCGGCTCACCGCGCAGCACGGTGGCCACGGTGACCGAAGTCGCCGACTACGCGCGCCTGCTCTGGTCGCTCTGCGGCGAGCAACGCTGCCCGAAGGACGGCGGCCGCGTCGTGAAGCGCTCGCTCGACGACTGCATCGACCAGCTGTTTCGCGACGCCCCTGCCGAACGCGCGCTCATCCTCGCGCCGTTCATGAAGGCGAAGCCGGCCGTGTTGCGCGACGAACTGCCCCGTCTCCGCCAGCGCGGTTTCCAGCGCGTGCGCATCGGCGGCGAGGTCAAGTCGCTCGAGGAAACGAAGCTCATTCCGACGGGCGCCGCCGAAATCACGGTCGAGGTCGTCCTCGATCGCATCGTGCTCAACGCCGACCAGCGCAGCCGCGTCGCCGACTCGCTCGAACTCGCCTTCCGTGAGGGCCAAAGCCGCGCGCTCGTGCTCGTGCAGAAATCCGCCGACGCGCCGTGGCGCGAAATTCCGCTCAGCCAGAATCTCGCGTGCGAAGTCTGCGGCGACGTCTTCGAGCCGCTCACGCCGCGCCATTTCTCGTTCAACAACAAGGAAGGCGCGTGCCCCGATTGCGGCGGCATCGGCCGCCAGCTCACGTTCAGCGACGAGCTCGTCATTCCCGACCCGGAGAAGTCCGTGCGCGAAGGCGCGATCAAGCCGTGGCGCATCGGCGGAAAAAATCTCATCATCAAACACAACGCCCTGCTGAAGCAGCTCGCCGAGCAGTTGCCGTTCGATCCGGACGTGCCGTGGAAAAAACTCCATGAGGAGACGCGCGACCTGATTTTGCACGGGGCGGGGGAGCGGCTCTTCAGCTTCAAGCTCCGGCGCATGCGCGAGGCGAAGGCGATGCCGTTTCCCGGCGTCGTCGCGGACCTGATGGAAAGCTTTCGCGAGACGGACAGCGACGGCTTCCGCGCGCGGCTCACGACGTTCATGGTCAGCGGCGAGTGTCCGATGTGCCACGGCGCCCGACTCAACCCGCGCAGTGCCGCCGTGCGACTGGCGGGCGTGGCGTATCCGGAGTTCAGCGCGATGGACATCAATCACGCGCTCGCCTTCCTGCGCGCCGTGCCAGCGCAACTCGGCGCGACCGAGGCGGGCGCCGTCGCCGAAGTCATTGAGGGCGTCGAGCAGCGTCTGCATTTCCTCCAGGAAACCGGCCTCGGCTATCTCACGCTCGATCGCGAATACAGCACGCTCTCCGGCGGCGAATCCCAGCGCGTGCGCCTCGCCACGCAGCTCGGCATGGGCCTCGTTGGCGTCATCTACGTCCTCGACGAGCCGAGCATCGGGCTGCACGCGCGCGACAACCAGAAACTCCTCGCCACGCTGCGCGACCTTCGCGATCGCGGCAACACGGTCGTCGTCGTCGAGCACGACGAAGACACGATGCGCATCGCCGACCAGCTCATCGAACTCGGACCCGGCGCGGGCCGCGAAGGCGGCGAAATTCTTTTTCAAGGCACGCCCGCCGAATGCGCGCGGCTGCCCGCGTCGGCCTCGCGCACCGGCCCGTATCTCGCACGCAAGATGGGCGTCGCGAAGGATGCCAAGACGCTCGCGCCCGACGGCCGCTGGCTCACCGTGCGCGGCGCGTCGGAGCACAACCTGAAGAACGTCGATGCCGCGTTCCCGGTCGGCTTGCTCACGTGCGTCACGGGCGTTTCCGGTTCCGGCAAGAGCTCGCTCGTGAACGACATCCTCGCCGCCGTGACCGCGCGCAAGCTGAACGGCGCGAAGACACTGCCCGGTAAACACAAGGGCCTCGCCGGCCTCGAGCACTTCGAGAAGACCGTGCAGGTTGACCAAGAACCGATCGGTCGCAGCCCGCGCTCCAATCCCGCCAGCTACGTCGGCCTGCTCGATTTGTTGCGCGATCTCTTCGCGCAGATCCCGCTCGCCAAGGTCCGCGGCTACAAGGCCAGCCGTTTTTCGTTCAACGTCCGCGGCGGCCGCTGCGAACGCTGCCAGGGCGACGGCGTTATCCGTCTCGACATGCAATTCATGGCGGATGCGTTTGCGCCGTGCCCGAGTTGCGACGGCCGGCGCTTCAACCGCGAGACGCTCGAAGTGCGCTATCACGGCAAGAACATCGCCGACGTCCTCGATCTCACCGTGCGCGAGGCGATGGAGCTGTTCCGCGCGATTCCGCGCATCTCCGAAAAGCTCGCGACGCTCGACGCCGTCGGCCTCGGCTACCTCCAGCTCGGGCAGTCCGCCACGACGCTCAGCGGTGGCGAAGCGCAGCGCATCAAACTCTCCCTCGAGCTGAGCAAACGCGAGCAGGGCCGCACGCTCTACATCCTCGACGAGCCCACGACCGGCCTGCACTGGACCGACATCCAGCGGCTGATGGACTTGCTCTTCAAGCTGCGCGACGCCGGCAACACCATCGTCATCATCGAGCACAACCTCGACGTGATTCACCTCGCGGACTGGCTCATCGATCTCGGCCCCGGCGGCGGTCCTGAGGGCGGCGAAATCGTCTACGCCGGCGCGCGCGGCGGCATCGAAAAGGAGCCGCGCTCGCTCACCGGCGAGGCGCTGCGCACCTGGCGGGCGGCGAAGTAGCCGCGCTCTGACGGCCGCGCGGCTTCTCATTCGCAACGGGGCGCAACACCGCGCCAGGTGTGCCGCCTCGGGCCGCGAGTGTGCGGCCAAGATCGTCGCCTACGACGCTGCGCGTTTCGCCGCCCGAGTCGGCAGGCGCCTCTCGTGCGGAGCCGCGTTTTTGCTTCCGAGAAATCTTTCCGCAACTTCCGCGCGGACTGCGGGGTGTTGGAACCATCCGGCCACCAACCCTCCCAAAGAACCTCCCATGAAATCCTCGCTCCGCTCCCTCCTCACTGCCGCCACTGTTTCTCTGGCGCTCACTGCCACCGCTGCTTTCGCGGCGGATGAAGAATCCGGTTTCGTCGACATCGGCCAACTCCTCCCGTCCGCCAAGGGACAGTTCGTCGAGGTCAACCTCTCTCCCGCGATGCTCAAGTTCGCCGCCCGCATCGCCAAGCACCAGGATGCCGACGCCGCCGACATTGTCGGCGACATCCAACGCATCCGCGTCAATGTCGTCGGTCTCGACGACGCGAACCGCGCCGCCAACGTCGAGAAGATCGAGGCGGTTCGCGCCAAGCTCGAGAAAGCCGGCTGGCACCGCATGATCACCGTGCGCGAGCAGAACAAGGGCGACGACGTCGCCATCTTCGCCAAGATGAAGGGCGAGGACGTCATCGAAGGCCTCGTCGTCACCGTGATCGATCACAAGGGCGAAGCCGTCTTCGTGAACATCGTCGGCAGCATCAACGCCGACAAGATCGGCGCGCTGGCGGAGAAATACGACATCGAGCCCCTTCGTCACGTGAAGATGAACGCGAAGCTGAAGGCGAAGGCCTGATCGCCCGCGGTCCCGCAACCACGCCACCGTTGACTCTCCGCCCATGAATCCGACGACTCCGCAAACTCCCGCCGCACCCCGCCGCCGCATCTGGCCTTGGGTGCTCGGCATCTGCCTCGCGCCGTTCGTGATCATGGCGGTCGCGGTGGCGAGTTACATCACCCTCGACAGCGACGCCGCGGCCCTGCGCCGCCAAGTGATGAAGTCCACCAACGCGGACTGGCACACGAAAGTCCAGTGCAGCGTCGGGCGTCTCACGCTCGGCGCCGTGCGCGGCGGGCTGCTCTTCGTGCAAAAGCCCGAGATCGTCGACGCGCGCCTCGCGCTCGCCGCGGTCAAGCACGCCAGCGTCGGCGTCTACGAACGCCGGGATCAGAACGGCGAGTGGTCGCGCGAGAAGCTTTTCGTGGACACCGACCTCGCGATGAAAAAGCGCGGCTGGACCCGCTTGGTGGGCGTCTCTGACCGCGGCGAAGCCGAGGCGGTCCTCGTCTACACGCCCGATGATCTCGATGAGGACGAGCCGATCGACATCTGCATCGCAGTCGTCAACCGCCGCGAACTGGTCGTCGTTTCCACGACGGTCGACCCGGAGACTCTGGGCGAATTGGTGGAGCGCCACACCCCGGAGCAGGTCAAAAAGATTGCGTCCCGGCACCAGAAGCTCCTCTGAGCGCGGCGGGGTGCCCCGCCACGGATGAGTGAACTGATTCCCGCCCGCGTTTTTCGACGCGGGCGTTTTTTTGCACGACGCGGAGTTGCGCGGAGCAAATTCCCGCGAAGACTGGCGCCGTGCCCAGTGACCCGCCGAACCGCCCGACGAAGCCGGCCCTGCCGATGATCGTGCACCTCGATGCCGATGCGTTCTTCGTGTCGTGCGAGCTCGCGCTGCGTCCGGAGTTGCGCGGCAAGAAGACGGCGGTGGGCGGACGCGAGCGCGGCATCATTTCCTCGGCGAGCTACGAGGCGCGGGCGGCCGGCGTCTACACGCCGATGCCGACCAAGCTCGCGCTGCGGGTCTGCCCCGACCTCATCATGCTGCCCCACACCGCGGGGCTCTACGGCAAGGTGTCGCGGCAGATGTTCGACCTCTGCGAGACGCTCACGCCGGTAGTGCAACGCAACTCGATCGACGAGGGCTACCTCGACCTGGCCATGTGCGGGTTCAAGACCGCCGCCGAAATCGAGACGCGCGTCCGCGCGCTGCAAAAGCGCATCGGTGACGATTTGCAGATTCCGACCTCATTCGGCATCGCGTCGAACAAGCTCGTCGCCGCCATCGCCAGCAAGGCGCGCAAGCCACGCGGCTTCACCGTCGTGCCGCCGGGGCAGGAGGCGGAGTTCCTCGCGCCGCTCTCGGTGGGCGTGCTGCCGGGCATCGGCAAGAAGACGGAGGAGCGCTTGAAGGCCGCCGGGATCAAGCTCGTGCGCGACATCGTGGCGTTGGACGAGCGGGGGAGGGAGGAAGCCTTCGGGAACTTCGCGGATGAGGTGGCGCGCATGGCCCGCGGCGAGGACGACCGTGTCGTGCACGTCGACCACGAGGACGCGAAGTCGTATTCGCAGCAGGAGACCTTCGGCGAGGACATCTGGGATTTCGCCGAGATCGAACGCATCGCCAAGCGCATGATCGACGACCTCATGCCGTCCGTGCGCAGCGACGGGAAGCGCGCGCGCACGCTCACGGTGAAGGTCCGCTATCCGGGAATGGAGGACAGTTCCTGCGGCCGCAGTTTGCCCGACGCCACGGATCTCGAGGCGCCGTTTTATCCGCTCGTCGGCCCGTTGCTCAAAGCGGCGTGGACCAAGCGACGCCCGCTGCGACTGGTGAGCGTGCGCTTTTCCGGCATCGAGGAGCCGGCGACGCAACTCGAGATGTTCGCCCAAGCCGACGAAAAGAAGCGCCGGCTCGCCGCGGTGCTGGACAAGATGAACACCGGCAAAAAGCCCACCGTGCAGCGCGGCCACCAGCTCGGCGGCGAGCGCGGCTAGTTTCGATTTGAAACTGCGCGGAAGCGCGCAATCCGTGGAGGCGTCACGCCATGCCAATCTACGAGTATTACAGCCCCGACACGAATCGCATCTACTCGTTCTTCGCGAAGACCCTCGCGCAAGGGAAGCTCACGCCTCGCTGCCCCGACAACCCGAAGGCGCGCATGGTGAAACTCGTTTCGAGCTTCGCCGTGGGCGGCACGCGCAAGGAAGAACCTGCGTCTGCCGCGGCGCCGGGCGCGGGCGACGCTGCCGAAGACGCACGGATGGAAGCGGCGATGGGCGCGATGGAGCGCGAGTTTTCCAGCGTCGACGAAAACGATCCCCGCGCGATGGCGCGCATGATGCGCCGCATGGCGGAGCTCAGCGGCGAGAAGCTCGATGAACCGATGGAGGAGGCCGTGCGCAAGTTGGAGGAAGGCGCCGATCCGGACTCGCTCGAGGCGGAGCTGGGCGGGGCTTTCGGTGATGAGGCTGGCGACAGTGCCGATCCGTATGGCGACGGCATGCCCCCGGGTGGCGTGAAGCCGTCGGAACCGAAGGAGGGCAGGGCGAAGTTCAAGGTCCGGCGCCCGCCGCCCACGCGCGACCCGAAGCTCTACGATTACGAGTGACCGCGACGGGCGCGGAACGGAGGGGCGTTGGCGGGTTCCCCGGCGCGAGGCCCGTGCCACGCACTCTGCGCTTGGTTCTTGGGCGTTCTCGTGTTCCTTTGCGCGAAATGTCTTCCGCCGTCGATTCACGCATCGAAGCCGCCAAGGTCGCTGTGCTCGCCGAAACCGGGCGTCTCCACGCCGAGTTCGGACGCACGAAGGCGCACATCAAATACGACGGCACGCGCGTGACGCCGGTCGACATCGCGATTTCCGAGTCGATCCAGGCCGCGATCACGAAGCAGTTTCCGGAGGACCAGTTTTTCAGCGAGGAACTCGCCGTCACCGACCAGCCCGTGCCCGTGACGTCGCGCTTCTGCTGGATTCTCGATCCTATCGACGGGACCAACAATTACGCGAACGGCATCATCTACGTCTCCATCTCGCTCGCGCTCCTCGAGAACGGCGTGCCGGTCTACGGCGTGATCTACGACATGGCGCGCCGCACCCTGATGCACGGTGGTCGTGGCCGCGGTGTGTGGGACGACGGCAAACCCGCGCGCGTGGCGCCCGAAGCGCCGCACGGGCACAGCCTCATCGGCTTTCACTCGCCGGTGGAAAAAAGCTACGCCGCCGAAGGAAAGCGCATCATCGAAGCGTTCAAGATTCGCGGCCTCGGCAGCAGCGCGTTGCATCTGGCATATTGCGCCACCGGCCACCTCGACGGAGTCGTGGAACACAACAACAAGCTCTGGGACATCGCTGCGGCCGCCGCGATGATCGAGGAGGGCGGCGGCACGATCGACTACCTCACGCCGACGCCATTCCCGCTCAAGGAATTTTGGCTCAAGAGCCCGCGCGTCCAATACCTCGCCGGCAACGCCGCGATGGTGGCGAAGCTGCACGAAATCGTCGGGCGCTGATCAGACCTGATATTCCCGCAGCGGCACGGGATCGAGCAGCTTGGTATGCGGGAGCTTCTCGGCGAGCTGTTGCATGAACCATGCGCGCGCCGGCGGGTCGCCGTGCGTGACGACAAGTGAGCGTGGCTGGCAGTCGACCGCGAATTGAAGCAGCTCCTCGCGATCGGCATGGCCGGAAAGATCGAAGCGCTCGATGTGGCAGCGGATCTTGGTCTTCACGTGCGCGGCATCGAACAGGAATTCCTCGCCCTGGCGCGCGGCGAGCAGGCGGCCGCCCGCCGTGTCGGGGTCGCAGTAGCCGACGAAGCAGATCGAATTCTTGGCGTTGCCGACGAGCGCCGAGGCCAGCGTGTAGGACGGCGTGTTGTCCACGACCATGCCGGAGCTGACGACGTAGATGCCTTGCTGCGGCGGCTGCTTGCCGGGTTGGAGATCGCGCGGTGTCTTGCGCACGCCGAGGTCCTTCAGGATCGTGCGGGTGAAGTGCACCTGGCCGGTCTTCCGGGCGATCTCGTCGAAGTAGTCGCACAGATCCATGCCGAGGCCCGAGGCGAAGATCGGCGACTCGACGAGCTTGCCGAACTTCTTCGCGTCGTGGAGCACGGCGAGGATTTCCTGCATGCGACCGAGCGCGAAGACCGGGATCAGCACCGAACCGTCGCGTTGGAGCGTCTCGTTGATGGTGTCGACGAGGCGCGTGACCTCGCGGAGGCGTGAGTGGTCCGCCGGGCGCTCGGTGGCGCCGCGCGTCGTTTCCATCACCAGCGTGTCGTAGCGGGCGCGGGGAAATTTCGCGGGGTTGATCGTGCGCTGAGCTTCAAAGAGGACGTCGCCGGTGAAGAAGATGCGGCGGTGCTTGTGGACGATCTCGACGCCGGCGGCGCCGACGATGTGGCCGGCGGGGAAGAAGGTGAACTCGATCTCCTCGTGCTGGCCGGTGAATTTCTTGGGATTGTTGAAGCCGTGCGCGTGCAGGCGCGGCATGATGCGGTCGATCTCCTCGTGCGTGAAGAGCGGGTAATCCATCACGTTCTTCTCGGCCCGCTCGCGCACCATCACGTTGGCGGAGTTGTGCAGCATGCGATCGATGATCATGCGGCTCGGCTGCGTCATGATCACCGGCGTGTTAGGGTGTTCACGCATCAGGATCGGCAGGGAGCCGATGTGATCGAGGTGGCAGTGCGTGATGATGATCAGGTCGAGCTCAACGTCGCGCAGCGGGGTGATGTCCGGTGCGGCTTGGCGGCCGACCTGCTTCGGGTGCAGGCCGCTATCGATGACGAAATGAAAATCGCCCAGCTGGCAGTAGGTGGAGTTCGCGCCGATGCCGCCGTCGCGATTGAGATCGATGAGCTTCATTGCGGGGCAGCCAAGGAGGCGCACGCGTCCGGCGAGCGCAAGTTAAAGCGCTGGGCGTATTCCGGCCCGCTCATCAGGCGCGCCTCACGCCGGCGGGACCTCGAGCGCGAACTCCGGGATGCGCACGAAGATGTGCGCGCCGAACTCGTCCACGCCGTGAAAGCTGCCGTGCACGCGCGCGTCGGTCGCAGTGACGTGGTAGCTGTTGTAGGAAAAGTGCTCGCCGGGCGCGAGGCGGGGCGTCTCGCCCACGATGCGGTCGCCTTCGATGACGAGGTGCGTGCCGTCGTCGTGCACGACGACCCACTTGCGACCGAGCAGCGTCACCGTGCGGTCGGCGTCGTGGTGGATTGTGAGGTAGTAGATGAACGCGTGCGGCCGGTCCGGCGGCAGCTCGTCTCCTCCATGGCGGTAGACGAGTTTATCTAATTCAACGCGAAGTCCGCGTAATTCCAATGGAGCTGAGGGCATTAGACGTTGAGCGAATTTTCGCTGATTGATTAAGTAGCTTTACCGGAGGACCCCATGAAGAAAATCGCGGATGTCGCGAGGGAGATTGGAATCGCGGAAAAGCATCTGGTGCTTTTCGGCCAAGACAAGGCGAAGGTTTCGCTCGAGGCGCTCGAGAACAAGCCATCGCGAGGGAAGCTGATACTCGTATCAGCAATCACGCCGACGCCCGCCGGCGAGGGCAAGACGGTGACGTCGATCGGCCTCGCACAGGGCATCGCCAAGCTCGGCAAGCGGGCGGCGCTGGCGCTGCGCCAGCCGTCAATGGGCCCAGTCTTCGGCCGCAAGGGCGGCGCGACGGGCGGCGGCCGCAGCACGGTGCAGCCGGCCGTGGACATCAATCTCCACTTCAACGGCGACTTTCACGCGATCACTTCGGCGCACAACCTCCTCGCGTCGATCATCGACAATCAACTTCACCTCAAGCAGACGCGCCTGACGCCGACGCAGGTGCTGTGGAAGCGCGTCCTCGACGTGAACGATCGCGCGCTGCGCAACGTCGTGCTCAATGCCGGCGGCAAGTCCGGCGAGCGCCGCAGCGGCTTCGACATCACGGCGGCGTCCGAGATCATGGCGATCCTCTGCCTGAGCGAATCGATGAGCGATTTGCGCGCACGCCTCGACCGCATCGTGATCGGATTCACGACGGAAGGTGTGCCGGTGCGCGCTTCGGAGTTCAAGGCGACCGGCGCGCTGCTGGCGCTCCTGCGCGACGCGCTGAAGCCGAACCTCGTGCAGACCTGCGAAGGCGTGCCGGCGTTCGTGCACGGCGGGCCGTTCGCCAACATCGCGCACGGCTGCAACTCGGTGCTCGCAACCCGCATGGCGCTCGCGCACGCGGACTTCGTCGTCACGGAGGCGGGTTTCGCGTTCGATCTCGGCGGCGAGAAGTTCATCGACATCAAGTGCCGCCAGACCGGCCTGAACCCGGACGCGATCGTGCTCGTCGCGACGGTGCGCGCGCTGAAGTTGCACGGCGGCGCTCCGGCCGATGCGCTCGCGCGACCTGATTTCGCCGCCCTCGAGCGTGGCCTCGCCAACCTCGAGGCGCACGTCACGGCGGCGCGGAACTTCAACCGGCCGGTTACGGTGGCGTTGAACAAATTCCCGAGCGACACGCCTGACGAGCTCGTGCGCGTGCGCGCGTTCTGCCGTGCGCTGGGCGTGGAGTGCGAAGTCTCCGAGGTTTTCGCCAAGGGCGGGGAGGGCGCACTCGCGCTCGCTGAGACCGTGCTCCACTCGATCTATTCCAGCACGCCTCCGCTGCAATTCACCTACCGCGACGAACAGCCCATCCGCGAAAAAATGGAGGCGATCGCGCATCGGTTCTACGGCGCCGACGGCGTGGACATCCTGCCCGAAGCCGAGATCAAGCTCGGGCTGCTCGAGATTTCGGGATTCGGCAAACTGCCGGTCTGCATGGCCAAGACGCAGAATTCGCTGACGGACGATCCCGAGAAGGTCGGCCGCCCGCGCGGCTTCCGCGTCACCGTGCGCGACTTCGAACTCGCGGCGGGCGCCGGCTTCGTCGTCGCTTTGACCGGGCAGATGATGCGGATGCCCGCGTTGCCCAAGGTGCCGGCCGCCGAGCACATCGACGTGGACGCGAGCGGCGACATCATTGGAATTTCCGGCACCTGAGCCGGACCCTAACCCCGAGCAGGCGAGCGGCCGGCGCGAGTCGGTCGCTCGTTTTTTTCGAGGTGCGCGTGTCACGGAAGTTTTCCCGCTTGCCAGCCTACGCGGCCGTCACGTCCTTAGATTAATGGCTAAGCACGCGCTCCTTTCCGTCTCCGACAAACGCGGCCTGGTGGACTTCGCCACCGCCCTCGTCCGCCAACACGGCTACAAGCTGCTGTCGACCGGCGGCACGGCTAAACTGCTCGCGGAGGCGGGCCTGCCCGTCACCGAGGTGAGCGCGCACACGGGTTTCCCGGAGATGATGGAGGGGCGCGTGAAAACGCTGCATCCGAAGATCCACGGTGGGCTGCTCTGCCGGCGCGACAAGCCCGACCATCTCGCCGCCGCGAAGCAGCACGGTATCGACCTGATCGATCTCGTCGTCGTGAACCTTTACCCGTTCGAGCAGACCGTCGCGAAGCCGCACGTCGAATTCGAGGAAGCCATCGAAAACATCGACATCGGCGGCCCGTCGATGCTGCGCAGCGCCGCCAAGAACCACGAGAGCGTGACCGTCGTGTGCGACCCCGCCGACTACACTGGTGTGCTCGCGGCGTTGACGGCGGGCGAGGGGAGCGCGGAGTTGAAGGCGCTGCGCCGCAAGCTCGCGCTGAAGGTCTTCCAACGCACCGGCGCTTACGACACGGCGATCGCGAAGTATCTCGAAACCCAACAGGACGAACCCGACCTCGAGGCGCTGAGCGGTTTTCCCGCGACCTACTCGCTCTCGCTCAAGAAGGCCCAGAGCCTCCGCTACGGCGAGAATCCCCACCAAAAGGCCGCGCTCTACGGCACGTTTCACGAGCACTTCCAGCAACTGCAGGGCAAGGAACTCTCGTATAACAACATTCTCGATATCACGTCCGCGACCTACCTGATCGGCGAGTTCGAGAAGCCCACCGTCGCGATCCTCAAGCACACGAATCCCTGCGGCGTCGGCAGCGCCGACACGCTGCTCGCCGCGTGGGAAAAAGCCTACGCGACCGACCGCCAGGCACCGTTCGGCGGCATCATCGTCGTGAACCAGACGCTTGGCCAGGACGTAGCGGAGCAGATCAAAGACATCTTCACGGAGGTGATCATCGCGCCGCGTTTCAGCGACGAGGCGCTGGCGATCTTCGCCAAGAAAAAGAACCTCCGCCTCATGATCGCCAAGGGCGGCATCGGCGCCGACGCGCTGCAGGAGGTGCGCTCGGTCGTCGGCGGCGTGCTCGTGCAGGACCGCGACCGCTCGATGGAGAAGATGGCCGGTTGCAAAGTCGTGACCAAGCGCCAGCCCACGCCCGAAGAGTGGGACTCGCTGCTCTTCGGCTGGAAGGTCTGCAAGCACGTCAAGTCGAACGCCATCGTCTATTGCCGCGGCGAACAAACCCTCGGCGTCGGCGCCGGCCAGATGGCGCGCGTCGACAGTTCGCGCATTGCCGTGTGGAAAGCCGGCGAGGCCAAGCTCGACCTGAAGGGCTCCGTCGTCGCGAGCGAAGCGCTGTTCCCGTTCCCGGACGGCTTGCTCGCCGCCGCCGATGCTGGCGCGACCGCCGCGATCCAGCCGGGCGGTGCGATCCGCGACGAGGAAGTCATCAAAGCCGCCGACGAACGCGGCATGGCGATGGTTTTCACCGGCGTTCGCCACTTCAAACACTGAGCAAGCGCAGTCCGTGCACGCGCGATGTGCCCGCGAACGGCGGCGCGCCTCGCGCGGTCCGCGGCTGAATGGATGCGCGGGGCGAGACGGACGCTACTGCGCAAGGCGAAGTCGCTACTAGTCGAACGGCCCGTCGATTTCGACTAGCCGCCGCGAGCGAGTGGGGGCAACCTGCCCGCATGTTCGACCCCGTTGAGAAACTGAAGGAATACGTCCGTCACGCCAGCGTCTCCGCCGATCCGAAGTTCAAGGACGGCATGGTGGGCGCGCAGCAGTTCCTGACCTCATTGTTCAAGGAACTCGGTTTCAGCGTCGACGTCGTGCCGACGCAATTGCACCCGGTCATCGTCGCGAAGCGCATCGTCAACCAGACGTCGCCGCACGTGATCATCTACGGCCACTACGACGTGCAGCCGCCGGACCCGCTCAATCTCTGGGAAACGCCGCCGTTCGAGGCGACGGTGAAGGGCAACCGCATCTACGGTCGCGGCACCGCCGACAACAAGGGCCCGCTGCTCGTGCACGTCGCCGCCGTCGGCCAGTTGCTCGAGGAGCAGCCCGATCTGCCGCTCAACATCACCTTCGTCGTCGAGGGCGAGGAGGAGATCGGCTCGAAGAATTTCAAGGACTTCCTGAAGGCGAACCGCCATCGCTTCGATGGCGACTTCATTTTCATGTCGGACACCGGCATTCCGTCGCCCGACCAGATGGTGATCACGGTCGGCCTGCGCGGCATGCTCGCGTTCGAGATCGAGCTCACCGGCCCAAAGACGGATCTGCACTCCGGTATGAACGGCGGCGTGCTGATGAATCCGTTGCAAGCGCTCGCCGAGCTGTGCGCCTCGCTGCACACGCCGGATGGTCGCGTGAACATCCCGGGCTTCTACAAGAAGGTCATCGAGCCGGAGCAATGGGAACGCGCGCAACTGAAGAAGGCCGGCCTGAAGAAAGACGCTTACCAGAAATTCCTCGGCATCTCGAAATTCCACACGCCGCCCGGCTACAATCCGTTCGAGGCGATCCGCTTTTTGCCGACGCTCGAGTTCAACGGCTTCTCCGGCGGTTACCAGGGCGAGGGCACGAAGACCGTCATCCCGAGCAAGGCCTCGGCGAAGGTCACGTGCCGCCTCGTGCCGAACCAGACGCCCGAGAACGTGAAGAAGCTCATCTTCGACACCGTGAAGAAGCGTTGCCCGAAGGGTGTTTCGATCAAGATCACCGAGCAGCACGTCGCCACGCCCTACGTCGTGATTCCGCCCGATCGCTCCAACACGCCGAAGAACCAGTCACCGAAACTCGCCGCGTGCTTCCGTGCGCTCGACAAGGCGGCCAAGGATGTCTGGGGCAAGGAGCCGCTGTATCTCCGCGAGGGCGGCAGCGTCGGTCTCATCGCCGACATCAAGGAAGTGCTCGGCCTCGACGCGGTGATGATGGGCCTGTTCCTCCCCGAGGACAACCTGCACGCGCCGAATGAGGGCTTCGATCTGCGCGTGATGAAGAAGGGTATCGCCACCAGCAAGAGCGTGCTCGCGCAACTGGCGAAGAGCTGACGCGCTGAAGCGCAGGCGAAACATCGTTTAAACCCCGAGCGGCGCCCGACGGCGCCGCTTTTCTTTTTCCACGAGCGCGCCCCGGGAAATTCGAAAACAAAAAAGCCGCGGCGAACCGCGGCTTGGAAAACTCGGAAGGCGAGAGACGCCTTACTTGGTCAGCTCGATGAAGTCGACGCGACGGTCCTTGGCCCACTCGGCGTCGGAGCCGCCCTGCTTGGCCTCGGTGGAACCCTTCGAGAGGATCTCGAGACGCTTCGAATCGACACCGAGGTGCTCAAGGAAACGACGCACGGCGTTCGCGCGTCGGTCGCCGAGGCCGAGGTTGTATTCAGCAGTGCCGCGCCAGTCGCAGTGGCCTTCGAGGACCATGCGCTTGTCGGCGTTGTCCTTGAGCCACTTGACGGCGGCTTCGAGTTTTGGACGCTCGCGCTCCGGAACGGCGGCGCGATCGAAATCGAAATAAACGGGCTCCACGACGCTCTTGCCGAAGGGAGTGCCTTCCGGGCGTTGAGCGAGCGTGCTGTCCGGATCGAGTGTCGCCACCTTAGTGGGATCGATCGTTTCCGTCGGCGCCATTTGGTTCGCACCGGCGTTCGGATCGCGCACGGGTTTCTTGGAGCAGGCCGCGAGCAGCAGCACGGAGCCGGCGAGCGCGACGCTGAGGAACTTCTTAAGATGCTTCATGGAAAAGAGACGAGAATGGCGCGAGTTATCGGTAATCATCCGGGCGCGGCAAGAACGAAAACCCTGCCGCAGCTGTCATCACGCCCACGCCTGGGAGCGATGATCGATGAGACCTATTTCGAGAGCGTAGCGGGTGAGGCTCGCGACGTCGTGCAGGTTGAGTTTCCGCATGAGGTTGGTGCGGTGATTATCGACCGTCTTGACGCTGATGCCGAGCTTCTGGGCGATCTCCTTCGTGCTGTGGCTTTCTGCCACGAGCTTGAGGATTTCGCGCTCGCGGTCGGTGAGGAGATCGGCGCCGGAAGTGGGGGAGTTGTTCGCGACGACGTTGCGCAGGAGCGCGGCGACGCCGGGGCCGAAATAGGTGCCGCCATTCGCGACGGTTTCGAGGCCCTTCTTGAACTCCGTCAGGCCGGCCGTCTTTTCCACGAAACCGTGCGCGCCAGCCTCGAGCATTTCGCGCACGAGCGCGGGGCTTTCGTAGCCCGAGAAAACCATGATGCGAGTCGTCTTCAACTGCTTCGCGATGCGACGCAGGATGTCCACGCCGCTGAGTCCCGGCAGGCGCGCATCGAGGACGATGACGTCGGGCTTCAGTTCGAGGCAGAGATTGCAGGCCGCCTGGCCATCGCCGGTCTCGCCGACGATCTTGTAGCTGGGATCGATTCGGAGAATCTCCGCGAGCATCTCCCGGATGGCAGTCTGATCTTCGACGATTACGATGCGTTTGATTTGGGGAGGCGTAGCCACGTGGTGTTGGGAAAAATGCGCGAGCGCGAGTGAGAGACTTGGTGTCCGCAGGTAAGACAAGCGGCCTGGAAAACACAACCCGGATGTTTGTGCAACCGAAGTGGCCGCACGCACTTGGAAGGGGTGGTGGGTCGACTGGGATTCGAACCCAGAACCAACGACTTAAAAGGACGCTGCTCTACCATTGAGCTATCGACCCCAAACCCAAGTAAGCGGGCAGTTTATTTTTTCAGATGGCGGGCAAAGCAAGAATTATTTGGCACTTCGCCGCCCAACGCTCAACGTCCGACCCGTCAGGTCGGTCTGCCATCAAACCAATAAACCGGCCCGGAGAATTTTCTGTGGGAACAATTCACGAATTTCCAAATCCAAACGACCCTGAGCACATGACAGCCAAGGCCCAGGAAGTCGCATTGGATCGCATGCTGGTGGAACGCTTCAAAGGCGGGGACTCCGCCGCGTTCGACCAGCTCGTCACCCGTTATTGGGATCGCATCTACGCGATGGTCAACCAGCTCCTGCGCAACCAGCAGGATGCCGAGGAGGTCACGCAGGACGCGTTCATCCGCGCGCATCGCGGACTCACCAATTTCCGCGGCGAGTCCGCGTTCTCCACGTGGCTTTACCAGATCGCCACGAACCTCGCGCGGAACCGCTACTGGTATTGGTGGCGGCGCAAGCGCGACCAATCGATCTCGTTCGACGCGCCCCTCGGCGCCGACAACGATACCACGATCGCCGAACTCATCCCGTCCGAGCAGGAGACTCCCGAAGACGCCACCGTCACGCAGGAATTCGTCAATCGCGTGGCCGAGTGCATGGAGGAGCTCAACGAGAAGCACCGGGAGATTCTCATTCTCCGCAATGTGCAGAACCTTTCTTACGAGGAAATCGCCGAGATTCTCGGCATCAGCGTCGGCACCGTCAAAAGCCGCATCGCCCGCGCCCGCGAGAGCCTGCGCGAGAGACTAGGGGAGGAATTTCAGCAATGAAGGACACACGTTTCACCGAACTGGTGAACCTCTACATCGACCGGCAAATTTCGCCGGACGAGGCCGCCGAACTCGAGTTGGAGATTCAGTCCAACCCGCGTCGCCGCCAGGTTTACCTGCAATACTGCCGGATGCACCGCGCCACGAAGCTCGTCTATGAGAGCTTCCGCGCCCACTCCGAGCAGACCGGCCAGCCCGCCCGCCAGCCCGCGACCATCGCCCACATCCAAGGGCGCATTCGCCAGCGTCGCCTGCGTTGGGCCTACGCCGCCAGCGGCCTTGCCGCCGCAGCCTGCGTCGCCTTTGTGGTGATGCGCTCCAATTTTTCCGACGCCGCGCTCGCGTCGACGGATCTGGCCGCGGCCAAGCCGACCGCCGCCGCTCCGGTGGTGGCGGCAGTCCAGCAACCCGCACCGGTGGCCGTGGCCGCCGCGCCGCAACCGGCCCGCGCCGAGCTTCCGCAGCGTCAGGCTATCGCCGCCGACTACGCGACGCTCCTCGCGTCCCTGCGGCAGGAAGACGATCGCCTGCTCGCGCTGCCCAACGGCACCGCGCCGCGCCTCGACTCGCTGTTCGACGACGGTGTCTTCGACGAACGCAATGCACTCCAACGCCGCGCGAACCTGCTCCAGAAGAGCAAGAATCCGCGCGTGCAGACGGAGTTCACCGCCTTCCAATTCCAGCGCTGAGCGCCCGAAAGTCCTTCGTTGCCCGGCCCGCGTCCACCGACGCGGGCTTTTTCTTAGCCCAGTGCTTTCTTGATCAGCGCTTCGGTCGTCGCCGACGCCCCGAGCGCGACCCAAGCCTGACGCACGGACTTGTCGGCGTCGGCCGCCTTGTAGCCGAGCGCAACCAGAGCCATGACAGCATCGCGGACCTTGTTGTCCGCTGGCGCGGTTGCGTCTCCGCCGGCGGAGGCGGGGACTGCCACTGGCGCGGCGCTGAGCTTGTCGCGCAATTCCATGACGAGGCGCTCGGCGGTCTTCTTGCCGATGCCCGGGCATTTCGCGAGCAACCCGACATCGCCTGCCGCAATCGCGCCCTGCAACACCGGCAGCGAGAGTTTGCTGAAAATGCTCAGCGCCGTCTTCGGACCGATGCCGGAGACTTTTTCCACGAGGAGGCGGAAGAAATCGCGTTCATCCTCGCTCGCGAAGCCATACATCGTCTGCGAGTCCTCGCGATAGACGACGAGCGTGTGCAGTCGCGCCTGCTGGCCGGGCTGGGGCAGCCGTTCGGCGGTCGTCACCGGGATGTGCACCTCGTAAGCGAGGCCGCCGGTCTCGATGACGGCGTGGAGCGGAGTGGCGCTGACGAGCGTGCCGGTGATTCGGGTGATCATTTCACTCCTTCAAGCCGAGGACGTCCTGCATGTCGTAAACGCCGGGTTTCTGGCTCACGACCCACTGCGCCGCACGCAGCGCACCGCGCGCGAAGATCTGTCGGTCGCTCGCCTTGTGCGTGAGCTCCACGCGCTCGCCGAGCGCCGCGTAGATGACCGTGTGATCGCCGACCACGTCGCCGCCGCGGAGCGCGTGCACGCCGACCTCGTTCGTGGAACGCTCGCCCGTGATGCCGGAGCGGCCGTGGCGCAGCGCGTCGGCTGCGGCGAGCTTGCGCTCCTCAAGGATGATCTCGAGCAAGCGCGCGGCCGTGCCGCTCGGAGCGTCTTTCTTGAAGCGATGATGCATCTCGACGACCTCGGTGTCGTAATCGGCACCAAGGATGCGCGTCGCCCGGCGCGTGAGCGCGAACAGGAGATTCACGCCGACGGAAAAATTGCCGGCCCAGACGGTCGGCACCTGCGCGGCGAGCGCGGCGAGTTTCTTCTTCTCGTCCGCCGCATGACCGGTGGTGCCGATGACCAGCGCCTTTTTTTGCGCGACAGCGAGTTCGATCACGCGGTGCGTCGCGCTGTGCGCGCTGAAGTCGACAAGCACGTCGCCGAGCGTGAGGGCGGCGGCGAGATCGTCGCCTGCGTCGACCGACGCAGCGACCGGCAGCTTCAGATCCGCGGCGGCGGCGAGCAGCGCGCGGCCCATGCGGCCCTTGGCACCGTTAATGATGAGGCGGGGCGCGCTCACTTCTTGGCGGCAAGTGCGTCGAGCACGCCGAAAAGGGTTTTGCGATTGGCGTCGAGCAGCGGGCAGAGCGGCGAGCGGACTTCCTCCGAAGCGATGTATCCGGCGCGCGCGAGGGCGGCCTTGATCGGCACCGGGTTGGCCTCGATGAAGATCGTCTTGAACATCGGGTAGAGCTTCCGGTGCAGCGCGCGGGCCTTGGCAAAGTCGCCGTCTAGCGCGAGGCGCACCATCTTGCCGGTTTCCTTCGGATAGAGGTTCGATGCGACCGAGATCACGCCCTGCGCGCCGACGGACATGAACGGCAACGTGAGAGAGTCATCGCCGCTGAGCACCGTCACGGAGTCGCCGCACGCCTGGAGAATCTGGTCGACGCGATCAACGGAGCCGCCGGCCTCCTTGACCCAGGCGACGTGCTTGTAGCGCGCGCGGAGTTTCTCGATCACGCCGACGCTAATCTCGATGCCGCAACGGCCGGGGATCGAGTAGAGGATGATCGGCTTGTCCGTCGCATCGGCGATGGCGCAGAAATATTCGAAGATACCCTGTTGCGTCGGCTTGTTGTAGTAGGGCGCGACGACGAGCATCGCGTCGGCGCCGGCGCGGTCGGACTCCTTCGTGAGGTGGATCGCTTCCTTCGTGGAGTTGGAGCCGGTGCCCGCGATGACCGGCGTGCGGCCGCGCGCGGCCGCGATCGTCGCGCGAATCACCTCCAGATGCTCTTCGTGGTCGAGAGTGGGGGACTCGCCCGTCGTGCCGACCGAGACGATGCCGTCGATGCCGGATTTTATCTGGAAATTCACGAGCGCGCGCAGGTCGTCGTAGGCGACCGCGCCATTCTTGAACGGCGTGACGAGGGCAGTGATGGTCCCGGTGAACGGGCGGCTGGACTTCATGGAGAGTTGTCTCAACGATTGCGAAGTTCGTAGGCAAAACAAGCTTGGCTGCCGGTTCACGCCCAAAATTCCCCATGAGCACAACGGTTCACACCGAGATCATGAACGATCTGTTGAAACTCGCCGTCGAGAGCGGCGCGAGTGACGTCGTGATCAAATCAAACAAGCCGGGCTATCTGCGCATCGGTGGCCGGCTGCGGGCCGTCGAGATGGACCCGATTACCCACGAGCAGGCCGACGCTTGGGTCAGCGAGCATGTGCCGTCGGTGTTCCGGCCGAATTGGGAAAAGGACGGCCAGGTGGACTTCGCGTATGCGGCGGCGGACGTCGGGCGCTTTCGCGTGAACGGTTTTCACCAGCGCGGCACGGTCTCGATCGTGTTGCGTCATATCAAGAGCCGCCCGCCGACTTTCGAGGAGTTGAAGATCGAATCCGACGTGCTCGTGAAACTCGCGCAGGCCAAAGACGGCATCCTGCTCGTCTGCGGCGCAACCGGCTCCGGCAAGAGCTCGACGATGGCGGCGATGATGAACTGGATTAACCAGAATCTCGACAAGCACATCGTCACCATCGAGGACCCGATCGAATACACGTTCAGCGACGACAAGTCCGTCTTCCAGCAGCGCGAGATCGGCATCGACGTGCCGAACTTCGAAATGGCGATCAAATCCGTGCTCCGCCAAAACCCGGATATCATCCTGATCGGCGAAATGCGCGACAAGGAGACGTTCGAGACCGCCATCTCCGCCGCCGAGACTGGCCACTTGGTGTTCTCGACGATGCACGCCGCCACCGTCGCGCAATCGCTGACGCGCCTTTTCGAATTTTTCCCGCCCGAGCAAATCGCGCAGGCGCGCCGCCAGATCGCGGGCTCGCTGCGCGGTTTCATCTGCCAGAAACTCATTCCCGCGATGGAAGGCGGCGGCCGCTTCGCCGCCCACGAAATCATGGTCGCCGACACCACGATCAGGAACCTGATCCTCGAAGGACAGAACGATAAGATCCAACAGCTGCTCGATTCCGGTGCCGACGGTATGTCGCGATCGTTCAATCGCGATCTGCACCGGTTGTTCCGCGAGGGCAAAATCAGCAAAGCCGAGGCCCTTCGCTTCTCGCCGAATCCTCGCGCGCTGGAAATGACGATGAAGGGAATCGGCGCCCCGACGTGAGACACACGATCGCCATGGTTGCTGCGTTCGGCGTCGCGTGTCTCGCCCCCGCCGCAGATGACCCCAACGCGCCGCTCGCGGAGGCCAAGCAGCAGCTCCAGGCGCTGCGCAAGGACGAGGCGGCGCAAAACGCCGCGACGCCCGGCGGCGTGAAACTCGACCTCCCATCGCTCAACACGCCGGAAACCAATGTGCCTGCACCGACTCCGAAGCGCGAAGATCGCGCCGCGCAAGAGAAGGCCAAGGCACGCCGCGACTGGCTGCTCGAGGGTTTCAACAAACTCGAAAGCCGCAAATCGGTCAGCGGGGGAGCCACGAAGGAAGATCGGGACCGGGAGCGCGAGGAGGAGGCGAAGCCGCTCGATCCTTCTGATCCCGACTATTTCCTCCGTCTCTACGAACGTCAGCGCGCGCAGAGCGAAACGCGGCAGCTCGACGCGGCCGGCGCACCCGACACCAAACTCACCCCTTCGGCGGCGGCCGACCCGTTCGCGCCCTTCATGAAGGACTGGCTGGCGAACTCGCCGGTGAGCGACGCGTTGAAGGACTCGATGCCCACGGACGTGGCGACCGGCGGCGCAGCCATGCCGAATGGCGCGACGGACGGGGGCGAATCGCGCGTCACCTCGTCGGCGAACTTGCCGGCAATCGACACGGGCGCGGCGCGACATTCCGCAACGGGCAACCCGTTCGTTCAAGCGCTGGGGTTGCCGTCGTTCGACCAACCGCGGCCGGTTGAGGCGCGTCCGAGTGCCCTCGAATCGGGTGTCTCGCCGGCATCGCCCGCCGCGACGGCGCCGAGCACGGTTTACGATCTCCCGGAGCGCGCGAAGCCCGACCTGAAACTCGCGCTTCCACCGCCGCCGTCGGAGGACAAAAAATACTTCCCGCAGCTGAAAAAATTTTAGGGCTTGGATTCAGCGCGGCGGACCGGTTTAACCGGCCCCTTTCATCTATGTCATTGGCACTTCTTTTCGCAGGGCAGGGCGCCCAGAAAGTCGGCATGGGCAAGTCGCTTTACGACGGCTCCGCCGCCGCGCGCGCGCTTTACGACCAAGCCAACCAAGTGCTCGGCTGGGATTTGAAGAAACTCAGCTTCGAGGGACCCGAGGCGGAACTCACGCAGACCAAGGTCTGCCAGCCCGCGCTGTTCGTCCACGGTCTCGCGGTCGTCGCGGCGCTGAAGGAGCGCGGCAAGTTGCCGGAAGTGAGCATCGCGCTCGGCCTCAGCCTCGGCGAAGTGACCGCGCTGACCGCGGCCGGCGTTTTCGATTTTGCAACCGGCCTCAAAGTCGTGGCGCGCCGCGGCGAACTCATGCAGCAGGCGTGCGAGAAGAGCGTCGGCGGCATGGCTGCGATCATCGGCGAGGAGCGCGCGAAGGTCGCCGAGCTTTGCCGTGAGTTCGACATCGAGGCGGCCAATTTCAACGCGCCCGGCCAGATCATCGTTTCCGGCGAGAAGACCAAAGTCGAAGCGCTCGTCGCCGCGGCCAAGGATAAGGGCCTCAAGCGCGTCATGCCGCTCAACGTCGCGGGAGCCTACCACAGTCGCCTGATGGAACCGGCGCGCGCGGAATTTGCGCAGTTCCTCGAAGGCGTGACGTTCAATCGCCCCGCCTTCACCGTCTTCACCAACACCACCGGCCAGGCCGTGAGCGAGCCGGCACAGATTCGCGAAGCGCTGGTCAAACAGGTCGTGTCGAGCGTGCTGTGGGAAGATTGCATGCGCAGCGCCGTCGCTGCCGGCGCCACGGAATTCTGGGAGTGCGGCCCGGGCGGCGTCCTCGCCGGACTCGCGCGCCGCACCGAGAAGGCGTGGGTCGTCAAATCGTTCAGCGAACTCTCCGAACTTCCCGCTTAATGCCCGATTTGCTCACCAGAAACTTCTGCATCATCGCACACGTCGATCACGGCAAGACGACGCTGTCCGACCGCCTGCTCGAATACACCAACACCGTGTCGCAGCGCGTGCTGACCGATCAGCACCTCGACGCGATGGATCTCGAGAAGGAGCGGGGCATCACGATCAAGATGCACCCGGTCGTGATGCACTACCCGGCGAAGGACGGCAAAATCTACAAGCTGCACCTCACGGACACGCCCGGACACGTCGACTTCTCCTATGAGGTGTCGCGCTCCCTCGCGGCGTGCGAAGGCGCGCTGTTGCTCATCGACGCTGCCCAAGGCGTCGAAGCGCAGACGGTCGCGAATGCGCACCTGGCGTTCAACCAAGGCCTCAAGGTCATTCCGGTCATCAACAAGATCGACCTGCCGAGCGCCAACCTCGAGCTCTGCATCAAGCAGCTCGAGGACATCCTCACGATTCCGGGCGAGGAAGCCATCCTCGCCAGCGGCAAGGCCGGCATCGGCATCCAGGACATTCTCGAAGCCGTCGTCACTCGCATCCCGCCGCCGCGTTGGACCGATTGCGCGGAGTTGCGCGCGCTGGTTTTCGACTCGAAATATGATTCCTACCGCGGCGTCATTTCCTACGCCCGCGTCTTTTCCGGCACCGTCAAGGCCGGCGAAATGATGATGCTGATGAGCACCGGCCAGCGCTCCGAAGTGAAGGAAGTGGGCGTGTTCCGCCCGGCGATGGAGAAGGTGAACGAACTCGGCCCCGGCGACGTCGGCTACATCGTCTCGAACATCAAGAGCACCGACGAGATCAAGATCGGCGACACCGTCACGCATGCCAACAAGCCCGCGGCCGAGATGCTGCCCGGCTACAAGGAAGTGCGTCCGATGGTCTATTGCGGCCTATATCCGCTCGAGTCCGACGACTACGAGAAACTCAAGGTCGCGCTCGGCAAACTCCGACTCAACGACTCGGCGCTCGTCTACCAAACGGAATCGTCCGTCGCGCTCGGCTTCGGTTTTCGCGCGGGCTTCCTCGGCCTGCTCCACATGGAAGTCATCCAGGAGCGCATCCGCCGCGAATACGACGTCGATATCATCTCTACGTATCCGAGCGTCGTCTACAAGGTGACGAATCACGCCAAGGAGACGATCGAAGTCGACAATCCCGTCGATTTGCCGGACCCGGCCTCGATCCTCGAAATCGCCGAGCCGACCATCAAGGCGCAGATCCATATCCCGAACGAGTTCATGGGCGACATCATGAACCTCATCATGGAAAAGCGCGGCTCGCTCGATCACACCGACACGCTCGACGGCGCGCGCGTCATGCTGACCTGCGTGCTGCCGCTCAACGAAATCCTCGTCGATTTCAACGATCGCCTGAAGAGCATCACGCGCGGCTACGGCTCGATGGACTACGAGCTCGGCGAATACCGCGCCTCCGACCTCGTGAAGATGGATATCCTCGTGAACGGCGATCCCGTCGACGCCTTCGCGAGCATCGTGCACCGCTCGAAAGCTGAGATGCAGGGCCGCGCGCTCTGCGAGAAACTCGCCGAGATCATTCCGCCGCAGATGTTCAAGATCGCGGTGCAAGCCGCCATCGGCGGCAAGATCATCGCCCGCGACAACGTTCGCGAGATGCGCAAGGACGTCACAGCGAAATGCTACGGCGGCGACATCTCCCGCAAGCGCAAGCTCCTCGAGAAACAGAAGGAGGGTAAGAAGAAGATGAAGCAGATCGGCAAAGTCTCGATCCCTCCGGACGCTTTCATTCAGGTTCTAAAAACCAACAACTGAGTCAGACGTTTTCCTTTCCGCCGTGTTCGACTTTCTCCTCTCCGAAGAAAAAAAGATGCGGCGCCACGCCGCCAACTGGCTCGAAGTCGCTGAGCGCGTCTACAACTTCCGCCGCGACCAGTTGCCGCCCGCGCAAGTGCAGCAACTCGTCGCCGCGACGGGCGACCTCAAGCTGCGCCTAAAGGACAAGGCCGACGCCTCGAAGCTCAAGATGGCGATCGAGAAGCTCGAGGATGTCCTGCGCCAAACCGGCGGCCGCATTTATCCGACCTCGTCGCTCGTCGAGAACGTCGAGTTCTTCCTCGTTGCCGCGATCGTGATTCTCGGTTTGCGCGCGTATTTCGTGCAGCCGTTCAAGATTCCGACGAACTCGATGTGGCCGACTTACTACGGCATGACGCACGAGCTCATTAAACCGGGCGAGGAGCCCGGCGTGCTCGGACGCGTTGGCCGGTTGCTCGCCTTTGGCGCGACGAACTACCGGGCAATCGCACCTGCCGACGGCGAGATCCTCGTCCCGGCGCTGAAGTTTCAGGATGGCGAGTTCCACGTGGTGTCGACGCAGCGCGCCGGTCGCGCGCTCGGGTTTTTCCCGACGACTTACCGGGTCTACACGTTCCTGGTGAACGGCACTCCGACGGAGATCGAGGTGCCCGTCGACTTCGGTTTCGAACGCGTGCTCGACGAAGCATTTGGCGGCAAGAATCGTCCGTTCACCCGCGTGCTCCGCGAGCAGGCGAGCAGCGGGCGGACGCCGGAATCCTCGATTCTCACGATCTCCGCGGGTGGCCGAACCTTCGATCAGCGCGTATACTGGATTCCCGTGGGCAGGCAGGCGAAGCGCGGCGAACCGATCCTGTCGTTCGACATTCTCACGGGCGACCTGCTCTTCGTCGACCGCATCACCTACAACTTCTTCCCGCCGAAAGTGGGACAGGGCTTCGTTTTCAAGACCGAGAACATCCACAGCGACGCGATGACGGGGCCAAACGGCGAACAACTGCGCCAATACTACATCAAGCGTCTCGTCGGCACGCCGGGCGACAAGATCGAGGTCCGCGAGCCGAAGTTCATCCGCGATGGCGGTGAAAATTCGAACGATCCTGCCGCGCAGCTTTTCCGCAACGGCGCGCCGATCGCGGGCGCTGATGCATTCAAAGCGAATTCTGAGAAGCGCGGACTTTATCCGGGCTACACGAACGTCGGACTGCTCGGCAGCGGCAACGTCGTTGAGGTTCCGGCGAACTCGTTCATGGCGCTAGGCGACAACTCGCCGAACAGCGCGGACAGTCGCTATTGGGGATTTATCCCGGACAAGGACGTGGTCGGCAAACCGCTGTTCATCTATTATCCGCTCACGCGCCGCTGGGGCCTCGCACGCTGAATCGGCCGGTTAGTGGACTTCGGCACGCGCAGCCGCTTGGGTCTTGCGCACTTGTCCGGGCGGGCACGCGCGGCGATCGCAACGGTGACGACCGGGCAGGGGCCTCGCGAGTCAGCCGCTGGACCTCGCTGGTCATAAGTATTTCGTAGGAGCTGGTGTGCCCCGACGCGAACCGACGACGATGTAGTCCGGACGCGCTCGCGCCGATAGTGGAGTCTCCTTGACCGGATCAGCGTCTACTCGGAACAGGCTGTTTTCTCAGTGGAAAGTCGCACAATAAGCATTATGTCCCAAATAAGACTTGTTCGGAAAACCTCCCGACGCACAACCCTTTCGCCCGTCCTTCGGCAACGTCCTTAAGGTGCCAAGATCATGGCGGCTCCGGCGGTGGCGTTGGTCTCCGGGTCGATGATCAGAAGACTCCCCGTCTCCCGGTTCCGTCGGTAGGCGTCGGCGAAAATCACCGCGTCCACTTTCAGCGCCGCGCGCGCGATCGCGTTCATCGGCAACCGGCCGTCAGCCGCGGGCTGTCGCCGCAGCGTGTTCACGTCGATCGTGTAAAGAATCTCCGCCACGCTTCCCCCAACCTCGCGCTCCGCCTGCCGTATCCGGTAAGTCCGCCCAAGCTCCAGCGGACGCTCATCCAGCCAGCAAACCATCGCGTCCAGCTCCGTCGCCGGCGTGGGATGATTGTGCGGTCGCGCGAGCATGTCGCCGCGTTGGATGGCGAACGTCGCGTCGACTTCGAGCGCTACGCTCATCGGATGACGTGCTTCCGCGGTCTCCTCGCCCGCAACGTCGATCCGGCAAATCTTCAGCGGCCGCCCGGACGGCAAGTGAACAAGCTCCTCGCCTGGTCGCAGCACGCCGCTCGCCACGCGCCCCGCCAGAAGGCGCTTCCCGGCCGATTCCATCACGAGCTGCACCGAGAACCGCGCATCGACCAGATTCGCTTCGTTGCGGACATAGAAATTCTCCAAGGCATACAGCAACGGCGTGCCGGCATACCACGGCATCCGCGCCGACCGCTCGACGACGTTGTCGCCGTGCAAGGCGGCGATCGGGATGAACTGCACTTCCACGCCTTCCAACCGCTCTGCGAAAGCCATGACCTGGTCGCGAATCTCGTCAAACCGCGCTTCGGCGAAGCCCACGAGGTCCATCTTGTTCACGCAAACGACGAGGTGCCGCACGCGGAGCAACGACACCAGGAACGCGTGCCGGCGCGTCTGCTCCGTTATCCCCCGCTGCGCGTCCACCAGGAGCAGCGCGACCTGCGCGCTGGAGGCGCCGGTCACCATGTTGCGCGTGAATTCCAGATGGCCCGGGCAATCCGCGAGGATGAACTTCCTTCGCGGCGTGGAAAAATAGCGGTGCGCGACGTCGATTGTGATGCCTTGTGCCCGCTCCGCGCGCAGGCCGTCGGTGATGAACGCCAGATTCACCGCGCTATCGCCGCGCTCGCTCGAGATGCGCTGCAAAGCCGCCCACTGGTCTTCGAAAATCGACTTGGTGTCGTGCAGGAGGCGGCCGAGCAGCGTGCTCTTGCCGTCGTCCACGTTGCCGCAGGTGATGAGACGCAGGATGTCCATCAGAAGTAGCCCTCGCGCTTCCGGTCCTCCATCGCGGCGTCGGAGCGCTGATCGTCTGCACGGGCAGCGCGCTCGGTTTGGCGAGCGGCCGCAACCTCGGCCATCACTTCGTCGAGTGTCTGCGCCGCGGAACGCACGGCGCCGGTGCACGTCATGTCGCCGATGGTGCGGAAACGCACGCGCTCGCCGCGCAGCTCTTCGCCCGGTTGCAGCCACGATTCGTCCGGCAGCGCCAGCAGCGTGCCGCTTCGGTTCACGACCCGGCGCTCGTGCGCGAAATAGAGGCTCGGCAGCGCCAAGTTCTCGCGCCGGATGTAGCTCCACACGTCGAGCTCGGTCCAATTGCTGAGCGGGAAAACCCGGAAGTGCTCGCCGGGCGCCTTGTGTCCGTTGACGAGGTGCCAGAGCTCCGGGCGCTGATGTTGCGGCTCCCAGCGGCCATCGCGATTGCGGTGCGAGAACACGCGCTCCTTCGCGCGGGCCTTTTCCTCGTCGCGCCGGGCACCGCCGAGGCAGGCGTCGAGATTCAACTCGCGAATGGCATCCGTGAGGGTGACGGACTGCAGGTGATTGCGACTCGCGTGCGGCGCGGGGTCAGCCTGGACGCGTCCGGCGGCGATCGAGGCCTCGACGCTCCGGACTTCCAGTCGCCATCCCGTCTGGCGCACGTAGGCGTCGCGAAACTCCAGCGTCTCCGGGAAATTGTGGCCGGTGTCGATGTGCAGCAGCGGGAACTGGGGCTGGAGCGGCGCCAGAGCCTTGCGGGCGACGTGCGCGAGCACGAGGGAATCTTTGCCGCCCGAGAACAGCAGCGCGAGTCGCGGGAAGAGCGCCACCGCCTCGCGCACGATGTAGATGGCTTCGTGCTCGAGCAGCTCCAGGTGATCCAGCGAACGCATGGCTATCGCGCTCCTGTCAACTTGTCCCAAGCGAACGCGCGCAGCCGCGCGCTGCTCTCGGCCACGCTCTCCTGCGCGCTTGGCACCTGGAGGTCGGCGTCCGGTGACGGCTCGAAGGCGGCGCTCACGCCGGTGAATTTCTGCACGTCGCCGCGAGCGGCGGCGGCGTAGAGGTGCTTCACGTCGCGTTGCCGGCAGACGTCGAGCGGCGCGTCGACGAAAACGAACGAAAGCGCGTCCCGCCCGACGATGGACGCCACGAGCGCCCGGTTCTCGTTCAGCGGCGTGATGAAGGCGGCAACGACGCACAGTCCCGAATCGAGTCCGAGCTTCGCGACCTCGGCTGCGCGACGGAGATTTTCGGCCCGCTCTTCGGTCGAGAAACCGAGCCCGCGGCACAATCCGGAGCGCAAGCGATCTCCGTCGAGTTCGAGCACACTGCGGCCGCCCTGTCGCAGGTCGTTCGCGAGCGCGTGGGCGAGCGTGGATTTGCCCGCGCCGGAGAGTCCGAAAAGCCAGAAGACGTGACCCGTGCCAGTCGGACGATGGGGCGCTGCGTTTGCCATGTGTTGGCTAAGACGTTCGTTGAGTTGGGGCGGTCACACGCGCCGGTTGCCCGCGTCCCCGGTCACGTGCGCGGCGATGCTTTGCACGACCCTGCTCCCGCCGTCCTCGATCAGGTAGTGGCCGACGCCTTCGAGCAGTTCGTGCTGCGCGTCGGGCAGTAGCTCGCGCCAGCGGCGGAAGTAGTGTCGGTTGAAGCAAAAATCATCCGCACCCCACAACACCGCGACGTCGCGCTCGCGCAGCAGCGGCAGGCGCGACTCGATCTCTGCGAGCGCGCGGTCTGATGCAGTGCCGCGTCCGCTCGGGATGTCGACGACGAAACGGTGCGTCGCGATGCGGTTGGCCCACGAGTCGTAGGGGAAAAGAAAACCGCGCTTCACGTCGCCCGGTAGCGGCTGCGAAACCGCCATCCACGTCGCGGGCCACGCAAAGCCGTTGCCGCCGCGCACGATCAGCTCACCGAGCAACGGCGCGCGGCAGAGCCGGATGCGCAGCGGCACGACCGTGTCGGCGAATGCTGCGGTGTTGAGAATCGCGACACCGCCGAGCTTCTCCGGCTGCGGCAGCAGCGCGCCGAGTCCGATCGGCCCGCCCCAGTCGTGGACGACGAGGTGAATTTTGCGGAACTGCAGCGAATCGAGGAGCGCGCGCAGGTTCGCGACGTGGTTGGGCAGCGTGTAGTCCCATTGCTGCGGTTTGTCGCTCAGGCCGCAACCGAGGTGATCCGGCACGATGCAGCGCATCCGGCCGCGCAGCGCGAGCACGACGTCGCGGTAGAAAAACGACCAGGTCGGATTGCCGTGCACCATCACGACCGCTTCGTCGGAGCGCGGGCCTTCGTCGACGTAGCTCAGTTCGCCCGCGGGCGTCGCGAAGCGTTGCGGCGTGAACGGATAGAGTTTCCGCAGCCAGTCCGGGAGTTGTGCGGCGGGCGTCATCACCACTCGAGCGCGAGCATGAGGCTGTTGATGCCGCTGCCGATGCCGAGCAGCGCGACTTTTTGCCCGTCGCGCACGGCGCCTTGCTCCACGGCGCGGGCAAGCGTCGTGGGCAGCGCGGCGGACCCGGTGTTGCCGAGTGTTTCGAACGAGGAGAAATCCTTCGCGAGATCGAGGCCGAGCGTCTCGTAGAGCTTGCGGCGATGCGCGCTGCCGACTTGGTGGCAGATGAAGCGGTCGGGGGTTGCCTCGTCCCAGCCGCTCTCGCCCTTGAAGTCCGCCCAGGTGCGCCGCGCGACGTCGATGCCGGCGATGAGCAGCTGCTCGGAATCGGTTTCCATCGAGAGACCGTCGCCCGCGCTGTCGCCTTGGCAGAGATCGCTGTGGCTCGTGTCGGCCAGCGCAGCGCCGGCGACGAGACGGTGCCGCGGCGCGCCGGCGGGCAACTCGTCCTCGTGGCACACGACGGCCGCGACGGCGGCGGAGCCGATGGTGAGGTTGGCGAAGAACGGCTTGATCGCGTTGCGGTCGAGATTGGCGCCGAGCAGGTGCTGAATCGTGCGCTCGACGAGCGGGCGTCCGTTTTCGCCGGAGACCACAATGCCTGCGCGAATCTGGCCGGCGTCGATCATGCCGCCGAGTAGCACGAGACCGTTAAGGAAACCGAGGCAGGCGTTCGAGACGTCGAAAACCTGCATGCCGCCGCCGAGGCCCATCTTGTGGTGCACGAAGGTCGCCGTCGCCGGTTCGAGCATATCGCGGCACACGGCGCTGTGCATGAGCACCTGAAGTTTCGCGGCGGGGATTCGTGAAATGCCGAGCAGCTTGCGCCCAGCAGCGGCGCTCGCGTCGGAAGGCCGCGTGCCGGCGGCCCACATGCGACGCTCGCGAATGCCGGACATGAGTTCGAGGCGCCCTTCCGGCAGGCGCAGCCGTTCATACATCGGCTTCAGCTGCGCTTCGATGGCGGCTGACGACCAGACTTCGCCCGGCTCGACCGCGGCGATGGACTCGATGCAGGCGTGCGCGAATTTCATGCGGCTGCGGCATGCGCCTTTGGCCCGGAGGAGTCGGCTTGCAGGCGATAATTTGTGGTCGCCTGCAAGCAGGCTCCTACATGTTGCGGCCGCGCTCGGTTCATGCTTTCGGTGCCTCCGGCCGCATGGCGAGGTGGATGATGTCCTTGTCGAAGTAGTTCGAGCCAAGGCCGCCGTCCACGACCAGCGTCGTGCCGTTCACGCCACTGCTGCGCGGGCTGAGGAGAAAGAGCGCGGCGTTGGCGACCTCCTGCGTCTCGAGCGCGCGTTTGCGGAAGGTCATTTTCTCCGCGTAGAGATAGCTTTCGAGATAACCGGGAATGCCAGCCGAAGCGCTCGTTTTAAGCGGACCGCTGCCAAGGACGTTGACGCGGATGGCGGTGTCGGCGCTGAGCGACTTGGCGAGGAAACGCGCGCAGGATTCCAGCGCGGCTTTGATCGGGCCCATGTAGCCGTAGTTGTCGGGTGTCACGAGCAGCGAGGAAATGCCGATGGTCACGACGGAGGCGTCGCGCGCGAGGTGCGGCTTGAAGGCGCGCGTCAGCTCGACGAGCGAGAAGGCGGAGATGGCGGTCGCCTGCAGGAAGTCGCCGCGCTTCGTCTCGGCGAACGTCTTGAACCCTTCGCTGTAGTTCGCGAATGCGATCGAGTGAACCAAGCCGTGCAGCGGCGCGAAGCCGGCGGCGGCGACATCGGCGGCAAGTTTCTCGCCCGCGCCCTCCTGTTCGACGTCGCAGACGAAGACCGGGCGGTCGGCGAGCAGGGCTTCGAGGGATTTCCTGCGCGCCTCGGAGCGCACCGCGTAGACGACGCGCGCCCCCTGCTCTTCCAGCGATTTCGCGATCAACCACGCGACGCTCTTCTTGTTGGCAACGCCTTGGACGAGGAACGTTTTGCCCGCGACTTGGAGGAAATCGCTCATGCCGTGGTGACCTGGCCTTCGGGTTTCTTCCACGCGACGGCGAAATCGACGTTCATGATCTTCTTGCCGTCCGCAGATTTCATGAGGCCGGTGAGGAAATGAAACTCGCCGGCGGTCTCCTTGCGCTTCACTTCGATCGTCACGGTGTCGCCCGGGTAAACCGGCAGACGGAAACGGATGTCCGAAACCTTGGTGAGCAAAGGAACGCCGCCGCCCTGCCCGGCCGAGCCCGCCATGAGTTTGGCCATGAGACAGGCGCCGGATTGAAAGACGGCTTCGCTGAGCAGCACGCCCGGTGTGATCGGTGCGCCCGGATAGTGGCCTTTGTAGAAATCCTCCTCGGCGCGCCAAGTGCGGCGCGTGACGATGGTCTCTCCGTCGTGGGACACGATGGCGTCGACGAACAGAAACGGCGGACGGTGCGGGATGAGTTGCTCGACTTCGTTCACGGGGAAATCAGGCGGCGGTGCGCTTCGCGGCGGCGAGGGCCTTGTCGATCTGGTTGGCCACGATCACGCCGTAGTTAATCGTGCCGAGCCAGCCCGACATGATGATGCCGACTGAGCCGGCGTGGTAGAGACCGGGCAGCTGCGTCGGCAGGTCCATCGAGATTTTCAGGCCCTCGAACTTCGTGCCGAACGACGTGCCGTGCCAGTGCTTCGTGTAGTATTCGACGGTGCGCGGCGTCGCGGCTTCCTTCCACTCGATCTTGCCGCGAATGTCCGGGATGAAGCGCTCGAGCGACGTGATCGATTCCTCGATGAGGCGCTCCTTGTGCTTCGCGTAGTCGTCGTCCGACAGGGCGGCCCAGTCCTGATACTTCGCGTTGATCGACACGACGACGGTGTAGCGGTCGGTGCCGGGACGGGTGTCAGGGTAATACATCGAGAACGTCCGGCTCGTCGTGTGCAGGCCGACGAGCGCTTCGCTCGAGAATTTCGGCTCGTCGGACGTGAACACGAGGTCGCCGATGTGCGGCAGCGTCTCGCCTTTCTTGATGCCGAGGTAGACCTGGCACGAGCTGCTGTTCACGCGCACGGCTTTGGTGGCGGCGACGAACTCGGGTGTGAAGTTCTCCTCGCCCGCCATGCGCAGCACGGTGTTCTTGACGTTCGAGTTCGAGAGCACGGCGCCGCAGCGGATGGTTTTGCCGTTGGCGACGACACCGCAGACGCGCTTTCGGCCGTCGACTTCCTCGGTGAGGATTTTCTCGACGAGGACGTGCTTGCGGATTTCCACGCCGTTCTTCTTCAGCTCCTCGGCCATGCGCTTGATCAGGACGTTCGTGCCGCCTTGGAACGTGAAGACGCCCTTGCTCATGAAATTCGAGAACACGATGCCGAACGTGATCGCGGGGTCGTTCATCGTGGAGCCGTTGGCGTAGGCGATCGGCTCCATGAGGAGTCGCTTCACGTCGTCGCGGCCCGGGAAGTAGCGCTCGAACATCTCGCCGGTGGTCTCGGTCGAGTTGTCGTAGAAGTTCATCGCGCGCAGGTCGGTGAAGAAACGCTCCACCGTCTCGGCGGGGATCTTGAACGTCTCGATCAGTTGGCGCGTGAAGTCGTCGCGGTCGAACGTCGTGTCGATCTGGAACTGCGGGTTGATGAACCGCACGCCTTTGAGCTGAACGATGGCGTCGGCGATGTCCTGGCTCCAATACTTGCGGCAGGACTTGATCATGCCGTGCGGGAAACCGTGCAGCGAGATGTCGAAGATGTGTCCGCCTTTGCGGGTGAACCACGTCGCGAGGCCGCCGAGTTGGTAGTGGTGCTCGAGCAGCAGGACCTTGTGGCCGCACTTGGCCAGCACATTGGCGCCGGTCAAGCCGCCGAGGCCGCTGCCGATGACGATGACGTCGTAGTGATCGTGGGTTCCTTTGAGCCAGTCGTAGGCCATGAAAGCGGCCCAAGTAAGAGTGCGCGCGGAGGCAGGGCAACCGGGAAGTTGAGGCAAGCGCCCGGCGGAAGGCGGCGCTATTTCGCGCTCCCCTGCAGCACGTGGTAGTTGGCCATGGAGATTCCGCTGAGCATGGCACCGATGATGCCAAGGAATCCCTGGTCGGTGCCGCAAAGGTAGAGGTTGCGCAGGTGTGTGCGGCCGTCGCGGATCTTTTGCGGCGCGCCGTAGATCGCGCCGTTCAGGTGGCCGGTGAACTTTTTCACTGTGCGCGGCGTGAACATGTCGGTGGTGACGAGTTGCGCGGCGAGCGCCGCGTCGTCCACCGGCGGCAGGAAACGCCGCGCGCTGCGCTGGATGGCGTCGAACCAGCGGCGTTTCCCGGCTTGGTAGGCTTCCTCGGGGAGGTTTGCCCACCGGTCAAAGTTCGCGAGGCAGGTGACGCGGACGAGGCCCTCGGGCAGGTCGGCACCGTCGGGATACGCGAAGTTGTTCGGGAAACAGATGACGCCGCTGCGGAGGTCCACAGGCTCGCTCGCGCGCTCGTAGGCGAAGCGCGGCGAGTCATTGAAAAAGATGATCGTGTCGGCGCCCCAACCCCACGTCGCCGGCGCGGATTGAAAAACGGAAATCGTTTCCGCGTAAGAAAGCTGGCCGGTGTTTGCGGCCGCCTCGGCGGTGCGGGCCGGCTCGCACAGACGCATTGTCTCGGCGAAGCCGGCTGACGAGATGACGTGGTCGGCGGTGATCTCCGAGCCGTCGTCGAGGATGAGCGTAGCGGCGCGTCCGTCGCGCTCGACGATGCGGGCGACGCCGCACTTCATGCGGCGCTCGCCGCCGGCTTGGCGGAATTTCTCGAGCAGCACGCGGATGATCACGCGCACGCCATCGAGCGGCCGGGCGAAGCCTTCGAGGTAGAGCGCCTTGAACATGATCACGAACTGGCCGAACTCCATGTCCCGCTCCTGCGCGCTGCCGTAATACATCACCGGGCAGAAGATCATGTCGGTGAGCAGTGGGTCGCGGAGGTGCTGGGCGACGACTTCGCGCGCCGAGCGCGGCTGGGCGTCGAGCGACACGTCGTCGTAGGTGCGGACGAGTTGGACGAGGCGGCTCCAGCCTTCGGCTTCGTGCGGGAATTTCTCGCGCACCTCGGCGTCGAGCACGGCAAAGTCGTTGGTGAAACGCAGCGCCGTTTCGCCGCGCGGGCCGAAGGCGATCTTTGATTGCTTTTGCGGGCAGAGCGCGAACTCGTCGCGGTCGATGCGGAGCTGGCGGAGGAGCTTCGTGAGCGGCGTGCCTTTGACGCCGGGCGGCACGAAGTTGGTCATCGCGTGCAGGCCGACGTCGAACTTCCGGCCGGCGATGCTGTAGAAACCATTGAGCCCGCCGGGGGCGTTGTGGCGTTCGAAGATGCAGACTTTCTTGCCGAAGTGCGCGAGACGGATGCCGGCGGCGAGGCCGGACATGCCGGCGCCGATGATGACTGCGTCGTAGTGGCTGGAGGTGTGCATCTGCCCGTCGCGATCCGGATAAAACAAAGGGCGCAGCAAGCTGCGCCCCTACTCTCGCGTGTTCGTCGGGTTCCGGTTCAGCCCTTGGCTTGGAACTTCGGCGTCAGGTATTCGGCGCAGCTGTCGAGCGAGGCGAGCTGCATGTAGTCGGCTTCGGGGACCTCGATGCCGTGGCGCTTGCGGAGCTCCATGACGATGTCGAGGAAGTCCATGGAATCGAGCTGGAGCTGGTCGCGCAGACGGACGTCCGGCTTGATGGCCGAGAGATCTTCGTCGGGGGCGATGTCGGAGATGATGTCGATAACCAGCTTCTTGCAGGCGTCTTTCGTCATGGTGTGCGGAGGTGAGGTCAGGCAGTAAATCGCTTGATGATCAGCGTGGAATTAATTCCGAGCATACCGAAGGAATTATTCAGGATGGCGTCAACCCGTTTAACCGAGCGCGGTTGGTTGAGCACGAGGCCCGGGATATCGCACTGGGGATCAAGCTCATCGACGTTAATCGTTGGGTGAACCACGAGGTCGTCGAAGCTGGGCAAGTTGCCCGCCAGCTCCAACGCGCCGGCCGCGCCCATGCAGTGGCCGATGAAGCTCTTCGTGTTGTTGATCGCGACGGGTTCCTTGCGGTCCTTGAACACGGCGGCGATCGCCTGACACTCCTGGATGTCGCCTTGGGGCGTCGAGGTGGCGTGCGTGTTTACGATGTCGATGTCGTCGACGGTCATGCCGGCGTTGGCGAGGGCCTTGCGGACGCACTCGGCCTGACGCTCGGGGTTGGGCAACACGTAGTCGGTCGCGTCGGAGTTGACGCAGTAGCCCGCGATCTCGCCGTAAATCTTCGCGCCGCGCGCCTGCGCGTCCTCGAGGCGTTCGATCGTGTAGAGGCAGCCGCCTTCGGAAATGACGATGCCGTTGCGCGCCTTGTCGAACGGCCGGCTGGCCTTAGTCGGGTCGGCGTGGGCCGCGAGGGCGTTTTGACTCTTGAAACCAGCAAAGATGCCGAAGGTCTGCGGACTCTCACTGATGCCGCCGGCGATGGCGAAATCGACTTCGCCGAGGCGCAGCATCTGCGCGGCGTGGATCAGGCCCATGTTGCCGGCCGCGCAAGCGGCGCCGATCGTGTAGGCGGGACCGGTGATGCCGAGATTGAGCGATACCTCGCCCGCCGGGTTGTTGGCGACGGTCCGCGGGTTGTGGTGGTGCGTCCAGAACTTCGTGTCGTATTTGAACTGCGAGATGTTGTAGACCTCGTTTTCGGTCTCGACGTTGCCGTGCTCGGTGATGCCGACGTAGATGCCAATCCGGCTCTTGTCGCGCGTTTCAACGTTCACGCCGGCATCGGCGAGCGCCTCGCGCGCGCAATACACGCTGATGCTGCCCGCGCGGGTGCCGATGCGGACGTCCTTTTTCTTCTGATATTTCAGAGGGTCGAACGTGCACATGCCCGCCGGCCAGCGTCCCATGTAGCGGACGTCGACGGTCGTGATGCCGGAAATGCCTTTCAGCAGGTTCTGGCGAAACTCGGCCAACGTATTGCCGTTCGGCGCGGTGAGGCCGACTCCGGTGATGACGATGCGGGTTTGCTTCATGTGGCGGGCGGGAAAATGGACACGGAATTGCCTAGCCACTGCGAAAGCAACCTCAATAGAACTTTGTCTGCCCTATGAAAGTGCTCGTCGCCGGCGGAGCCGGTTACATCGGCAGTCACTGCGTGCGCCAGCTCCAAGCCGCCGGCCATCAACCCGTCGTGGTCGATAATCTCGTCTACGGTCATCGCGCGGCGGTCGCGCCCGACGTGCCGTTCTACGACGTGAACTTCGGCGACGCTGCCGCGATCGATCGCGTGTTCGACGCGCATGCGATCGATCTCGTGATGCACTTCGCCGCCTACTGTTACGTCGGTGAGTCCGTCACCGATCCGATCAAATATTACCGCAACAACGTCGCCGCCCCGCTCACGTTGTTGGAGACGATGCTCAAGCGCGGGGTGCGGAAATTTGTCTTCTCTTCCACGTGCGCGACCTACGGCATCCCGCAGCGCATGCCGATCACCGAGGATTTGCCGCAGGCGCCGATCAATCCCTACGGCCAGACCAAGCTCGATCTCGAAAACCTGCTCAAGGCGCTCGCCCGCTCACACGGCGTGAGTTTCGCCGCGTTCCGCTACTTCAATGCCGCCGGCGCATCCGAGGACGGCGCAATCGGCGAGGACCACGATCCCGAGACACACCTCATTCCCGTGTCGATCCGCGCCGCGCAAGGGCTTTGCCCTGCCCTGCAGGTTTTCGGCACGGATTACCCGACGCCCGACGGCACTTGCCTGCGCGACTACGTCCACGTCGACGATCTCAGCCGCGCGCACATCGCCGCGTTCGACAAACTTGGCACGCCGGGCACGAAACTCTTCTACAACCTCGGCACCGGCACGCCGACGTCCGTGCTCGAAGTCATCAAGGCCGTCGAAAAAGTCAGCGGGCTCAAGGTCCCCGTCACCTACGCGCCGCGCCGCGCGGGCGATCCGCCGGCGCTCTACGCGGACGCCACCAAGGCGAAGACCGAACTCAGCTGGACGCCGAAATACACGCACATCGAACCGATCGTCGAGACCGCGTGGCGCTGGCATAGGGCCCGCCCCAAAGGCTACGGCGACCGCAAGTAGCCCCGCCAGCGCGGATCAGTGTTTCTTGGCCGCGCGCTTCTTCGGCGCGAGCGCTTCAGGGGCCGGCAATTTGTCGCCGAGCAGCTGCGCGAGTGCTGCGCGCTCGTTGCCCGGGTGCGCGGCTGCGATCGCGGCGAGCAGGCGGGCAGCGAGTTCCTCGACTGAGTCGGCGGTGCTCGCGAGTGGTGCTGCCGGTGCGACTGACGCTACGGGTGCGCCGGTCGAACTGTCGGCGGCGAGCGCGACGTCCTCCTGTTCGCCGGCTTGGCGAACTTCGTCGGGCAAATCGCGCGGCAGGATGGCGTCGCCGGTCGCCGCCACGGCGCTGCGGTAGACGACGTTCTCAAGTTCGCGCACGTTGCCGGGCCAGCGATAGCGGCAGAACAGCGCGAGCGCCTCCGGCGAGACTTTGCGGACCTTCGTCTTCTTCGCTTTGAAGAGGCCTTGGAGGAAAAAATCGACGATCTGCGGCACGTCCTCGACGCGCTTGCGCAGCGGCGGAAGCTTCACGCGGACGACGTTGAGCCGGTAGTAGAGGTCCTCGCGGAATTTCTTCTCCTTCACGAGCACCTCGAGATTCTTGTTCGTCGCAGCAACGACACGCACGTTGACCTTGATCGTCTCGACGCCGCCCACGCGCTGAATCTCGCCTTCCTGGAGCACGCGGAGAATCTTCGTCTGCGTCGTCGGCGTCATGTCGCCGATTTCGTCGAGGAAGATCGTGCCGCCGTCGCAGAGTTCGAACTTGCCGAGGCGCTGCGCGGTGGCGCCAGTGAACGAGCCGCGCTCGTGGCCGAAGAGTTCGCTCTCGATCAGGTTTTCCGGAATCGCGGCGCAGTTGACCGCGACGAACGCCTTGGCGGAGCGGTGGCTGTGGCGATGGATGGCGCGCGCGACGAGCTCCTTGCCGGTGCCGGACTCGCCCGTGATCATCACCGAGGCGTCGGAGGCGGCGAATTGGCCGATCGCCTTGAAGACTTCCTGCATCGCGGGCGAGGTGCCGACGATGCCTTCCTTGTGCTCGTCGGAATTGACCACCGGCTGGTAGCTGCTGGCGGACTTGCTGTCGGCCTGCGTGCGCAAAGCGCTCTCGACCAGCGCGAGCAATTTCGGCGGATCGAACGGCTTCACCACGTAGTCGTAGGCACCGTATTTCATCGCCTCGATCGCCGTCTGCGCGGTGCCGTAGGCCGTCATGAAAATCACCAGCTGCCGCGGGCTCGCGGCGCGGATGTGCTGCAGCGTCTCGAGGCCGGTCATGCCGGTCATGCGGTTGTCGAGCAACACGACGTCGGGCGCCTGTTTCTTGACCGCCGCCACGCCCTCCTCGCCGCTCGCGGCCTCTTGCACGCGGTAGCGTTGGGAACTGAGCACGCGGTTGAGCGAGTAGCGCACCTCGGTGTCATCATCGATGACGAGAATGGTGGGTGCCGGAGCGTCGGTGGACATGGATTGTATTAGCGCTTTCGAGAGCGATGGTTCTACTTAGGGCCGATGTTAGGGTGGTCAATTAATCTGTTCCGCATCTTTGGCATACAGCTCGCGATCCACGTGAGCTTTTTGCTGCTGCTGGCCTACTTCGGTTGGGAAGGCTGGATGGATGCGGGCGCGACAGGCGCGCTGTGGAGTTTGCTCGTGGTGACATTGTTCTTCGGTTGCGTGGTGCTGCACGAATTAGGCCACTCGCTGACCGCCCGGCGCTACGGCGTCCACGTCCCGCGCATCCTGCTGATGCCGATCGGAGGCATGGCGGAGTTCGACCGCATCCCGCGCCGGCCGCGCGCGGAGTTGCTCATCACCGTCGCGGGCCCGGCGGTGAACTTCGTGCTCGTGGCCGTCTTGCTGCCGCTGGTGTGGCGCGACCTCTGGTCGGAGCAGGCGGTGCCCGCCTACGGTTCGCAAATGACGCTCATCCAGCTCGCGCTCGGCAATCTGGTGATGGGGACGTTCAACTTGCTGCCGGTGTTCCCGATGGACGGCGGGCGCATCCTCCGCGCGTTGCTGGCCCGCAAGATGGATTACCTCAAGGCCACTCGCCGCGCCGTTCTCATCGGGAAGATCGCCGCGCCGTTGCTCGCGTTGGCGGCGGCGTATTTCCTTCACTGGTATCTGCTGTCGGTGCTGTTCATTTTCATCTTCTTTGCGGGTGACGCGGAATACCGCCAGTTGCTGCGCCGCGAACGCGAGGCGGCCTACTGGGCGGAGTGGACCCAGCGCATGGCGGCGGCCCAAGCGGCGGCCGCGGCGAACCCCGACGACCCTTCCCAGCCGCCCCCACCGCTGGTTTTCCACGGTCCGAACTAAGTTTCGGCATCTCGTTCAAAAAGGCCTTGCATTCGCCCGGCAAACTCCGCTTTTTGGCCCTCCGCAGTTCTTTGTGGGCTCGTAGCTCAGTTGGCAGAGCGCCTCAATGGCATTGAGGAGGTCGTCAGTTCGAATCTGATCGGGTCCACCACTTTAAACGAAAAACCGCCGGAGCGATCCGGCGGTTTTTTCTTTTCTCCAGTGCGTTACGCCGGGTCGGTCAATCGACGTCGCGCATGCGGAACGTCAGCACCCAGGTGCTCGTCTTGCCGTCTGGCCGGCGTTTGCCCCATGCGAGCTTCTTGAAGGACGCCAACGCCGCCTGATCGAACTCCGCGTTGCCCGACGATCGCGCGACGCGCACGTTGCCGAACTCCCCGTTAGCAGTCATCAGAAAGGAGATGTCCGCGGTGAGCGAGTCCGAGACGCCAGTGGGCTTCAGTTCATCGAAGATCGGCTTCAGCTCATTCTTCAGCAGCGTCTGGTAGACCAAAAGTTCGTCCGCCTCCTCGCGTGAGAGCGCTTTGCCGCCCCCGCCGCCGCGCTTGTTCGCGGTCGAGCCACCGAGCACGCCTTCCTTGATGCCTTCAACGTCGACGCCCTTGACGCCGGCGTTCGCCTTCGCGGCGCGAGCTTCGGCGGCTTTGCGCGCGGCCTCCTGCTTCGCGATCTCGCGGTCGATCTTCCTCTTCTCGTTCAGATACGAGACGAGTTGCTTGTTCTTCATCTTGTCGACGACCGCCTTCGCTTCCTTCGTCAACGGCTCCTTCGGCTTCGGCACGTCCTTGACCTTTTGTTTCGGCTTAGGCGTCTCCTTCGGCGGCGTGGGAATGACGTCCTCGGGAGGCGGAGTTTTCACCGTCTCGACGACCGGATCGGGCTGCGGCGCGACTTCCGGCTGGCGCACAGGCGCATCCGCCGGCGGCGTGATTTTGGGCGCCATGAGCGTGTTGCCGAGTTTGGCGGCGACCAGTTCGTCCGGCGCCGTGGGCGGACCGGCGACGAGATCGAAAATCACCGGCGGCCGCTGCTGCGATTGCACCTGCGCGATGTAGAGCGAAAGTCCCGCGATGATCGCTGCCACCGCGGCGTGCAGCATCAACGAAGCAAAATAGGCGCTGGGGGAATTCGCGCGCATCGGCGCTCAGGGAGTCTGCGTGTCGAAAGTGACCTTGGAGAGACCGTTCTGCTTCAGGGCGTCCATGACGCTGATGAAGTGCTGCGCCGTCGCCTTCTGGTCCATGCGGATGCGGAAGACCGGCGGCTTCGCCTCGGCGGCGTAGGTCGCGAGGGCCTTCTTCAGATTCGCAATCGGCACCAGCTTGCTGCCGAGCGTGCACGTGCCGTCGGCCTTGATGCTGATCGTCTCGAAACGCGTGTCTTTGTCCGGACGCGATTGCTCGCTCTTCGATTCGACGGGCAAATTGACCGGGACCGTCTGTTCCGACTGGATCAGCGGCGTCGAGATCATGAAGATGATCAGAAGCGTGAACGCCAAATCGATGAGGTTGGTGACGTTCAGCTCCGAGATCGGATGCGCGGCGCGCGCGCGGCGGAAAGTGCGGGCCATGGTGACGGCTCCTTATTTCTGCATCTCCAATTCGATGCGGTCCGCGAGCGTGCTCGCGTAGTTCTCGATCTCGGTCGTGAGCGTCTTGGTTTTGTTCAACAGGACGTTGTAGCCGACGACGGACGGAATCGCGACCACGAGGCCGGCGATCGTCGTGAGCAACGCCGCCGAGACGCCCGGCGCGAGCGTCTGGATGCTCGCCGTCTGCATCACCGACACGGCGCTGAACGCCTCCATGACGCCCCACACCGTGCCGAGCAGGCCCATGAACGGCGCGACCGTCACCATCGTCGCGAGCCACACCATGCTCTCCTCGTAGCGGAGCACTTGCCGCGCGAGCGCGCGGGAAATGGCGTTTTCGGCGTGTTCGAGGCGCGCGTGCAGCGAGTCGTCGCCCTTCTCCTTGCCGATCGCGGCGGCGCGCCAGTAGGATTCCGAGGCATCGGCGAAAAGATCGGCGTAGGGAATCGAGCGCATGTTGCGGAACGACTCCGGCAGATCGAGCAGCTTGCGCTCCTCGCGCAGGCGTTGTTCGAACTGGTAGTTGCGCGCGCGCAGTTTGTTCAGCTCGGAGTTCTTGCCGAGCATCACCGACCAGGCGACGACGCTGAAGATCAGCAGGATGGTGGTGATGACTTGGCCGACCGGATCGCAGCGGGCGAAGACTTCGACGATGTTGGTGGTGGCGAGAAAAAGCGGCGCCGAGACAGGGCTGAGCATGACGCGCCGAGTGTTGGCGCGATTGTCCGGCGCAATCAAGGGGTTTCCTCCCGCGGCCGCGCGGAAAAACGGTTGCCGCCAATCGCTCGCGCGCGTTTCGTTTTCCCACCTCCCGCATTCCCATGCCCAACAAGTCCAAACTCGCTGGCAAACTCATCTCGTTCGAGGGCTCCGAAGGCTCCGGCAAGTCCACGCAAATCATGCGTCTCGCCGAGCATCTCCAGAAACTCGGCCGCGAAGTCATCGCCACGCGCGAGCCCGGCGGCACCGAGATCGGCGAGCAGATCCGAAACATTCTCATCCACAATCATCGCGGCGACGAGATGTGCCCGGAGACCGAGCTCCTGCTCTTCACCGCCGCCCGCGCCCAACTCGTGCGCGAAGTCATCGCCCCCGCCCTGCTCCGCGGCGCCGTCGTGCTGAGCGACCGCTACCTCGATTCCTCGACCGTCTACCAAGGCGTCGCGCGCAACCTCGCCCCCGATCCGGTGAACCAGATCAACCGCTTCGCCGTCGGCAACGTCATGCCGCACCTCACCATCGTCCTCGACGTGCCGACGGAGGTCAGCCTGCAGCGCGTCCGCCAGCGCGCCTCCGACCTGCCCGACCGCATGGAGCGCGAGAACATCGAGTTCTACAACAAGGTCCGCGAAGGCTACCTGCTGCTCGCGCGCCAGTGGCCCGAACGCGTCGTCGTCATGGACGGCACGCAGGCCCCCAACGCCCTCGAGGAACAAATCTGGGGCGCCGTGCAACTCCGCCTCCTCGACCTCCAAACCGCCTGAGCCCGCGCACCGGTCCTTTCCCTACCGGCCTCCGTCCCCTGTCCTCCGTAACTCCAGCTCCCTGGCCCGACACGCTCGCCGGCACGCCCGCCGTCTCCGTGATCGAGCGCGCGATCGAGCGCCGCCGTCTCGCGAACAGCCTCCTGCTCCACGGCGAGAACCTCGCCACGCTCGCCACCGTCGCCCACGGCATCGCCGACCGCCTGCTCAACGACCCGCGCACGCCGAGCCAGTATTTCGCGCCGAAGCAGCACCCGGATTTTTTCGCTCTCCGCCCCGCCGGCAAGATGCGCCAGATCGGTGCCGACGCCACGCGCGACCTGATCAACCGCATCCAAGTCTCGCCGCAGGTCTCGCACCGCAAGGTCGCCGTCGTCTACGAGGCCGACCGCATGAATGTCGCCGCGGCCAACATCTTCCTCAAAACCCTCGAGGAGCCGCCCGCAAGCACTGCCATCCTGCTGCTCACGACGCGCCCCTACTCGCTCCTCGCCACCATCCGCAGCCGCTGCCTGCACTTCCGCTTCACCGACTCCGGCGCCGAGGCGCTCGCCGGCTGCGAGCCCGACTTAATCGCGTCCTGGCAGCAAGCGCGCACCGCCTATGCTGCCTGGCTCGGCAAGCTCGCCGATGGCGCCGCCGACAAGCGCGCCGTGGCCGACCAGGTGATTTCCGTCTACGGCCTCACCACGCGCTTCAACGCCGTGCTCTCCGCCGCCACCGAGCAGGCGTGGAAGCAGCAAAAGGAAAAGCTTCCGGACGATCTCGACGACGACGAAGTCGACGCGATCCAGACGGGAATCACGAACGGCATCCGCCTGAAGCTCTTCGCTGAGCTCGAGCACGCCACCCGAGATTTCGCGCTAGCCCGCCTCGCGGCCGGCGACGAAGCCGCGCGCCGCTCGACCGTCGCCGCCATCGCCCAACTCGAGCACGACGTCGGCCTCCTGCGCCTGAATCTGAACGAAGCCGCCGCCTTGGAAAATTTCCTCCTCAGCTCGCTGCGGATCTGGTCGCGACGGTAGGGCGAGTCGTCCCGACGAGCCGCTCGGCCGCGGCGCGCGCCTCTTTCCCTTTCGCGGCTCGTCGGGACGACTCGCCCTACCTCTCCGCCGATTTTGGCCGGACGCTCTCCTCCTTGACGGGAATTCGCCTTGTCTTGGCGCGGCGGCGGCTGTCTGTGGTTCCTCCCGCCCGATGAACTCGTCGAATACCAAAGCCGCACCGACTCTGCTCCAGATCGCCTGGCCGATCTTCATCGAGCAGTCGCTGCGCATACTCATCGGCGTCGTGGACACCTTCATGGTCAGCCACGTGTCCGACGGCGCCGTCGCGGCGCTGGGTGTCGCCAACCAGTTCGTCGTGCTGGCGCTAATTTGTTTCAACTTCATCGGCATCGGCGCAAGCGTCGTCATCACGCATCACGTCGGCGCGGGCGACGCCAAGGGCGCGGAGAAAATCGTCACAACCGCCATCGCGGTGAACACCTGGATCGGTCTCGCCGTCAGCCTCGTGGCGTTCACGTGCGCCACGCCGCTGCTGCGCCTGATGCAGTTGCCCGACGAGCTGATGGTGCACGCCCGGCCGTTCCTCACGCTGATGGGCGGAACCTTGTTCATGGAATCGATGAACGTCTCGCTCGGCGCCTCGCTCCGCGCGCACGGCCACACGCGCGATGCGATGGTCGTCACGACGCTGCAGAATCTGATCAACATCGGTGGCAGCTGCGTGCTGCTCTTCGGGCTCTTCGGCGCACCGAAGATGGGCGTCACCGGCGTGGCGCTCGCGAGCGTCTTCAGCCGTGTTGTCGCATGCATCATCCTCTGGGTGCTGCTCGATCGCCGCCTGAAGCTCATGCTGCGTGCGCGCGACTTCGTCGATGTGAGCATGGACCGCATCAAGCGCATCCTGCACATCGGCCTGCCGGCCGCCGGCGAGCACATGAGTTACTGGGTGTCGCTGATGGTGATCACGAGCTTTGTCGCCCGCATGGGCTCCGAGAGCCTCGCGATGATGACCTACACCCGGCAGGTGCAGTTGCTGGTGATCCTCTTCTCCATCGCGCTCGGTCTCGGCACCGAGCTGCTGATCGGCCGCCTCGTCGGCGCGGGCGATTTCGAAGGCGCCTATCGAGAGGTGATGAAAAGCGTGCGCATCGGTTTCGCCATCTCGACCACGGCGATCGTGCTCGTGGCGATTTTCGCGAAGCAACTGCTCGGACAATTCTCGCACGACGCTGTGGTAGTCGCGGGCGGAGCGTTTCTGCTGCTGATTTCGATCCCCTACGAGCCAGGTCGCGTCCTGAATATTGTCATCATCAATGCGCTCCGCGCCACCGGCGACGCGCGTTTCCCGATCTCGATCGCGGTCTTCTCGCAATGGTGCTTCAGCGTGCCGCTCTGCTGGCTGTTCGGCCTGAAATTCGGCTGGGGACTCGTGGGCGTCTGGGTGGCCATGGCGGTCGAGGAATGGGCACGTGGTCTCATGATGCTGCGCCGCTGGACGAAGCGCTCGTGGCTCCCGCATGCGCAACGCAGCCGCGATGCCGTCGCGAGCGGCGGCCGGCTGCCGATGGTGTCCGAGACCTGATCCGCCCTATCCATCGAGCACCGCGCGCACGAACGCCTCGCGCGCATCCATGTGCGGATTGTGGCCGGCTTCCGGGATCGTCGTGAGCCGCGCCTGCGGAAAGTGCCGGCGAATCGCTTCGTGGTCGCTCTCCTGCACGTAGCGTGACCGGCCGCCGAGAATGAACTGCGTTGGCCTTTCGTAACGATCGGCGGGTGTCAAGGCGTCCTTTTCGAGTCGCGGCAACTCACGTGTGAGCACCGGCAGGTTGATCGCCCACGACCACTCGCCCGCGTCATTGCGCGCGAGATTCGTCGTGAGAAATTTCCGCATGCCCAGGTCAGGCACGCGCGCCTCGAAGCGCATCTCGGCCTCCTGCCGCGACTGGAGGTTCGTCAGATTCAGCTCGTTCATCGCCATGAACTCCGCGCGATGCCCCTGCCAGCTGTAGTCGCGCGGTGCCACGTCGACGACCACGAGTCGCTGCACGCGCGCCGCATGGCGGCAGGCAAGCAGCATCGCGATCTTCCCGCCCATGCTGTGTCCGACGATCGTCGCCGCCGGCAGCCCGCGCGCGTCCATCCACGCGAGCACATCGTCCGCCATCAGCTCGTAGCTCATGTCGCCCGCGTGCGGCGAGCGGCCGTGATTGCGGGAGTCGAGCGCGACGACGTGAAAGCGCGTTGCGAGGTCGCGCCCGGTCGTTTGCCAGTTGCGCGACGAGCCGAGCAACCCGTGCAGCACGATCATCGGCGGATTCCCCTGCCCGCCCAAATCGACATGGAAAAGATTCACCACGCCGCACACGAAGCACACGCCGCCCCACAAAACCAGCGCGAAAAGCCCGCGCCCCTTCCGGGGCGATTTTCTGCGTGCCCTCCGGCCGTTGGTGGTTCAAGAAAGCCCGCTCATGTCCGAAAAGCTCACGCCGATGATGCAGCAGTATTTCGAGGTCAAACGCGGCCTCCCGGCGAACACGCTGCTGCTTTTCCGCCTGGGCGATTTCTACGAGATGTTCTTCGAGGACGCCGAGGTCGCCTCGCGTCTGCTCGGGATCACTCTGACCAAGCGCCAAGACTACCCGATGGCGGGCATCCCGTTCCACGCCGCCGACAACTACGTCACCAAGCTCCTCGCCGCCGGCAAAAAGGTCGCGATCTGCGACCAGGCCGAGCCCGCCAAGGCCGGCAAACTCGTCAAGCGCCAGCTCACCCGCATCCTCTCGCCCGGCACCACGCTCGCCGCCAATCAGCTCGAAGCCGCGAAAAACCACTACCTCTGCGCCCTCGAGCTGAACAAACACGGCCTGCACGCCGCGTGGCTCGACGTCTCGACCGGTGAGTTCCGGGTCGCGACCGACGCGCGTCCGGAAAATCTCCTGCCCGTTCTCACCGCGCTCGACCCCGCCGAACTTGTCCTCATCGAGGGCGACCTCGAAAAATGGAAGGCCGCGCCGCACGAGGAGCACGTCACGCACAACCTCCAGCACTTTTGCGCCGAGCGTCTCATCACCGAGTTGCCCGGCTACCATTTCGAGATCAGCGGCGGCGCGAAGACCGTGATGGACGCGCTCGGCGTGCTGAATCTCCAAGGTTTCGGCCTCGCCAACAACCATGCCGCGCTCGGTGCGGCCGGCGCCGTCGTTTACTATGCGACGGAAAATCTCTGCGCGAAGCCGGAAAACCTCCGCTCGCTTCAGGAATACCGCAGCGCGCACACCCTGCTCCTCGACCCCGCGACGCTGCGCAACCTCGAGATTTTCGCCTCCATCCGCGGCACCCGCGACGCCTCGCTGCTCGGCGCCATCGACCGCACCACGACCGCCGCCGGCGCCCGCCTGCTCGAACGCTGGCTCGCCGCGCCAACTCTCGATCTCCCCGAAATTCGCCGCCGCCAGACCGCCGTGGGCGAATTCGTCGCCCAACCGAGCGACCTCGCGAACATCCGCGAACTGCTCAACAAAGTCCGCGACATCCCGCGCATCCTCGGTCGCCTGCAAAACCGCCTCCGCAACCCGCGCGAACTCGGCGGCGTGCGCGACACGCTCGCGCAGATTCCCGCCATCATCGCCTGCCTCGACCTGCTCGACTCGCACCTCGTCGGCAGCCACGGCGGAGAAATTTCCAAGGTCCGCGCGCGCCTCACCGACTTGCCCGCGCTGCGCGATCTGCTCTCGCAAGCGCTCGCCGACGAACTCCCCAACGACCTCGCCGACGGCAATTACATCCGCGCCGGCTACGACGCCGAGCTCGACCGCCTGCGCAGCCTCACGACCGACAACAAGAGCTGGCTCGCCGAACTCGAACGCCGTGAGCAGGAGCGCACCGGCATCAAGAGCCTCAAGGTCCGCTTCACGTCCGTCTTCGGTTACTACATCGAGGTCACCAAGGCCAACGTCCACCTCGTCCCCGCCGACTACGTCCGCAAACAAACGACGGTGAACGGCGAGCGTTACGTCACCGAAGACCTCAAGCTGAAGGAAAAGGAAATCTTCTCCGCCGAGGAGAAATCGCTCGCGCGCGAGCAGGAGCTCTTCGCCTACCTCGTTGGCGCCGTCCTCGCCGAAGCCGCCGCGCTCCAGCGCACCGCCGAGGCGCTCGCCGAACTCGACGTGCTCGGCGGCTGGGCCGTGCTGGCGCGCGAGTGGGATTACTGCCGCCCCGACCTCGACGAAGGCGACTCGCTCTCGATCACCGACGGCCGCCATCCCGTCGTGGAGCAGATGATGAAGCAGGAACGCCTCGGCCTCGCGGGCAGCTACACCTTCGTGCCGAACGACGCCGCGCTCTCCGCCACCGACGCGCAGATCATCCTCCTCACCGGTCCGAACATGGCGGGCAAATCCACTTACATCCGCCAAGTCGCGCTCATCACGCTCATGGCGCAGATCGGCTGCTGGACGCCCGCCAAGGCCTGCCGACTCGGACTCGTGGACCGCATTTTCTCCCGCGTCGGCGCCAGCGACGATCTCGCGCGCGGTAACTCGACCTTCATGGTCGAGATGAACGAGACCGCGAACATCCTCAACAACGCCACCGACCGCTCGCTCATCATCCTCGACGAAATCGGCCGCGGCACGTCGACCTACGACGGCCTTTCGATCGCGTGGGCCGTCGTCGAACACCTGCACCGCTCCGCCGATCGCGGTCCGCGCACGCTGTTCGCCACGCACTATCAGGAACTCACGCAGCTCGACAAACACCTGCCGCGCCTGCGCAACTTCTCCGTCGCCGTGAAGGAGTGGAACGACGACATCGTGTTCGTGCGCCGCGTCGTCGAAGGCGCCGCCGACCGCAGCTACGGCATCCAAGTCGCCCGCCTCGCGGGCTTGCCGCTCACGGTGATCGACCGCGCCAAGACGATCCTCAGTCAGCTCGAATCCGACGAAGTCACCGTGACGCTCCCCGCCGCACCGCAGGCGAAGCCGAAGAAAAAGATCACGGTCGAGCCGACCGACGACTCGCAGTTGAACCTGCTGTAAGGGAGGGCCCGTGTCCTCACGGGCCGTTCTCTCGTTCGCGGCCCGCGGGGACGCGGGCCCTCCGGTTTCACTCCACCCATTCCAAGACGTTCAGTTCGCCTTGGTAGAGCCAATCCTCGTCGTGCCGCACCAGTTTGGCGCGCACGGGATTTTGCCGCACATACTCCCACTTGGCGCCGTAGCTTTCGTGTCGACGCAGCTGGGTGTCCCAAAAATTCTTCTGCCAGATGTCGCCAGCGACAGCCTGCGCTGTCAGTCGCTTCCAGTAACGCACCCAAAGCGCCAGCGACTCCGCCGGCCAGCTTCCCGGCGCGCAGAAGAGATGCACGTGGTCCGGCATGATGACGTAGCGCCCCACCCGCCACCGTGTCGCCGCACTCCACGCTTCGGTCAATCGTCGCATCATTTCCGGATTCGCGAGCACCGGACGCCGGTCTTTTGTGCACACCGTGAGAAAGACGATATTCGAACGAACGGCGGCATCCCACAATGGCAGGTGCACCGGCCGACGGCGCTTGGGCAATTCCGAGAATGAATCAGGTGTCATTGAGCGGCCCGCCAGCAAAGTGCCGCATCCTATCCGATAAACGAACGCTTTTCGGAGGGCCCGTGTCCTCACGGGCCGTTTCCCGTTCGCGGCCTGTGCTCACTTGTCCGTCCACGCTGTGCCGTGTCGTGCGTCCGATCCGCTTGGACGCGTGTTCCTCCTTCTCAGAACTTCGCCATGAACTCCGGCGGCAGCGGGGCGTGGGCCTTGAAGTGGTGCGTCGCCCCTGCGAAGTCGTAGCTGAAGCTCGTTTCGAGGGAGTGAAGAAAAAGGCGCTTCTCGCCCGTGGCCTTCGTGAAGGCGCGATTCAGGCCGAAGTCGCCGTAGGTCTGGTCGCCGACGATCGGCAGATTGCGCTTCGCGCATTGCACGCGGAGCTGATGGCTGCGCCCGGTGTGCGGCTCGAGTTTGATCAACGAGGTCGAGAACGCACCCTGCTGGTGCCGCACGAAGCTGAATTGCGTCACGGCGGGAATGTGGCCGGCGCTCGCGCTCGTGCGCACCTGGCCGCCCTTCTTTTGCACCGCGAGGAGATCTCGCCACAGTTGCACCCGCTCCGAGGGTTTGCCGAAGACGAGCGCGTGGTAGACCTTGCGAATCTGTTTCCGCGCGAACTGCTCCTTGATCGCCCGCGCCAGCGCGCCGTCCGCCGCCACGAGAATCACGCCGGAAGTCGCACCGTCGAGGCGGTTGAGCAACCAGACGCGTCGCTCTCCGCCGTTCGCGTCGGTCCAGACCCAGCTCTCCGCCGCGTCGTCGTAGCGGCACGTTAGCAGCGAGCGCGGTTCGTCGGCGCGCGAGTTGGGATGCGACAGCACGCCGGCAGGCTTGTCGAAGGCAGCGAGGCCGTTGGCGTCGTGCGCGAGCAACTTGACCCCGAACCCGAGCGGCACAGTGGACCAGAACTCTACCCCGACGGTGCTCACCAGTAATAGAAGCTGAACGTGATCGTCTGCTGTTTGCCCAGCACGGCGATCATCTGGTCCGTCCACTTGCGGTAGGGCTGGCGCATCGTCAGCGCGTTGGTGCACGCGTAGGTGCCCGGCTTGCCCGCGGTCTCCTCGGTGTTCACGATGGAAACCTCGCCGTCGGAATTCAGGGTGAAGGTCACGAAGACGTGCGTGCCGGACTTCGGAGCGATGCGCGATTCGTCGAGGATCGAATACCACGAAGCCTGCACGATCTCGACGAACTCCTGCATGTATTCGCCGTATTCGCTCCAGCGCGCGTCGATGCCGAGGATGCCGATGTTCTGCACACCGGCCAAACGGTTCTGCAGCACGTTCGGACGCGCTTGGGTGAGACGCGGGCGCGCCTTCGGCTTCGGACGTTGCTCCTGCACATCGGGACTCTCGGTTAGGCCGCCGGTCGCGCTCTTGCCGTTCTTCGCGCCTTCCTGGAATTGCGCGGCGTGGTTCGAGGGCGACTGGCTCTGGGAAATGTTGCTGCCGACGCCCTCCTCCGACTTGCCGTCGATCTTTTCGGTGCCCTGCAGCGGGATTTGCTCAGCGCGAGCCTGCTGCGCCGCTTGCGGCGTGGTGTTGTCGAGCGCGTTCTGCATCGCCGTCACCGCGGCGCCGTCCTGTGGGCGCGCCATGTCGCCGGACACGATGGCGGAGTCGTTCTTGATGTCGTCGCGGCCCTTGATGCTCGGGCGGTTTTCCGGATCGGTTTCCTTCGGCTTCTCCTGTTGGGCCGACTGCTGGTTGCGGTTAGAGTAGTTGTTCGTCTTGTCCGGCGTGTTTTCGGGGGCGTCGGGATTGGTTTCGACGAACTTGAAGGGATCGGGCTGCTTCGGCTGCGGCTCGGGTTGGGCGAGCTCGAAGTTGAATTCCTTGCCGCGGTTCGCCTTGGCGACCCAATCGAGATTCGAGTGCGAGCCGGCGAATTTCTCGACCGGGAAGAGCGGCGCGAGGCACAGCAGCAGCACGTGGAAGAGCAGCGTGCAGAGCAGGCCGATCGCAACCGAACGGTTCGAGGGGGCCTGAACGGGCGAGCTGGGTTCGGGCGCGGTGTCGGGACGCAGAGGATTGGTCGAAGTTACCACTTTCGGGGCGGATTCAGCGCATCAGACCCGCACGAGTCAAAAGTGTTCTCGTTTCTTCCACGGGAAGACCGACGATGTTCGTCAAGGACCCCGAATATGACGCGACGATCAGCTCGCCGTGCTCCTGGATCGCGTAACCGCCCGCCTTGTCGAGGGTATGCACGCGCTCCAGGTAACGCGAGATGGTCGGCTCATCGAGTTCCCGGAAGGTGACACGGCTTTCCACGATCTCGTCGATCCGCAGGCCGTCCACTCCACGCCGCACCGCCAGTCCAGTGAACACCGAGTGCGTGCGACCGCTCAGCCGCCAAAGCATCGCCCGCGCCTCGGCGAGGTCGGCGGGTTTGTTCAACACATGGTTGTCGATGCACACCGTCGTGTCGGCGCCGAGCACGAAGTCCTCCGGGTGCCGCGCACTGACCCAATCCGCCTTCAGTGCGGCATTGTGGAGCACCATGTGCCGCGGATCGGCATCCGGTGCTTCGTGCTCGGTCACCGCCGCCGTGACGATTTCGAACGCGACTCCGAGTTGCGCGAGGAGTTCGCGGCGGCGAGGCGAGGCGGAGGCAAGAATAAGGCGCGGCACGTGGCACAGTTGGCAGGGAATTCGCGTTCCGGCTAGCGGGAAGTAGCTGTTGCCAGCCGCGCGCCCGCCGCCCACGTTTCCGGCGTCATGCGTATCGGATTGGCTCAGCTCAACACCATCGTCGGCGACCTCGCGGGCAATCGCCGCCGCATCCTCGAAGCCTATCGCGGCCTCGTCGCGCAAGGCGCGGAGCTGGTCCTGTTTCCCGAGCTCATCGTCTGCGGCTACCCGCCGCGCGACCTGCTGTTCAAGAAGCGTTTTGTGCGCGACGTCGAGGAGTCCACTCGCGCCATCGCCGCCGAGATCGGCGAGGTGCCGGCCGTCGTCGGCACCGTCGAGACCAACTCGACCGGGGTCGGCCGTCCGGCGTTCAACGCTGCGGCGTTTTGCCATCGCGGACAGATCCTGCGCTCGGCCCACAAGTGCCTGCTGCCGACCTACGACGTGTTCGACGAGGACCGCTACTTCGAGCCCGCTACCGCGCCGACCATTGTTGAGTTTGCCGGACGCCGCATCGGCCTGACGATTTGCGAGGACATTTGGACGCACGAGATGGTCCCGACCCGCCGCCTCTACGGCGCGCAGACTCCCGTCGCCCAACTCGCCGGACAGCGTTGTGACTTGGTTCTCAACCTCTCCGCCAGTCCTTGGAATTGCGGCAAGGGCCTCGTCCGCTCCGCGCTCGTCGCCGACACCGCGCGCACCGTCCGTGCGCCGGTGGTCTACGTGAATTCCATCGGCGGCAACGACGAACTGATCTTCGACGGCCGCAGCCTCGCCTGCGCGGCCAACGGCGACTTGCTCGGCGGGCTCGCGGCGTTTCGCGAGGAGTTGCGCGTCATCGATCTCGGCGCGCCGGCCACGAGCGGCAGCGTTCATCTCACCTACACGCAGGAGGAACTCGCCGACATCTACGATGCGCTCGTCCTCGGCGTGCGCGACTACGCGCACAAAACCGGCTTCAAGAAGGCGCTCCTTGGTCTCTCCGGCGGCATCGACTCCGCGCTCGTCGCGGTTCTCGCCGCCGAGGCGCTTGGCAAGGAAAACGTCACCGGCGTCAGCCTGCCGTCCGTCATTTCCAGCCAGCACTCGAAGGACGACGCCGCGACGCTCGCGCGTCATCTCGGCATTCCATTCCACACGGTTTCGATTGCGGATGTCGTGGGCTCCGCCGAGGCGACGCTCGCGCCGTTCTTCGCCGGCACCGCGCGCGACATCGCCGAGGAAAACATCCAGGCCCGCGCTCGCGGCCTGTTGCTCATGGCGATGTCGAACAAGTTCAACTCGCTCCTCCTCACCACGGGCAACAAGAGCGAACTGGCCGTCGGTTACTGCACGCTCTACGGCGACATGTGCGGCGGACTCGCCGTTATCTCGGACGTGTTCAAGACACAGGTCTACGCGCTCTCCCGCTGGATCAACCGCGAGCGCGAGATCATTCCGCAGAACACGATCGACAAGGCGCCGAGCGCCGAGCTGCGCCCGAACCAGACCGACCAGGACAGCCTGCCGCCCTACGACCAACTGGACGCCATTCTTCGCGGCTACGTCGAGCAAGGCCTGTCGCGCGCCGACCTCGTCGCGCAAGGTTTCCCGCCGGCCGTCGTGCACGACGTCGTCCGCAAGGTCGACCTCAGCGAATACAAGCGCAAGCAAGCCGCGCCCGGCCTGAAGATCACGCCCCTCGCCTTCGGCGTCGGCCGCCGCATCCCAATCGTCCAAAAATACGTGAGCTGATTCACGGCGATGCTCGACCTGATCTCCGACCTTTTGCAGTTCGCGCTGGGCCTTGCTTGCATCGCGCTGGGGTTTTTGGCCTTGGCCGGCCCGGAAGCGAACTGGGCCGGGAAGCGGCTCCAGCGGTTCATCGACGAGAATTGGGCGGGCGGCACCGCACGCTCGCATCGCAACCTCGCGCTGGCGTCGTTGATCATGGGTATCGTGATCGCGGGAGGCATCGCCGCATCCTGGTTCCTCAACTAGCGCAAAACGCGGTGAACCTTGGTCAAAAGTGGCGCATTCCCGAAGCTTGAGTGGAAACGCGTGGTGCTCTGACCTGATTAGTGTCCCCTTAGCGTCAATTAGTGGTTTCCTTCTCCCTCGCATGTCCCCTTCCGAACAACTTTTCGAACGCGCCAAGCAACTCATCCCCGGCGGCGTGAATTCCCCCGTGCGCGCCTTCCGCTCCGTCGGCGGCGCGCCGTTCTTCACCCGTTCCGCGCAGGGCGCCACGCTCACCACGGCCGACGGCCGCGAGCTGATCGACTTCGTTTGCACCTGGGGTCCGGCCATCCATGGCCACAACCACCCGCGCATCAAGGCCGCCATCGCCGACGCGCTTGAGCGCGGCACGTCCTTCGGCACGCCGAATCCGCTCGAGGTCGAGATGGCCGAGCTGATCGTGAAGTTCTTCCCGTCGATCCAGAAGGTCCGCATGTGCTCCAGCGGCACCGAGGCGACGATGTCCGCCATCCGCCTCGCGCGCGGCTACACGAAGCGCGACAAGATCGTGAAGTTCGCCGGCTGCTACCACGGCCACAGCGACTCCCTGCTCGTCGCCGCCGGTTCCGGCGCCCTCACGCACGGCCATCCCGACAGCGCCGGCGTCCCCGCAGCGTTCGCGCGCGAGACCATTGTTCTTCCCTACAACGACACCGCCGCGCTCCAAGCCGCGTTCGCCGCCAATCCCGGTCAGATCGCCTGCGTCATCCTCGAGCCCTACATCGGCAATGTGGGCTTCATCAAACCCGACGCGGGCTACCTCCAATCCGTCCGCCAGCTCACGGCCGCGCACGGCGCCATCCTGATCTTCGACGAAGTCATGACCGGTTTCCGCCTCGCCCGCGGCGGCGTGCAGGAACTCGAGAAAATCACGCCCGACCTCACGACCCTCGGCAAAATCATCGGCGGCGGCCTCCCGGTCGGTGCGTTCGGCGGTCGCGCCGAGATCATGGACTACCTCGCGCCGCTCGGCCCTGTCTATCAGGCCGGCACGCTCAGCGGCAATCCGCTCGCCATGGCTGCCGGCATCACGTCGCTGCGCATGCTCGACGAGTTGAATCCCTACGCACGTCTCGACGCGCTCGGGCGCCAGGTCGTCGAGGCCGCCAAATCCGCTGCCGCCGCCAAGGGCCTCCCGCTGCAGGCGCCGCAAGTCGGCTCGATGTTCAGCCTCTTCTTCACGCCGACACCCGTGCGCGACATGCCTACGGCGCTGAAGTCCGACGCGAAGCTTTTCGGCCGGTTTTTCCACGCCTGTCTCGACGGCGGCGTCTATCTGCCGCCGAGCGCCTACGAAGCGTGGTTCCTCAGCACCGCGCACGAGGGAAATGCCATTGCCCGGGCTTGCGAAACCATCTCGAAGGCCATTAGGTCGCTCTAAGAAACGGCACCTCGTGCCGTTTACCTAGAGCAACCATGCGATTCCTCTCCCTCCACGCCCGCGCTGCCGCCGAGGCAGTCGCACTCGTCGCCGCGTTGCTCTTCGGCGTCGCGGCGCAGGCGCAGCCGGCGAACGCTCCGGTGCTCGCGCTCTCGGAGTTGAAGCCCGGCATGAAGGGCGAGGTCTGGACCGTCTTCCGCGGCACGCAGTCGGAGCCGTTCGGCGTCCAAGTCACCGGTGTCCTCCGAAACGCCCTCGGCCCCGGCAAGAGCCTCATCCTCTGCGAGCTCACCGACCCGCGCGTTCAGCCCATGGGCGCCGTCGCCGGCATGAGCGGCAGCCCGCTCTACATCGACGGCAAACTCGTCGGCGTCCTCTCCTACCAAATCCAGCGTTTCGAGACCGTGCGCTACGCGGGTTTCACGCCGATCGCCGACATGCTCGAAGTCAGCGCGCTGCCCGCCAGCACGCCCGCGCCGGCCACGACGCTCCCGATTCCCGTCAACGGTTCACGCGCGCGCGATGGCCGGGCCGCGGCTCCGCGCGCCGGCTTGAGCGCGGATTTCCAACCCTTTCGCCCGGTCTTCTCGCTCGGCGGCATCGCGCCGCAGGTCGCGGAAGTGATGGCGCCGCAATTCGAAGCCATCGGCCTCAACGCCGTCGCGCTCGGCGGCAACCTCGGCTCGGCCGCCGAAGAGACGCCGAACGCCCCCGCCGCGAATCTCAAGCCCGGCGGAGTCGTCGCCGCTGCGCTCGCCGTCGGCGATGTTTCGATGGCCGCGAGCGGCACCGTCTCGCACATCGACGGCACGCACGTGCTGGCATTCGGCCACCCGCTCATGACGCTCGGCGCCACCGAGGTGCCGATGGCCGAAGCCGAGATCGTCACGATTCTCCCGAGTTCGTTGAACTCGATCAAAGTCGCGAACACTGGCCGCGTCATCGGCTCCTTCTCGCAGGACCGCCTGTCGGGCATCTACGGCGAAGTCGGCCGCATGCCGCACCTCGTGCCGGTCGAGATCAGCCTGCCCGCTCGCCTCAATCGCAAGAGTCTCCACTTCTCCGTCGTGCAGCACGAAATGCTGCTGCCCACCATCGCCGCCACCGGCCTCACGCAAGCCGTCCTCGGCTCGAACGAAGCCGGCCTCACCCGCGGCTTCCGCCTGCGCGCCACCGTCGAATACGCCGGCCGCGAGCCGCTCGAATTCAGCCGCCTCTACCCCGGCCCGCAGGGCTTCGCGCAAGGCGTCGGCGAGTTCACGCAAAATCTCCAGCAGTGGCTCTTCAACCCTTACGAGCGCACGTTCCCGGAGAAGATTCGCTTCGCCGTCGAGGAAACCAGCGAGACGCCCGTCGGCTATCTCGAACTTTTCCAAGTCTCGCGCACGACCGCCGCCGCCGGCGACACGCTGACCGCCACGCTCAGCTGGCGCGGTTTCCAAGCGGAAAAATCCACCGAGACTGTGCAGATTCCCGTGCCTTCCGACTGGACGGGCAAGGATCTGGAAATCGTCCTGATGAACGGCCGCCAGCTCGACGAACTCACCGGCCGCCCGCGCGTCTTGAACGTCAGCCAGCTCCGCTCCTTCGACGAATACCTCGGCATGTTGCGCGACGCCCGCGATGCCGACGGACTTTATCTCGCCGTCGTCGAACGCACCGCGCTCTTCACCGACAACACCGCGACCACCGTCGAACTGCCCGGCTCCTTCGAGCGCATCGCGCGTTCGGCCGATGCCGCGCGCTACCAGCGTCGCGAGGCCTCGCTGCCGCTCTGGGAAGAACACCTCCTACCCGGCCGCCTCTTCAACGCCTCCGCGCGCCGCCCGCTCAAGGTCACGGATTGATCCTGCGGCCGCTGCTTCCGCGGCCATCGAATTCTCATGCGCCTCGCTTCCGCTCTCCTCGCGTTCGGCACACTCGCCGCAACCCTCGCCGCCGATCCGCTCTCCAAGCAGCTCGAGATCGACTTCTACCGCGAGGTCCCGAGCCGCAACATCAAGGGCCTCGCCGTCCGCTCCGACGGCCGCCTGCTCGTCGGCCCGACCGTGCGCGAGCTGCCCGGCTCGATCCCCGCCGACCTGCTCTGGACCTTCGTCCGCGCCGGGGACGACAAAGCCTGGCTCGTCGGCACCGGTCCCGAGGGAAAAGTCTTCCGCGTGAACACCGACGTGCGCGCCGATTACCAGGCCGAGCTCGCGGTCGATCTCGACGCCACGCACGTGTTCGCCGTCTGCGCGCTCGAGGGCGACGCGTTCCTCGCCGGCACGTCGCCGCAAGGCACATTGAGCCTCGTGCGCGGCGGCAAGCTCGTCGCATCGGTCGCGCTCCCCGCCGATTCGATCTTCGACATTACGCTCCTACCGAAAGACGCCACGACCGCCCTCGTCGCCACCGGCAATCCCGGCCGCATCTACCGCGTCGACCTCGCCAAATTCGCCGCAGCGGGCGAAGCGAAGGGCAAACTCGCCGCCAGCGAACTCGCGAAGCACGGCATCACGACCTTCGGCGAAATCCGCGACCGCAACGTCCGCTCGTTGCTCGCACTCGGCGACGGCCGCGTCATCGCCGGCTCCGCGCCGAAGGGCAACGTCTACGCTTTCCCCGCCGCGGGCGGCGCGCCGCTGCTGCTGCTCGAAAATCGCGAGGCCGAAACCACCGACCTCCTCGCTGACGGCGACAGCTCGTTCTACGCCGCGGTCACCTTTTCCGGTGCGTCCGGCGAATCGCGCCTGAACCGCACGCCGGCCACCCCCGCCGCCGCAAAACCGGACGCGCCGGCCGACGATGCCGCCGACGCTGCGCGCACCGAGAAATTCACCGGCCGCGCGCAACTGGTCTATTTTCCCGACGGTGGTTTGCCCGAGACGGTCGCTGCCCGCCCCGGCACCGCGTTCTATCGCCTCACGTGGCACGAGGACGGCGCGAACCGCTGGATCCTCATCAGCGGCGGCGAGCAAGGCGAACTCCTCGCCTACGCCCCGGCCGAGCGTCGCAGCGTCAACCTCGGCGCCGTTCCGTCCGCGCAGGTGAACGCCATTCTCCCCAGCCACGCCGGCGCGCGCGGCCAGTTTCACCTGCTGCGCAACAACGCCAGCGGCCTCTCGCAGCTGAATTTCTCCGAGTCGGTCGACCGCTCGCTCGAGACCCGCAAGCTCGACCTTGGCGTCGCCTCGGAGATCGGCCAGGTGCGCTTCGCCCGCCTCGAAGGCGCGGCCGCCGACCGGGTGCGCGTCGCGCTGCGCACGAGCTTCGGCAGCGACGAACTCGAGGGCTGGACCGACTGGACCGAACTGAAGCCGCTCGACGGCGGCTGGTTCGCGCCCGGCCTGCGCGGCCGCTACGTGCAGCTGCGCGTGACGTGGAAATTCCTCCTCGGCGCCGAGCCCAACATCGACAAGGCCACGCTCTTCCATCTCCCGCAGAATCGCCGCCCGCAGCTGAACGATTTTCGCATCTTCCCCGCCAATCTCGGCCTCGTGCCCGCGCCGGAGACCGCGCCCGCGATGCCCACGATGACGCTCGGCCAGTTGCTCTTCCCCTCGCCGCGCGAGACGAAGGACGACGGCGCGAGTAAACGCAAAGGCGGTCTGCTCAACAGCCCCGTCGTGCCCGCGCCCGGCGCGCAGATCGTCTACTGGACCCTCGCCGATCCGGACGACGACAACCTCGCCGCCACCTTCTCCATCAGCCCTGAGGGCAAAGACGAGTGGACTGACCTCGCGATCAACGCGACGGATTCGTTCGTGCAGTTCGACGTCAGCCACCTGCCCGAGGGGCGCTACCGTTCGCGCCTCGCCGTGCGCGAGCAGGCGCCACGCCCCGAAGCGCAACGCCTCAGCTACACCTTCGAGACCGACTACCTCACCGTCGATCGCACACCGCCCGAGATCCTCGACGCCAAGGTCGAGCACATCGGCGGCGCGTGGCGCATCACGATCGACGGACGCGACGGATTGAGCCTCCTCGAAGGCGCCGAGTTCGTGCTGAACAACGGCGCGCGCCTCACGCTCGAGCAACCCGCCGACGGCATTCTTGACAGCCGCCGCGAGACCTTCGTCGCCGAGTTCACCGACGCCAAAGCCGCGAACGCGACCTCCGTCGAAATCACGCTCTACGACAAGTCCGGCAACAGCGCCGCTCGCCGCGTTCCGCTGAAGTAGCCGTAGCGCAGGCTTCCAGCCTGCAACGAACACCCCTGCAAACTGGCAGCCTGAGTCGCGCGCGCCGTCCACCGCGCGCGAGGATTTCCCTCCTAATTTGCCCCAAACGCGTTCACGTTCGCAGCGCAATGGCCCTTCTTGGCAAAATCAACCGCCTCCGCATCGTCCGCTTCGCCCAACCGGGATACTACCTCGATGGCGGCAGCCACGGCGAAATCCTGTTGCCGAGCCGCTACATCCCCGCCGGCACGAAGCCGGGCGACGAGATCGACGTGATGGTTTATCGCGACACCGAGGACCGCCTCGTCGCCACGACCGACAAGCCGCTCGCCTGCGCCGGCGAATTCGCCGCGCTGCGCGTCGTCAGCCTCACGCCACGGATCGGCGTGTTTCTCGACTGGGGTTTGGAGAAGGACCTGCTCCTGCCGATCCGCGAGATGTCCGGCCCCGTGCAACCCGGCGACAAGGTCGTCGTGCTCGTCATGGTCGATCCGCACACCGACCGCCTCGTCGCCACGGCGCGCTTCAATCGCTTCCTCGATCGCACTCCCCCACGCTACCACGAAGGCGAATCCGTCCGCCTCCTCGTCGCGAGCCGCAGCCCCATCGGCTACAACATGGTGATCAACCACGCGCACCGCGGCCTGCTCTACCACACGGACGTCGCGAAACCGCTCGCGATCGGCGATTGGGTCGAAGGCTACGTCCGCGCCATCCGGCCCGACGGCAAAATCGATCTCGCGCTCGGCAAGGCCGGCTACCGTCGCATCGCCGCGCTCACGGACCAGATTCTCGAAGCCCTCGAAGCCAAAGGCGGCCAGCTGCCCTACGGCGACAACAGCATCCCCGAGGAAATCCGCGAGGCATTCGGCGTGAGCAAAAAGGCCTTCAAACAGGCGATCGGCGCGCTCTACCGCGAGCGCAAGATCGTGATCGAGCCGAACCGCATCCGACTCGTGTAGCCGCTCGCGCTCAGGCGCGTGGATGCGCCTTGGCGTAGATTTCCTTCAGCCGCGCGACGCTGGTGTGCGTGTAGATCTGCGTCGTCGCCAGATTCGCATGACCGAGCAGCTCCTGCACCGCGCGCAGATCGGCGCCGGAATTCAAGAGGTGCGTCGCGAACGAGTGCCGCAGCTTGTGCGGCGACAAATCCATCGGCAGATCGGCGACCGCGAGGTAGCGCTTCACGATCAACTGCACCGCGCGCACCGTGAGGCGGTCGTGTCGCTCGGTGATGAGCACGGGATGCGTCGGCTTCGGGTCGGGTGCGAACTCGTCCCGGAATTTCGTCAGCACCGCCATCGCCACCGCGCCGAGCGGGCAAATGCGCTCCTTGCGGCCCTTGCCGAGCACGCGCGCGCTACCCGTGCCGAAGTCGATCGCGCCGTAGTTCAGCCCGACGACCTCGCTGACGCGCAGCCCGCCACCGTAGAGCAGCTCGAGGACGAGCCGGTCGCGCCATGCGGTGAATTTGTCGATTTCGTCGCGTTCGAGGAGCTTCTGCGGTCCGGCGAGGAGCGTCGCTGTTTGGGTTTCCGTGAGGAATTTAGGCAGCGACCTCTCCAGCTTCGGCAGCGGCACACCGGTGAACGGATTGCGCGTCAGCCGTCCGCGTCGCTGCCAGTAGCGAAAAAACGCGCGCAAGCCCGAGACGTGATTGTGCAGGGTGCGCCGACCGAACCGCCGCTGGCCTTCGATCACGAAGTCCCTCATGTCGCGCGTCGTCAGCCCAGCTAGCCCGCGCGTCTGCCAACGCGCCCCGGTCTGCGCCCACACGAAGAAGTCTTCGAACGCCTGCCGGTAGTTTCGAACCGTGTAGGCGGAATAGCGGCGCTCCTTCGCGAGGAAATCGAGAAACGGCGCGAGCCACTCCGTCGCGATGGCTGCCGGCAATTTCGTCTCAGGCGCTGGAGTTTTTTCGCTCATCGCCTCGGTCGGCAGTCCAATCGCGACGACATCACCGCAGTCGGCCCAACTGGTAGGGCGCGACCGCTGGGCGCGCCGGGAACGCGTTTCGGCGGGCCCAGCGGTCCCGCCCTACCGCACGCGTCGGCACTCCCGTCCGCGTCCTTCACGGCGTCTTTGCTCCCACGCGCGCCTCGACTTCGCGCATCACGCGATCGCATTCGCGGCGCAGCGCCATCTCCGGATCGATTCCGCGGGCGCGGCACGCTGCGGCGATCTCATAGAGCGCGCGCCCGGCCGCTTCCGGCGTCAGCGTGTCGGCGAGCCGCGCGATTGCGGTGCTATCGACGATGCCGTCCGCCGGCAGTCGCTGCTTGGCGATTCGCTTGTCGACATCCTCCGCGAACATCAGCGCCGGCAGGCGCGGCGGGAGTTTTTTGAAGAGCGTGGATTCGGATTTCCCTGCCGCCGCCTTCTCCTGCGCCTTGATCCCTTCCCACACGTCAATCACCTGGTCGGAGTTTCCCGCCGTGGCGGTGCCGAAGACGTGCGGGTGGCGCCGGATCAGCTTCTCGTTGATCTCGCGCGCCACGTCGTCGAAGTTGAAATCGCCCCGCTCGGCCGCGAGCTGCGCATGGAAGACGATCTGCAGCAGCACGTCGCCCAGTTCCTCGCGCATGTGCGGGATGTCCGCCCGGTCGATGGTGTCGAGCAACTCGCTGCACTCGTCGATCAGGTGGCGGGCGAGGGTTTGGTGGGTCTGTTCGCGGTCCCAAGGGCAGCCGTCCGGGGCGCGGAGGCGGGCCATGGTCTGGCGCAGGTCGTCGATGGCGCTCATGCGCCCACTCTTCGCGTCACAGCGGCGGCGGCAAGAAACTTGTGGTTGCGCTGTCCGGGCGTTCGCCAATCCTGAGCGCTTCCCTCTGCATGGACAAACTCGCCGAAATCATGGCGCACAAACGGCGCGAGATCGCGCCGCTCCTCCGGCCGGTTTTCGAGGAGGAACTCGCCCGCCTCAACGGCTCGCTGTCGCCGGTGCCGTCCTTTTCGGCCGCGCTGCGCCGCGCCGACGGCAAGCTCGCGGTCATCGCCGAGATCAAGCGCCGCTCCCCGTCGGCCGGCGCGATCAGCGAGAGCACGAAGGCCAGCGAACAGGCCGCGCGCTACCAAGCCGCCCGCGCCAGCGCGCTTTCTGTGCTCACGGACGAGAAATTCTTCGGCGGCCGCATGGCCGACCTCGAGGAGGTCACGCAGTTTTTCCAGCAACAGACCCCGGCCCTGCCGTGCTTGCGCAAGGATTTCATGGTGCACCCCGTCCAGGTGCTGCAGGCGCGCGAGGCCGGCGCGAGCGCGATCCTCATCATCGTTCGCGCGCTCGACGATTCCGAGATTTCCCAGCTCCACACCAGCGCCAAGGCCGCGGGCATGAGCGCGCTCTTCGAAATTCACGACGAGAAAGACCTCGAACGCGCGGTGAAGCACGGGGCGACGATCATCGGCGTGAACAATCGCGATCTCGCCATCTTCAAGTGCGACCTCGCGCTCTCGGAGCGCTTGATCCCGCAATTCCCGGCCGACGTCATCGCGGTCAGCGAGAGCGGCATCTTTACCGCGCGGGACGCCGGACGAGTTCGCGCCGCGGGTGCGCAGGCCGTGCTCGTGGGCGAAGCGCTGATGCGCGCCGACGACCCGGCCGTTCTCATCCACGAGTTTTCCACCGCATGAGCACCAAGCAATTTCCGTCCGATCCGCGCGTCACCGTTGGTGGCCTGTTCTATTTCGGCCGCATGCTCGACAAGATCCGCAAGCACGCGCGCGGCGAGTTGCGCGATGACTACCTGCCGAACCTCGGCAAGGGCATGGACAGCCGCCTCTGCAACTTCCTCCATGTCGACTACGCGGCGCTCGGGGCCCAGGTTCTCGCCGGCGCGAGCGACGAGCAGGCCCTTGCTTGGTGCGCGCAACACGGTCGCGCCTTGAACGCCGACGACGTGATCATCTGGAACGATTTCGTGAGCAAACGCGGTTGGAACGATCTAGCCACGCCCGTCCTCGAAAAGCAGAAAGCCGAAGCCGGCTTCGGCGCGCGCGCGGACATCCGCACGTTCTTCGAGTTCTGGGAAGTCGACGAAGGCCGCAAGTCCTGAGGCATGCCGCTCACGCTCACCGGCACCCGCGAATTGCTCGCGCGCCTCGGCCACTCGCCGAAGCGCTTCCTCGGCCAGAATTACCTCATCGACGGTAACATCGTCCGCAAGTCGGTCGAACTCGGCGCCGTCGCGCCCGGTGACACCGTGGTCGAGGTTGGCCCCGGTCTCGGCACGCTCACCTCGGCGCTGCTCGCGGCGGGCGCGGAGGTTTTTGCGGTGGAGAAGGACGCGACGATGGCGGCGCACCTTCGCGGCACGCTCGCCGTTGAGCATCCCGGCAAGCTGCACCTCATCGAGGAGGACGCGGTCGAACACCCGATCGCCGGTCTGCCGCCCGAGCGCGCGGCGAGTTTCAAGATCGTCGCCAACCTGCCCTACGCGATTTCCACGCCGTGGATGGACGCCGTGCTCGGCGGTCCGCTGCCGCAGCGCATGGTGCTCATGCTCCAGCAGGAGGCGGCACAGCGCTACGTCGCGTCGCCCGGCACAAAGCAATTCGGCGCGATCTCGATCTTCATCCAATCCTCATTCACGGCCGACCCCGGCCACAAAGTTCCCGCGACGTGCTTCTACCCGGCGCCCGACGTCGAATCTTACCTGCTCAACCTCGTCCGGCGCCCCGAGCCGTTCATCTTCGCGCCGGCGGTGAAGCGCCTGATCCGCGAGTGCTTTCAGCAACGCCGCAAACAGATCGGCTCGCTCCTGCGCGGCAAGCTGCCCGACGGCGGCGCCGCCTGGCTGGCGCTCCTGCCGGAGGCCGGACTCGATTTCCGCGCGCGCCCGGAGCAGATTCCCGTGGCACTCTGGCAGCGACTGAGCGTCTAAGGGCCCATGCCCGCGCTTGAAATTCCGCTCCGCGCCCGCACATTCTGCGACCTCGTGGTTGTTCCCCCGCGCATCTGCCGCCTCGCCGCCTGCTGCTTCGGCCTGCTCGCCCTTGCCGCGGCGCGCGCCCAGGTGGCGACGCCGCCGCCCTCGCTCTACGGCGAAGTCAAAGGCACGACCTACGTCGCGCCCGGCAACCGCTTCCGCATGACGATCCCGGTTTTGCCCGAGCTGGGCGGCCAGATCCACGACACCGAGAACGTCGTCACCTTCGACGACCCCGTGAGCACGCATGTCAGCGTGGCGTGCTTCCCGCTCGATCTGTCGAACAAGTGGGAACTCGAGACCCGCGGCATCCGCGACTATCTGGAGTATTTCTTCAAGGATTTCGTCTTCCCGGATTTCGCGCAGCGGTTCCCGCGCTCGACGAATGAGGCCAGCCTCTACAGTCCGCAACTGCGCGACGGCGCGCTTTTCGTGTTCTCGCTGCTCCCCGGCGGCTCTGTGTTCGAGGCGCGCGCCAGCGTCCTCGAAGGCCCGGTGAACGCCCCCGCCGTCGCCAAGCGCGGCACGCTGCTGTTCGTCCAGAACAACAATATTTTCATCCTCACCGCCGAGCTCGCCGAGCGCGTCACGCAGCGCTCCGCCTTTCAAAAGACACCCGAGCAGGAAAACGAAATCCTGCGCGCGCGACTCGTCGAGCTGGCCAACCGCATCCAGTTGCCCAAGTCCCCGGGCGCCGCCCGTTGAGCCGGTGCCCTGGCCCCGGCTTCCTTTTCTACGCATGAAAGTCCCCACCGTCCTCGTCCTGTCCCTTATGCTCGCTGCTCCGTTGTCCGCCCAGTTCGACCTCGCCACGCCCAAGCCGCCGGTCGCGGCGAAAAAGCCGAAGGACGTGACCGTCCACGAGGACAAGCGGATCGACGACTACTTCTGGCTGCGCGAGAAGGACAACCCCGAGGTCAAAACCTACCTCGAACAGGAAAACGCCTACACCGAGTCCGTGCTCGCGCCCGCGAAGGAGCTGCGCGCGGCGCTCTTCAAGGAGATGCGCGGTCGCATCAAGGAGGACGACACCGGCGCCAAAGTCCCCTACCTCGGCTGGCTCTACTACACCCGCACCGAAAAGGATAAGCAGTATCCGATCTTCTGCCGCGTCGCGGACAAGCCCGGCGCGACGGAGGAAGTTCTCCTCGACCTGAACAAGCTCGGCGAAGGCAAACCCTACGTCGCCGTCGGCCACTACCGCGTGAGCGACGACGGCGCGCGCCTCGCCTACTCGATCGATTGGACCGGTTACCGCCAATACGAGGTCTTCGTCATGGACCTCGCCACCAAGCAGCTCATCCCGCAGCAAATCGGCAAGGTCTCCGATCTCGAGTGGGGCGCCGGCCACGACGTCCTCTACTACGTCACGGAGAACGACGCGAAACGCTCCGACAAACTCCACCGCTGGACGCTCAGCACCGCGCGCCACGAACTGCTCCGCACCGAAGCCGACGAGTTGTTCAACATCGACGTCGCCAAGTCGCAGGACGGCCGCTGGCTCTTCAGCTCCGCCGAGAGCAAGATCACGTCCGAGGCCTTCGCGCTCCGCGCCGACGACGCCACCGGCAATTTCCAGTCGCTGCTCCCACGCACCGAGAACGTGAAGGTCTACCCGGAGCACCACGGCGAGCATTTCTACTTCGTCACCAACCGCGACGCGAAGAACTACAAGGTCGCTCGCGCGCCCGAATCCCATCCCGCGCAACTCGAGGACGTCATCCCGCACAATCCCGCCGTGAAGATCGAAGGCCTCACGCCGTTCGCCCGCTACATGGTGGTCGAGGAACGCGAGAACGGCCTGCCGCATCTCCGCGTCTTCAATTTCGCCACCGGGCAATCCTCGCGCCTCGCGATGCCCGAGGCCGCCTACGAAGTCTCGTCGGCCTCGAACTGGAACTACGACACCGACGAATTCCGCTTCGAATACCAGTCGATGGTGCGTCCGCGCTCGACCTTCGCGGCCAACCTCGCGACCGGCGAACGCAAGCTCATCAAGCAACAGGAAGTGCTCGGCGGCTTCGACCCGAAGAACTACCGCGCCGAGCGCGTTTGGGCCACCATGCGCGACGGCGTGAAGGTGCCACTCTCGATCGTCTACCGCGCCGACCTCGACCGCGCCCAGCCGCAGCCCTTCCACCTCTACGGCTACGGCTCCTACGGCATCAGCATGCCGATCACATTTAGCGCCAACCGTCTCAGCTTGCTGGATCGCGGCATGATCTTCGCCATCGCGCACATTCGCGGCGGCGGCGAACTCGGCGAGGAATGGCGCGAAGCCGGCCGCATGGACAAAAAGATGACCACGTTCAACGACTTCGTGGACTGCGCCCAATGGCTCGTGGACAACAAGTGGACCACGCCGCAACAGCTCGTCACCTCCGGCGGCAGCGCCGGCGGCCTTCTCATGGGCGCCGTGCTCAACCAGCGTCCCGATCTGTTCAAGGCCGCGCTCGTCGTCGTGCCGTTCGTCGACGTCCTCAACACCATGCTCGACGCCTCGCTCCCGCTCACCACCGAGGAATACGTCGAGTGGGGCAACCCGAACATCCGCGAGCAATACCTCTGGATGCGCGCCTACAGCCCCTACGACAACCTGAAGCCGGCCTCCTACCCCAACGTCCTCGTCAACGTCTCCTTCTACGACAGCCAGGTCCCGTATTGGGAAGGTGCCAAATACCTCGCGAAACTGCGCACGCTCGACCACGCGAAGGGCAACGCCACGCTCATCCACACCAACTTCGGCGCCGGCCACGGCGGCGCGTCCGGCCGTTACGATGCCCTGCACGACACCGCGCGCGACTACGCGTTCTTCCTGAGCGCGCTCGGCCTCGCCCGCTGACTTGGAGGGCGCGGCTACCGCCGCGCCGCGATCCACAATGAAGCTCACGCTCGCCCTATCCTTCACCGCGTTCGCGCTGGCCGCCACCGCCCCCGCTTCCGCCCAACCCTCATCGACCGCCTCCCCCATGAAGCCCTACGGCCTCGTCATCCACGGCGGCGCGGGCGTCATCGAGCGCAAGGCCATGTCGCCCGAGCTCGACGCCCAATACCGCGCCACGCTCCAGCAAGCCCTCGACGCCGGTTACGCCGTCCTCGAGCGCGGCGGCACGTCCCTCGATGCGGTCATCGCCGCCGTCACGGTTATGGAGGATTCGCCGCTCTTCAACGCCGGCAAGGGTGCCGTGCTCAACGCCGACGGCTTTTGCGAAATGGACGCCTCGATCATGAACGGCGCCACGCTCCAAGCCGGCGCCGTCGCCGGAATCCGCCACATCAGGAACCCGCTCCATCTCGCGCGCGACGTCATGGAGAAATCCAAGCACGTCTTCCTCATCGGCGAAGGCGCGGAAAAATTCGCGTGGTCGCTCGGCTACGAGAACGTTCCCAACGAGTATTTCCAAACCGACTTCCGCCGCAAACAGCTCGAGCGCGCCAAGCAGCTCGAGTCGCGCAAGGACAATGGCACCGCTGCCGTCCCGCTCGACCTCACGTCGCCGGGCGTGCGCGACGACCTGCATTTCATCCACGAGCAGAAATACGGCACCGTCGGCTGCGTCGCCCTCGACCAGCACGGCAACCTCGCCGCCGGCACTTCCACCGGCGGGATGACGAACAAGAAATTCGGCCGCGTCGGCGACGTCCCCGTCATCGGCGCCGGCACCTACGCCAACAACGCGACGTGCGCGATCAGCTCGACCGGCTGGGGCGAATTCTTCATCCGCGCCAACGTCGCCCACGACATCTCCGCGCAAATGGAATACGCCGGCAAAGCCCTCCGCCCGGCCGCCGCCGCGACGCTCGCCAAAGTCGCCACGCTCGGTGGCGACGGCGGCGTCATCGGCATCGACGCGCGCGGCAACGTGATGACCGACTTCAATTCCGAGGGGATGTATCGCGCCTACCGTGTCGCCGGCCAGCCGCCCGTCGTTGCCATCTACGGCGACGAGCCGCGTTGAGCCTCCGCGCATGAGAATCCTCGCCGTCTCCGGCAGCCTGCGCGCCGCCTCGTCCAACACGCTTCTCCTCCGCGCCGCCGCTCGCCTTGCGCCTCCCGATTGCGCGCTCGAATTGTTCGAGGGCATCGGCGCCCTGCCTCACTTCAACCCCGATATCGAAGACGTGCCGCATGCCGCTGTCGCGCACTGGCGCGCCGCCGTTGACCGCGCCGACGGCCTGCTGTTCAGCACGCCCGAATACGCCCACAGCATCCCCGGCACGCTGAAAAACGCGCTCGATTGGCTCGTCGGCGGCATCGAGATCGTGGGCAAGCCCGTCGCCATCCTGCATGCCTCGCCGCTGTCGATCTATTCCGGCCCGGCGCTCGAAGAGGTGCTGCGCGCCATCTCGGCCGACTTCCGCCCGGAGGCCGCCATCGCCGTCAATCTCCGCGGCCGCATCCCCGAAGGATTCGACCCGGCAACCGACCCCGCCTGCGCCGCTCCCATCCGCGCCGGCCTGGGGCGACTCGCCGCCGCAATCCGCGCTCGACGCGCCGGGATTGCCGAGTGAAATTCCCCGCTTACCCCCACGCATGACCAAACGTGCCTTGCTCGAACAACTCATCGCGCACCTCTCGGCCGAGGTCGAGGCGATGACCAAAGCCGCCCTCGCCACGCACGCCGAGGCGACCGACGACGAGAACAAGGCCGAGGACAAATACGACACGCGCGGCCTCGAGGCTTCCTACCTCGCCCACGGTCAGTCGAAGGCCGCCGAGGAAGCCGCGCAGGCTCTCGCCCAATTCCGCGCGCTCGCGCCACGCGACTTTTCCGCCGCCGATCCGATCGGACTCGGCGCGCTCGTTGTCCTCGAAAACAAGGGAGCTCTTTCCCGCTACTTCATCGGCCCGCGCGCCGGTGGCACCGAGATCGACGTCGACGGCAAGACCGTGATGGTCGTCACGCCGCAATCGCCGCTCGGCCGCCAGCTGCTCGGCCGCAAGCAGGGCGATTCCCTGATGCTCGATGTCGGCGGTCGCAGGACCGAAAATCAAATCGCCTCGGTCACCTGACGCGTCCCGCGCGCGAGCATCTGCCCGCGCCTGACGCGAGCGAAATAGCATCGCCGGGACTTTTCCGTTGCCCGACGCGGAGAGCGCGAGGTCAACTCAGCGCTTTTCCCGCATGTCCGCCACTCCGGCTCTTCCCAATCCCGACCATGTGCTCCGCCTCGCGGAGGAACTGAAGCTCAAGGTGCATCAAGTCGCCTCGACCGCCGAACTGCTCAAAGGCGGCGCGACCGTGCCCTTCATCTCCCGCTACCGCAAGGAGGTCACCGGCGAACTCGACGAAGTCCAGGTCACCGCCATCCGCGACGGCATGGAGCGCATGGAAGCCGTGGACGCCCGCCGCGGCGCCATCATCGCCTCGCTCACGGAGCGCAATCTTCTCACCGACGCCCTCAAGTCCGCCCTCGGCGCCGCCGACACGCTCACCGCGCTCGAGGACATTTATCTTCCCTTCCGTCCGAAAAAACGCACCCGCGCCACCATCGCAAAGGAGAAAGGCCTCGAAGCCCTCGCCGAACTCATCTGGGCGCAAGATCCCGCCAGCGACATCGCCGCCGCTGCCGCCGCGCTCGTCGGCCACGAATACACGCTCGACGACGGCAAGAACACCAAGGGCAAGATCGAGACCGCCGACGAAGCCCTCGCCGGCGCGCGCGACATCCTCGCCGAGCGCATGAGCGACGACGCCGCCGTGCGCGAGAAGCTCCGCGCCATTTACCGCGAGCAAGCCGTCGTTTCCTCGAAGGTCATGTATGGCAAGGAAACCGAGGGAGCGAAGTTCAAGGACTACTTCGACTGGAGCGAGCCGCTCGCCAAGGCGCCCTCGCACCGCATCCTCGCGATGCGTCGCGGCGAGAACGAGTCGTTCCTCATCATGCGCATCACGCTGCCCGACGAACTCGCCGCGCAGGCCGTCGTCGAGCTGCACTTCGCCAAAAACACTTCGCCCGCCGCCTCGCAAGTCCGCCTCGCCGCGCAAGACGCCTTCAAGCGCCTCCTCGCTCCCGCGATGGAAACCGAGATGCGCCTCGAATCGAAGAAGCGCGCCGACGAAGCCGCGATCAAGGTCTTCGCGGAAAACCTCCGCGAACTCCTCCTCGCCGCGCCGCTCGGCCAGCGCGCAGTCATGGCGATCGACCCGGGTTTCCGCACCGGCTGCAAAACCGTGCTCCTCGACCGCCAGGGCAAGCTGCTGCACAACGACGTCATCTTCCCCGATCGGTCGCCCGCCGAAGCGAAGGACAAGCTCAAGGGCTTCGTGGACTTCTTCAAAGTCGAGGCCATCGCCATCGGCAACGGCACCGCCGGCCGCGAGACCGAGACCTTCGTCCGCGCCATCGGGCTGCCTGCGTCGATCCCGGTCGTCATGGTCAACGAGTCCGGCGCGTCGATCTACTCCGCCAGCGAAGTCGCCCGCGAAGAGTTCCCTGATCACGATCTCACCGTGCGCGGCGCCGTCTCCATCGGCCGCCGCCTCATGGACCCGCTCGCCGAACTCGTGAAGCTCGACCCGAAATCCATCGGCGTCGGCCAATACCAACACGACGTGGACCAGTCCGCCCTCAAGCGCTCGCTCGACGACCGTGTCGTCTCCTGCGTGAACGGCGTCGGCGTCGAGGTGAACACCGCCTCGAAGCAGCTCCTCTCCTACGTCTCCGGCCTCAACGCAGCCACCGCCGCCGCCATCGTCGCGCGGCGCAACGAAAAGGGCGCCTTCAAGTCGCGCGCCGATCTCCTCGAGGTCCCGCGCCTCGGCCCGAAGGCCTTCGAGCAGGCCGCGGGCTTCCTCCGCATCCGCGACGCCGCGCATCCGCTCGACGCCAGCGCCGTGCACCCGGAGCGCTACGCGCTCGTCGAAAAAATGGCCGCCGACCTCGGCGCGACCGTCGCCGACCTCATGCGCGACGAGAAACTCCGCAAGCGCATCAAGCTTGAGAGCTACGTCACCGCCGACGTCGGCCTGCCGACGCTCAAGGACATCCTTTCCGAACTCGCCAAACCCGGCCGCGACCCGCGCGAGAAGTTCGAGGCGTTCAGCTTCCAGGAGGGCGTGAGCAAGCCCGAGGATTTGAAGCCCGGCATGAAGCTCCCCGGCATCGTCACGAACGTCACCGCGTTCGGCGCCTTCGTGGACGTCGGCGTGCACCAAGACGGCCTCGTGCACGTCTCGCAGCTCGCCGACAGTTTCGTGAAGGAGCCCGCCGAAGTCGTGAAACCCGGCCAGAAGGTCATGGTGACCGTCACCGAAGTGGATCTCCCGCGCCAGCGCATCGCCCTCTCGATGCGCAGCAACCCGCAGCTCGGCCCGCGCACGCCGCAAGCCGCCGGCGCTCGCCCCGGCGGTGGCAACGGCCCGCGTCCTGCTTCTGGCGTCGGCATGAACCGCGGCCCCGCCCCGCTCCCGAAATCCACGCAGTCGCTCAACAGCGATTGGTTCAGCTCCGCGCTGAACAAGAAGAAGTGAGCGCGGAACAGCAGACCGCGGCGCAAGAAAACGCAGAACAATTCGCGCGGCAGCGCGGGTGGGCGCCGACGTCCCCGTCGGCACTACGCTCGCGGCACGCCCCTCGTCGCCGCCGGGACGTCGGCGACCACCATCGCTTCGCACGCGCCTCGTCATGATTCCCTGGGTCGCCGCCACGTTGCTCTCGGCCTTCTTCCTCGGTCTCTACGACCTCGGGACGAAGCACGCCGTGCGCGACAACGCGGTGCTCCCGGTGCTGTTCTTCGCCAACCTCTGCAGCGCCACCGTCTGGTGCATGCTCATCGCGATCGACCGCGCCGGCTCCGGCCTCCCCGCGATCCTGCACGTCGCGCCGCTCACCGCGTTCCAGCATCTGCAACTCGCCGCGAAGTCCGTCCTCGTCGGCAGCTCGTGGATCTGCGGCTACTTCGCCGTCAAACACCTGCCCGTCTCCATCGCCTCGCCGATTCGCGCGACCGGCCCAGTTTGGACGCTCTGCGGCGCGCTGCTCGTGCTCGGGGAGCGTCCCTCGAGGCTCGAATTGCTCGGCGTCGCCATCACGCTCGCGTCGTTCGTTGGGCTCGCGCTCGCTGGCGCGCGCGAGGGCATCCATTTTCACCGCAACAAATGGATCGGCTGGCTTGTGCTCGGGACGTTGCTCGGCGCGTCGAGTGGGCTCTACGACAAGTTCCTCCTCCACCGCCAGGGATTCACGGCCGCCACGGTGCAGGCGTGGTTCGCGATCTACCTCGTGGCGTTCTTCCTGCCGCTCACGCTGGCGTGGAAATTCCGCCTTTGGCAGCGCAACGAGTTCCACTGGCGCTGGAGCATCCTGCTCGTCTCCTTCGGCCTGCTCGCGGCGGACTTCCTCTACTTCGACGCGCTGCGCAATACCGACGCTCTCGTCTCACTCGTCTCCAGCCTGCGCCGCGGCAGCACGCTGGTGGCCTTCGCTGGCGGACTCTGGTTCTTCGGTGAGAAAAACGGCCTGCAAAAACTTCCCGCCGTCCTCGGCGTGCTCGTCGGCATCGCCCTGACGTTGCTCGGCTGAGTAGGGCCGGTCTCCGACCGGCCCAAACCAAGCCGCGTAACGGCACTCATTACCGTTTTAGACCTCAAACCGGCCGGTCAGAGACCGGCCCTACTTTTTCGGTTTCGCGCGCGGCTTCGTTTTCGCAGCCTTCGTGCCCGGTAGCAATGCCCGCAACCGCTCCGTCGTCGCATCGCGATCAAGTTTCGAAGCCGCCACGTCGAGCGTGAGTCGTTCCCAGTCGTCCACCGCTAATGGCTGCGGCAACAGCAGTTCGTTGGCCGCCAGAAATACCAGGCAAGTCGCCAGCGCCGTTCGCTTGTTTCCGTCCACGAACGGATGGTTGCGACAAATGTAGAAAAGATACGCGGCCGCGATTTCCACCGGATCGGTCATGATCGGATCGCCACCCCAAGTCGCCTGCGGCGCAGCGACGGCAGACTCCAGCAGCGCCTCCTCGCGCAAGCCTTCGCCCCCGCCATGCGCAGCGAGAACTTCCGCGTGGATTGCCAACACTGCGGTGACAGTCGGGTGTTTGAACCCAGTGCTCACGAGAGGCGCCGGAACAGCTCACGGTTCTTGCCGATGATTTCCTTCGCGAGCGCGCCGGCCTCCTCCTTCGTCACCACCGGCCGCACCGGCGTCAGGTAGAGCGCGCCGCCTTCGTGCACGGTCACGTTCACCTCATCGCCGACCTTGAGGCGCGCGAGGTCCATGAGCGCCGCGTCCAGCATGATGCCCTGCGAGTTGCCGACTTTGGTGATGCGTTTGATCATGACGTCAAACTATGTATTACGTCCCCGGCCGCGCAAGTCGCTTCTTGTCTCCGACGCGCCTTCGCCCAACGTCGCCGACAAATGACCTCCTCCGACCTCCAGATCGAAGTCCTCACCGCCGGCACCGGCGCCGCGCCGAAAAAAGGCGACCTCGTCACCGTCCACTACACCGGCTGGCTGACCAACGGCCAGAAGTTCGACAGCTCGCGCGACCGCGACGAGCCGTTCACTTTCGCCCTCGGCATGCGTCAGGTCATCGGCGGCTGGGACCAAGGCGTCGCCACCATGAAAATCGGCGACAAGGTGAAGCTCACCATCCCGCCGCACCTCGGCTACGGCGCGCGCGGATTCCCTGGCGCCATCCCGCCGAACGCCACTCTCGTGTTCGAAGTCGAGCTGTTGAAGATCGGCTGACCATGTCCGCCGAATCCGAATCTCGCATCGTCTTCATCCGCGACGCCCACATCGAGCTCGCCCAGCTGCTCAAGTTCGCCGGCCTCGCCGACACGGGCGGCGAAGCCAAGCAGGTCATCGCCGCCGGCCAAGTGCTGGTCAACGACTCCACCGAGACCCAGCGCGGCAAGAAGATCGTCCCCGGCGACCGCGTGAGCTACAACGGTCAGACGCTGATCGTGCGCGGCAGCTAGCGCGTTTTCTGATCTCCTGTAGCCGGGCTCGCTGAGCCCGGTCGGCACTTCGTCTCTCGGGGAAGTTCCTCCCCGGGGGCAGCGACTGCGGCTACAGATTTTTTGCCACTGCTGTCAGGGGGGCGAGCAAGGTGGAGCGCATTGCCCTCAATGCGCTGCTCACTCGAACGCGTTGACGTCGACGCCTTCCACCTACTGGCCGATCGCAGGGCTGCCCTGCCCTTCCGCCGGCCGCCTCAAAAAATTCTGCCGTCGCTCGCCGCTGCGCCCGCGCGCCGCCGTGCGCTCCTCCGGTGCGCTGTAGGCGCGGCGCCGATAGCCCGGCCGCTCCGGGTCCGCCGCGCACTTGAGCTGGTAGTCCTGCATCCGCGCGAACACGTCGAGCAGTTGCGCTTTGTCCGCGTAGTCGTCGAGCCCGGCGGTCTCCAACGCCAGCAACAGCTCATGCGTGGCTTCGAGTGTCGAGAGACAGCCTTCCTGCGGTTGCTGCTTGATGACGTAGCGGCTCGGCGCCGTGGGCGTGAACATCACGCGCGGCAACCGCTGCAAGCTCGGACTTAGTCGGAGCATCTTCCGCGCCCCGGCCCACGTCGCGTCGAGCAGGAACACCAACAGTCGCCGCGAGCCGAGCTGCCCGCGAAACGCTCCCAGCGTCGCCGCGTCCGCCGTCGAGAGATTCAGCGCCTCGCGTCCCGGATAAACGAGCACGCAGAGATTCGCCTCGTCGGCGATCAGCGCCTGCACCGCCTCGTCGCGGTCGAACTCGATGCCCATGTGCAGCTCGCTATTCTCGAGACACAGCCGCGTGAGCCTGCCCGTGGCGGCCTTCTCCTGCTTGAATTCCTTCGGGTGCATCAGGAACACGAACCGCGTCCGCGTCGCCATCGCGCGCAGCGTCGGGCACCAGCACAGCGCCTTGGGCCAGAAACAGCGGTAGCAAGTCTCCCTCATGCGCGGACACGGAGCGGGAAGGCGCGGAGATGTCGCGCGCCGACTGGCGCGTGTCCCGCTGAGATCGCGCAGGGATGATCGCCGCGCGCACGCAGTGAAGCTGGGCGGCGGCGGTCACAGAAACAGCGGTGGCTCATTTCACGGCTCATGTGCTCCAACGAACACACAACGCCGCCCCGATGCGAAGCCCGAACTGCGGGCGCGCCCCCGCTCCGCGCACTTTGAGGTTCCCTCGCTCGCGCCCGACCTGCATCCAGTCTTCATGCCGTTCGCCTCTCTCGGCCTCTCCGAGCCGCTCCTGCGCGCCATCGCCTCGCGTGGCTACGTCGCGCCCACGCCCGTGCAAGCCGCCGCGATCCCCGCCGTGTTGCGCGGCCTCGATGTGTGGGCCTCGGCGCAGACCGGCTCGGGCAAGACCGCCGCGTTCGCGCTGCCGATCCTCGAACACCTCGCGGCTCGCCGGCCGGGCGGTGCGCGCCGCGTCCACACGCTCGTGCTCGCGCCGACGCGCGAACTGGTCGCCCAAATCCGCGAATCCTTCCGCACCTACGCGCATCACTTGCCCGTTCCCGTCAAGACCCTCGCCGTCTTCGGCGGCGTCTCGATCAATCCCCAGATGATGGCCCTGCGCGGCGGCGCCGATGTCGTCGTGGCGACGCCGGGTCGCCTGCTCGACCTCATCAATCACAACGCGCTCTCGCTCGCCTCCGTCTCCACGCTCGTGCTCGACGAGGCGGATCGCCTCTTCGATCTCGGCTTCGCCGACGAACTCAACCGCATCCTCGGTCTCCTGCCGGCGCGGCGACAGAATCTCCTCTTCTCCGCCACCTTCCCACCCGAGGTGCAGGCGCTCGCCACCGCGCTGTTGCGCGACCCCGTGCGCATCGAAGTCGCCACCGAGCCGGCCACGAAACCCGACATCCTCCAGCGCGCGATCGAGGTGGACCCACCGCGCCGCACGCAACTCCTCCGCCACCTCATCGAAACCCACGACTGGTCCAGCGTGCTGGTGTTCGTCGCCACGAAATACGCCACCGAGCACGTCGCGGAAAAACTCCGCAAAGCCGGCCTCACCGCCACCGCGCTCCACGGCGAACTCAGCCAAGGCGCGCGCACGCAGGCGCTCGCCGATTTCAAGGCCGGCCAAGTCCGCGTCCTCCTTGCCACCGACGTCGCCGCGCGCGGCCTCGACATCGCGCGACTGCCCGTCGTCGTGAACTACGACCTTCCCCGCTCGCCCACCGACTACACGCACCGCATCGGGCGCACCGGCCGCGCCGGCGAGAGCGGCACTGCCGTCAGCTTCGTCAGCGCCGGCACGCACGCGCACTTCCGCCTGATCGAAAAACGCAACCACCTCGACGTGCCGCGCGAACAGATCGCAGGCTTCGAACCTGTCGAACTCGACGCGCCCGCGCCCAGCCCGACCGGCGGCATCAAGGGCAAGCGCCCGAACAAAAAAGACAAAGCCCGCGCCGCCGCCGCCCGCGCGCAAGGCCTCGCCGCCGACGGCGCGCCGCACGATCTCCCGCCGAGCGCTGCGCCGCTGGACACCGCGCACGGCGCATCGCCCAGCCTCACCAAGGCACCCGCGTCCAACGTTCCGCCGCGCAAGCCGGCCCGGAGCACGCCGTTCGCCGAACCGCTTTTCCCACTCGATCCACCGCGCGCCTCATTTCGCTTCCGCCCGCGCGGTCGCCCGTGAGTCGAAATCACAGGTGACGGACTGCGACTAGCCGAGCCCGCGGCACGGCTCGCGCGTGGGATTTCCCGCCCGGAGCCCCAGTCGCCCTACGCCAACCTCGCGCACCCTCTTCACCCTATCTGCGAGGCGTTTAAATCACTAAATTAACCCGCAGACTGGGCCGATTTAGCCGGGACCATGGTTACTGTTTCCCTTCGCGCCAAGCTCGTGGGGGCTATCCTCACGCCCGCCCTCGTGTTGGTGGCGTTTGTTGCCAGTCTCGTCTTTTTCGCCCGCCAAGTGGAGGCCACCGTCCGACAAGGTCGCGAGCGCTCGCTCCAACTCGCGCTGCTCGCGAAGGAGATGCAGCTGCACACCGTCCAGGTGCAGCAATTCCTCAGCGACATCTCAGCGACCCGCGGTCAGGACGGGCTCGACGACGGCTTCAAGGCGGCCGAGGAGCACGCCAACAGTTTTCGCACCAACGCCGCGACTTGCCGCGCCATTATTTCCGCGCAGGACGACCGCGCCGCGCAAGCGGAGCTCGCACGCATCGTCGCCGCCTTCGAGGAATACTATGAAGTCGGCCGGGAAATGGCGCGCCACTACGTCGCGGGCGGCCCGGCCGAGGGCAACAAATTCATGCCCGCCTTCGACGGCAAAGCCGGGACGCTCGGGCAGGCGCTCGATCCGTTCGTGCAACGCCACCTCGCCGAAATGGCGGGCTCGCTCGACTCGATCTCCAGCGACGTGCACCGACTGCGCAACATCGTCATCGTCGGCGGCGCGATCGCGTTCCTCTTCTCGCTGGCCTTCTTCTTCGCCACCCAGCGCTCCGTCATCAAGCCGCTCGTCTCGCTCGCAGTGGAACTCCAATCCAACGCCCACGAGACCGCCGCCGCCGCCGCGCAACTGCAAACCAGCGCGCAAACCGTCGCCGAAGGCGCTTCCGAACAATCGTGCTCGCTCGTGAATTCCAACGACGCCTTCGATCACGTCGCCGCCATGACGCGAGAGAACGCCGCTCGCACCAGCAAGAGCAGCGCCCTGATCAAGGAAGCGCGCCACACCGCCGACGAAGGACGCGGCGAACTCGAAACGATGGGCCAGGCGATGGAGGAAATCCGCGCCTCCAGCGACGCCATCGGCGACATCATCAAGAGCATGGATGAAATCGCCTTCCAGACGAACATCCTTGCGTTGAACGCCGCCGTCGAGGCCGCCCGCGCGGGCGAGGCCGGCCTGGGTTTCGCCGTCGTCGCGGAAGAAGTGCGCAATCTCGCGCAGCGCAGCGCCTCCGCCGCCAAGGACTCCGCCGCCAAGATCACCGCCGCCTCCGCCAAATCCGTCGAGGGCAAGGCCATCTCCGACAAGGTCAGCACGCGCATGGCCGACATCATCGGCAAGGTCCACCAGATCGACGACATCATGGGCGAAATCGTCGCCGCCTCCCACGCGCGCGACTCGCACATGCAGGAACTCAAGAAGTCGATGGACTCGATGGAAACCGTCACCCAGCAAAATGCGGCCGCCGCCGAGGAAAGCGCTAGCGCCGCCGTCGAACTCCAGAGCCAGGCCGATTCGCTGCACAAGATCGTCAACCACCTCGAGTGCGTCGTGTCCGGCCACGTCGTCACGGCCGACTTCGACGACATCCCCAAGCCCATCGAGTTGAAGATTCCCGATGGTCTCCTGAAGGCCGCCCAGGCCAAACCTCACGCGCCGCGCACGGCGCAGTCCGCGCCCACGGCGCACGCGCGCGCTCACGTCTGACCGCACCGCGCCGACACGCGCGCGCTCCTGACTTGTCAGCCCGACTCCGAGGCGTCGTGCTCGCGCGATGTCCTCGCCGCTCCCCGCTCCGCTCGCACCACTGCCCGGCCACCCGGCGGCCGACGTCGTGCTGGAGCGCTTCCTCGCCGCTATGTCGGCGCGCGGCATCTCGCTCTATCCTGAGCAGGAGGAGGCGATCCTCGCGCTCTTCGACGGCCAGAACGTCGTCCTCAACACGCCGACCGGCTCCGGCAAATCGCTCGTCGCCGCCGCGCTGCATTTCAAGGAGCTCTGCGCCGGTCGCCAGTCCGTCTACACCTGCCCGATCAAGGCGTTGGTGAACGAGAAATTCCTTTCCCTGTGCCGCGACTTCGGCCCGGAAAACGTCGGCATGATGACCGGCGACGCCTCGGTGAATCCGCACGCTCCCGTCCTCTGCTGCACCGCCGAGATCCTCGCCAACATCGCCCTCGCCCGCGGCGACCGCGCGCCCATCGGTGCGGTGATCATGGACGAGTTCCACTACTACTCGGACGCCGAGCGCGGCTACGCCTGGCAGGTGCCGCTGCTCACGTTGCCGCAAGCGCGCTTCCTCCTCATGTCGGCCACGCTCGGCTCGACGGAATTTTTCGAGAGGGAGATGACGAAGCTCACCGGCGCGCCGTCGCTCACCGTGCGCAGCGATCGCCGGCCCGTGCCGTTGACCTTCGAGTATTCCGAAACGCCGTTGCCCGAAAAGCTCGGCGATCTCCTCGCGTTGAATCGCGCGCCGATCTACCTCGTGCACTTTACTCAGCGCGCGGCGAGCGAAGCCGCGCAGGCGCTAATGAGCCTCAACGTCTGCACGAAGGACGAGAAGGCCGCCCTCGCGACGGAGTTGGAGCGCGTGAAATTCAACAGCCCCTACGGCCGCGACATGAAGCGCTGGCTGCGCCACGGCATCGGCGTCCACCACGCCGGTCTGCTGCCGAAATACCGCATCCTCGTCGAACAACTCGCGCAGAAAGGCCTGCTCAAACTCATCTGCGGCACCGACACGCTCGGCGTCGGCATCAACGTCCCGATCCGCACCGTCGTCTTCACCCAGCTCTGGAAATACGACGGCAGCAAGGCCGCGATCCTCAGCGTGCGCGACTTCCGCCAAGTCGCCGGGCGTGCCGGTCGCGCGGGCTACGACACCACTGGCTACGTCGTCGTGCAGGCGCCCGAGCACATCATCGCCAACAAGCAGGCCGAGGCCAAAGCCGCCGCCGACCCGGCGAAGAAAAAGAAACTCGTGAAGCAATCCGCGCCGGAAGGCAGCGTCGGTTGGGACGCGAAGACTTTCGAGCGCCTGATGACCGCGCCGTCCGAGGAGCTGCAATCGCGCTTCAGCGTCTCGCACGGGATGCTGTTGCTCATGCTCGGCCGCGACACCGACGGCTGCCGCGCGATGCAGCGTCTCATCCGCGACTGCCACGAGACCGCGACGAAGAAAAACGCGTTGCGCCGTCGCGCGTGGCAGCTCTTCCGCGCGCTCGTGGACCGCAAGATCGTCGAAATCCTCCCGCGCGACGCGCGCCCGCCATCCGGCCGCAAGCTCCGCGTGAACGTCGAGCTGCAGGACGATTTCTCCCTTCACCAAGCGCTCTCGCTCTACCTCATCGACACGCTGCCGCTGCTCGACCGCGAGAGCCCCGACTACCCTTTCAACGTCCTCACGCTCTGCGAAGCCATCGTCGAGGACCCCGACCAGATTCTCCGCAAGCAGGTGGACCGCCTGAAAACCGCCAAGCTCAACGAACTCAAAGCCGCCGGCGTCCCCTACGACGAGCGCATGGCCCAACTCGAGGAGATCACCGAGCACCCGAAGCCGCAGCGCGAGTTCCTCTACGACACCTTCAACGCCTTCGCCGCCGCGCACCCGTGGGTGGAGCAGGAGAACGTGCGGCCGAAGTCGATCGCGCGCGAGATGTTCGAGCGCTACATGTCCTTCGCCGACTACATCCGCGACTACGGCCTCGAACGCGGCGAGGGCCTGCTGCTGCGCCACCTCATGCAGACCTTCAAAGTCCTTTCGCAGACTGTGCCCGAGTCGTTCAAGACCGAGCCGGTGATCGAGATGGAGGACTATTTCCGCGAACTCATCCGCGGCATCGACTCGTCGCTGCTCGAGGAATGGGAGCGCCTGCGCAACCCCGAGTTCGTCGCCGCCGACGCCGCCGACAAGCCCGCGCGTCCGTCCAGCTTCGACGTCACGCGCGACGCCGCCGCGTTTCGCCGCACCGTGCGCATCGACGTGCTCGGCTTCCTGCAAGACGTCGCCTCGCGCGATTGGGAAGCCGCCGTCGCGCGCCTGGCGCCGATCGCCCCTGTAGCCGGGGCCGCCGACCCCGGCCTCACCGCGCTCGCCGAAGCCCGCCGCATCGAGAAATCCTTCGCCGCCTACTTCGACGCCCGCGAGCGCTTCCGCCTCGATCCCGAAGGCCGCTCCGCACTCAACACGCACATCGACGAGCACGACGACGGCACTTGGACCATCGCCCAAGTCCTCATCGACGCCGAGGACGCCAACGACTGGGAAGCCACCTTCACGCTCTCGCTCGCCGAGTCCCGCGCCGCCGCCGCGCCCGTGCTGCGCTTCCTCTCCGTCGCTCCGATCGGAGCATGAAGTAAACGCGCCTCCTGCCGTTGGACGGTTTTTCGTGCCGATTGGTCCTTCTGACGCGTTTCTGTCGCGAGTTGTCGATTTCACGATGTTCGCGCGCCGGAGGTTCCGCACACTTCCACCTTACTCCCCCAAAAATGAAAACTCGCCTCCTGTCGATCGGCCTGGCGCTCGTCGCCCCGGTCCTCGCCCAGAACCTCACGCTGCCCGCGGCTAGCTCGCGCGCCAGTGTTTCCCAAACCGTCGGCATCACCCGCATCAGCGTCGACTACGCCCGCCCTGCCGTGAACAAGCGCGAAGTCTGGGGCAAACTCGTCCCCTACGGCCTCGCCGATCTCGGTTACGGCACGACGCGCGAAGCCCCATGGCGCGCGGGCGCCGATATCAACACGAGCATCACTTTCCAGCACGACGTGCGCGTCGCCGGCCAGCCGCTCGCCGCCGGCGCCTATGGGCTGCATATGATTCTCGCTGCCGATGGCGGCGTGACCGTCGTCTTCTCCCGCGACCACGAAGCGTGGGGCAGCTTTTTCTACGACCCGGCACACGACGCCCTGCGCGTCCCCAGCAAGTTGGAGGACAGCGGCGCGCATCACGAATTGCTCACCTATGAGTTCACCGACGTCACGAAAACCGGCGCCGTGCTCTCGCTGCTTTGGGAGAAGAAGCGCATCGCGATCCCCGTCGCGGTCGACACCGACGCCGTGGTCGTTGCCTCGCTCAAGCGCGAGCTGACCGGCAGCAACGGTTTCGACGATCGCGCTTGGAGCGTCGCCTCGAACTACCTCGTCCAAAACAATCTCGATCTGAATCTCGCCCTCGAATGGGCCGACCGCGCGGTCGATCCGCGCACCGGTCAGGTCTCCTTCGCGGGTCTCTCGCAGAAGGCGATCGTGCTGGAAAAGCTCGGCCGTCACGCCGAAGCCGCCGCGGCCATGGACCAAGCCCTGCCGCTCGGCACCGCGCAGTTGATCCATCAATACGGCCACCGCCTCATCGGCGCGAAGCAGTTCGAGCGCGCGCTCGAGGTCTTCAAGTATAACGCCCAGCGCTTCCCGGATGTCTGGCCGGTGAACTACGGCTTGGCTCGCGGCTACAGCGGCGTCGGCAACTATCCGGCCGCGCTCGAGGCCCTGCTCAAGGCGCAGAAGCAGATCCCCGCCGGCGACACCGTCAACGCCGCCGCCATCGCCACGAACATCGAAAAGCTCAAACGCGGCGAAAACATCAACTAAGGCGCGCCGCCACCCGCCTTCGCGCCAACCCACTTCCGCTTCGCAAGGCCCGCGCCTCACCGCGCGGGCCTTTTGTTTGCCCGACGCCGGAGGACGCGAAGCCCTCGCCCTCCTTCGCTCGCTCGCCGCTCCGTTCGCGCAACAGCCGCACTTATCGCCCCGCCGTGAAAACTATCACGGCTGCCTCTGAGCACCGTATGCCCGGGGTTTGCCTTTGACCGGTTCGCGCTGGCCGGCCTACCGTGGCGGTCCCTCTCTCCACCACCATGTCCGCCCCGAAGCCGACCATCATCTACACGAAGACCGACGAAGCGCCCGCGCTCGCCACTTACTCGCTGCTGCCGATCGTGCAGGCGTTCACCAAGCACGCCGACATCGCTATCGAGACGCGCGACATCTCCGTCGCCGGCCGCATCATCGCCGTCTTCCCGGAGTTTCTGACCGAAGCGCAGCGTCAACCTGACCACCTCGCCGAACTCGGCGCGCTCACGCTCAAGCCCGAGGCGAACATCATCAAGCTCCCGAACATCTCCGCCTCGGTCCCGCAGCTCAAAGAGGCCATCGCCGAACTCCAAGCCCACGGCTACAAAGTCCCCGACTATCCCGAGACGCCCAAGACCGACGCCGAGAAGGACATCAAGGCGCGCTACGACAAGGTGAAGGGCTCCGCCGTCAATCCGGTCCTCCGCGAAGGCAACTCCGACCGCCGCGCCCCGAAGGCCGTGAAGGATTACGCCAAGAAGCACCCGCACTCCATGGGCAAATGGTCGCCCGACTCCAAGACCTCGGTCGCCACCATGGGCAAAGACGACTTCTTCGCCAATGAGAAGTCCGTCACGCTCGCCGCGGCCACGACTGCGCGCATCGAGTTCGTCCCAGCCGCTGTAGCCGGGGTCGCTGACCCCGGTGCGGTCAAGGTTTTCCTGCCGAAGCTCGCCCTCAAAGCCGGCGAGATTCTCGATGCTACTGTCATGCGCAAGGTCGCGCTCGTGTCGTTCTACGAACAGCAGATCGCCAAGGCCAAGGCCGACGGCGTGCTCTTCTCGCTCCACCTCAAGGCCACGATGATGAAGGTCTCCGACCCCGTCCTCTTCGGCCACTGCGTCCGCGTGTTCTTCAAGGATCTCCTCGCGAAACACGCCGCGACCTTCGCCGAACTCGGCGTCGACCTGAACAACGGCTTCGGCGACCTCGTCGAGAAACTCGCCAAACTCCCGGCCGACAAGAAGGCCGCGATCGAATCCGACATCGCCGCCGCCTACGCCGCCGGCCCGCAGGTCGCCATGGTCAACTCCGACCAGGGCATCACCAATCTCCACGTCCCGTCCGACGTCATCATCGACGCCTCGATGCCCGCGATGATCCGCGCCGGCGGCAAGATGTATGACCGCGCCGGCAAGCTCGCCGACGCTCTCTGCGTCATCCCCGACAGCGCCTACGCCGGCGTCTACGCCGCCACGATCGACTTCTGCAAAAAGAACGGCGCGCTCGACCCGAAGACGATGGGCTCCGTGCCGAACGTCGGCCTCATGGCCCAAGCCGCCGAGGAATACGGCTCGCACAACAAAACGTTCGTCGCCCCCGCCGCCGGCACCATCCGCGTCGTCGCTGTAGCCGGCCTCGCTGAGGCCGGTCCGGGGTCAACGACCCCGGCTACAACTACCGTCCTCCTTGAGCACTCCGTCGCCGAAGGCGACATCTGGCGCGCTTGCCAGACCAAGGACGCTCCGGTGCAAGACTGGGTGAAGCTCGCCGTTTCGCGCGCGCGCCTCAGCAACACGCCCGCCGTTTTCTGGCTCGACCAAGCTCGCGCGCACGACGCCCAGCTTATCGCCAAGATCGAGAAGTATCTCAAGAACCACGACCTCACCGGTCTCGACCTTCGTATCCTCCCGCCCGCCGAGGCGTGCAAGTTCTCCCTCGAGCGCATCGTCAAGGGCCTCGATACGATCAGCGTCACCGGCAACGTCCTTCGCGATTATCTCACGGACCTGTTCCCGATTCTCGAAGTCGGCACGAGCGCCAAGATGCTCTCGATCGTTCCGCTCATGAACGGCGGCGGCCTCTTCGAAACCGGCGCTGGCGGTTCCGCTCCGAAACACGTCGAGCAATTCACCCAGGAAAACTACCTGCGCTGGGACAGCCTCGGCGAGTTCTTCGCCCTCGCCGCTTCGTTCGAGCACCTGAGCATCGTCGCCTCGCACAAGAAGGCCAAGGTCCTCGCCGACACGCTCGACGCCGCCAACGGCAAGTTTCTCGAGAACGACAAGTCGCCCGGTCGCAAGCTCGGCACGATCGACAACCGCGGCAGCCACTTCTACCTCGCGCTCTACTGGGCCGAAGCGCTCGCGAGCCAGCACGTCGATGAGGAACTGCATCGCTGGTTCGTGCCGATCTACGCCGAACTTGCCGCTCAGGAAGAGACGATCGTGAAAGAACTCCTCGCCGTCCAAGGCAAGCCCGCCGAAATCGGTGGCTACTACCAGCCCGACGACGCGAAGGCTTCCGCCGCGCTCCGCCCGAGCAAGACCTTCAACGACATCCTCGCGCAGCTCTGAATTCCGCTGGCAACCGTCCTACTGAACCTAGAGTCGTGCGGGAGCTATTCGTCGACACAGCCTTATGGGCGAGTCATTCGACCAGCGCAGATTACTCGAGATCGCAGGAGAAGCCGGGGTTCTCACCAACTATCTGGCGAATCTCAGCCAGCGGGTAAGGAGTAGGCTGCCATCTACGGCGTCGCCAGGCGATCTGCGCGAAAAATCACTCTATCATCTCGCGATCACTTGCCATGATCTTGAGATTGGTTTCCGTCTCATCGCCGAGCACCTCGTGGATCCTTCTTGGTGGAGAAGATTTCCGAATTATGCCGACGGGACCGACGCTCAATTGATGGCAAATGCCTCCCATTTCCAGGCATTCACGGTGAGAGGAGTGTTTTTCAGTGCAGTTATGATCACAGAGAATTATTTCAGAGCGTTGCATCGGCTGCTGGTGAATCGATCAGCGGAAAATAGCACCATCGCCTGGTGGCAAATACGAAGGGACGTTCTAGAGAATCTGTCGATGTCCTCGCACATCGACATCCCACTCTTGGCGATCTTGTTCAACGTCAGGAATTGCATCCACAACAATGGCGTCTTCACTCAGGCCGACACGGAAGTCGAGTGGCGCAACATCAGACATAGATTTTCGCGAGGCCATCCGCCAAACTGTGTTCAACCGGCTTTTTTGCTGAGCGCCATCAGGCACCTCGGAGACTTGATGTTCGAGATGAGCGTCGCTGCAGCAGTGCTCCAATTGCGCGACGTTGAGAATCTATACGATCGGCTGGGAGCCAAACCGACTATAGATTTGCCCTAGAAAGGGCATTCGCAGAAGACGACCTTACGCATCCACGATCGTCGCGTCCCACGAGCGGTGCGGGCGCGCGCTCAGGCAATCCGGGCACGTGGTCTCCTTCTGCTCCGTTTGGCAGTGCGGACAAACCCCGCCGGTGGCGAACGCATCGAACGCGCCGCGACACGAGGCGCACAGCCACAGCGCCCCGCTCGGCGGCGACGCGTGGCACACCGGGCATTTGAACTCCGGCCGCCGCGGCAGTCGCTCGAACTTCACCAGCTCCCCCGCCGCCTTGTAGCTCTGCCACGATTGCGACAACAGGTAGAACGCGAGCACCCCCAGCCAAATCGATCGATCCCACAACGCGAGGCCCGCGAGCGCCACCCCGCCCACAAGTCCGACGATGGTCGCGATCTGCAGGCTGCGCGCCCGGCCGAGCGGATACCAGAGCAGCGAGCGCAGGATTTGCCCGCCATCGAGCGGGTAAACCGGCAGCACATTGAAGATCAGCAGGCTCACATCCATGATGATGAGCGCACGCATGAATCGCGCGAAGTCCGGCATCGCCTCGAACAACCCGGCCGCACCACAGGCCCACGCCGCGCCGATGAACACCGGCAACAGGACCACGTTGACCAGAGGGCCGGCCGCGATGCTCCACAGCGTCGCCCCCGGCCGTTGCGGCGGCGCCACGTAGGCCACGCCGCCCAGCGGCCACAGCACGATCTGATTCGCGCTGCCACCCACCTGCCGGCACGCCAGCGCGTGGCCGAACTCGTGCAGCGTCACCACCACGAAGAGCATCAGGTATTCGAACAGCGCCCACACGGGCGACTCGTAACCCGGCACGCGTTGCGAGACGGAATAGATCGCGACGATGAACCACGACCAATGCACGTGGACATCGATTCCTCGGAAGCGAAACAGACGAAAAGACCCTTGCTGGGTGGGCGACATGCGCGTGAAGGCAACAGCCCCGCCCCCGCAGTGCAACCCGGCAATCGCCGGCAAACACGCTGCACCGAATTCACGTCCGCCGATCCAGCCACCAAGCGGCGCCCACCAGCGCCACGATCAACGCGACGACGAGCACGACGATGCCTTCCAGCGCGCGTTGTGCGATCGCGCCGGCGAGCGCGGGAAACAACGCCGCACCGAGCGCGCCCGCGCCCGACTGCCGGCCAATGACCGTTTGCACCGCTGCCGGCGCGAAACGCCGCGGCACCTCGTGCATCAACCCCGGATAGATCGGCGCGAACCCGAGCCCCAGCAGCGCCAGCGAAACCGTTGCGACCGGCCCCGCGCCGCCCAACGCGAAACCGAGCACGCTCGCCGCCGCCAGCAACGTGCCCGCACGCACCGCCGCGCGATTCGTCCAGCGTCCGTGCACAAACCCGACGAGGATTCGCCCACCCGTGATCGCTCCGTAATAGCACGCCACCCACAGTGCGGCGCGCTCCGGCGCGAGTCCGCGGCTGGCGACGAGAATCGTGCCCGCCCAGAGCCCGATGCAAACTTCCGCCCCGGTGTAGAGCGCGAAAATCACCGTCGACAACCAGCCCGCGAACGATGACGCCGTGAGCGTCGGAGCGTTCCTCGTTTCCGTTCGCTGCGCGTCGGCCGCATGCTCCGGCACCTTCTCCCAGAGTCCAAGCGTCGCGAAGAACAGCACGGCCAATCCTCCTTGGATCGCCCCGATCAACAGGTATCCGGCGCGCCAGCCATGTGCGGCGGCCAACGCGTGCCCCATCAGCAACGGTCCGGTTGTCGCCCCGATGCCCCAGCACGCGTGCAGCCAGTTCATGTGCCGCCCCGAGTAGTGTCGCGCGACGTAACCATTGAGTCCCGCATCCACCGCGCCTCCGCCGAGCCCGAGCGGTATCGCGGCGCCGAAAAGCAGGGCCGCGCCGTGCGCCTGCGACAGCAGCAGCATCGCTCCGGAGGTCAGCAGGCAACTCACCAGCAGCACCGGACCGGTGCGAAACTTCGCGATCAGCCAGCCACTCGAGAATCCAGCGGTCGCCGTCATCAAGGTGCCGACAAACATCAACGCCCCCGCGAGACCGACCGGCAAACCCAACTCCGGATAGACCGCAGGCCACGCGACGCCCAGCGTTCCGTCGGGCAAACCGAGGCTCACGAATCCGAGATAGATGATGACCAGGAGAAGCCCGGCCGTGCGCGGCAGTGACATGATCACGCTCAGGTAAGCGCGCGAACCAACCGAATTCCAACTCCGTTTCTCCGCACCGTATGCCGCTCAGCGACTCGGCCCCGACTCCGGTGCCAGTGGTGCGAAGACGAAGGTCAGCCCGCGCACGTAGGACTCGAATTGCATGCCCGAGTGTCGCGCGCCTTCGATTATTCGAAACTGATAAGCGAGACCCTCGGGACGATGGGCGGTGAGGTGTTCGTTGAATCGGGTGACGCCGCCGAGGAAACCGGGCGACTCGTCGCCGCCGCCGCTCACGAACAAGCGCACGGGCAACGGACGCTTCGTCGCGGCGAATCGGTCCGCGTAACCCAGCAGCCAATCGTCGCCGAAGACCACGGCCGGCGACGCGGCAATGTAGCCCGTGAACAGCTCGGGCTTCGTATACATCGCGTAGAGGGCGAAGAGGCCGCCCATCGATGCGCCCGCCAACACCCGGTGCGCCGGATCGGTGCGATACTCGCGTTCGACGAAGGGGATGATCTCGCTCTCGAGCACGCGCAGAAAGTCCGCAGCATGCCCCGAGTCCGCGGCGTCGTCACCCTGCCCCAGCGGCACCGGCGACAGTTCCCACCGGCGCAGGCGATCGTAGTCCAGTTTCTCGCCCGCGTAGCCGAGTCCCACGATGATGAACTCGGGCGCCACCCGGTCGTAGACCAGCGAGCCGCGGATCGCGTCGATCTTTTGAAAATCCCAGTAGGCATCCGTCACGAAGACGACCGGGTAGCGCCGCGTCGGGTGCTCGCGGTAGCTGCCGGGCAGGCCGATGTGCAACTGGTAGGTGCGGCCGTGCGCGTTCGTCGGCAACGCCCGGAGCTCCGAGTTCGGGACGACGTGCGGCGAAAATCTCGGCGCTTCCGCAGGCAACGCAGACGCGCTCACCGCGACGAAAATGATCAACCGGGCAACCAGGGATTTCATGGGACAACAACGTAGGCCGCCGCGCCACACGCGACGGCGACTTCCGCAGGTTAACTGTCGCACGCGCACCGTCAAATCCGCCTCGCCCGCGCGCGCCGGGCGTGATTTTTCGAGGCATGCGCGCGCTGCTTCTCCTCCTGGCCGCCGGCTGCCTGTCGAACGTCGCCGCGCGAGCGGCGAACGAAATTATCCTTCGCGCGGCCGACGCCCAGCTCACCGCTCCGATGCAGCGGATCGACGGCGCGCTCCAGCAGCCCGAGAAAACGTCGCTGGCGCAGTCCGGCACTGCGGTGTTCGTCGTCACCCTGCCGGAGGCCGGCGACTATTTCATCGAAGCCGAGGTGAACGCACCCAGCAGCGACGCGAACTCATTCTACATCAATTTCGATGCCGCGCCGGAAGACCCGACGATGATTTGGGATATTCGAAAAACCTACGACTTTGATCGACGCCCGGTCACATGGCGCGGCAAAGGCGGCGTCGATGACGACGAGTTCGATCCGAAGTTCTTTTCCCTCTCCGCCGGCGAGCATCGATTGATCGTCGCGGGACGCGAACCGGCGAAGCTCCGAAGCCTCGCCATCAAGCGTTACCTCAAGCCCGCGTCGGGCACGCTGGCTTCCATCCAGGAACAATACGCCCGGCAGCAAAACGCGCTTTTCCACGCCCTGTTTCGATTGGACGACAACGCCGCCGGTGAAGCCGCCGCGGCGAAGCTCTACGCCCAAGCGCGCGAAGATCGCGAGCGACTAAACGAAGCGGCCATCGAGCTTGCGGCCGCCCGCCGCGATTTCCCCGATGGCGTGGCGGCAGTGGAGTGGACCCTGCGCAGCGGCGGAGCCCTCGATCATCCTTCGGGCGCGCGCCTCATCGAACTTCTGCGCACCGACTACCTCGCGCGTCCGGACATCGGCCCTTCCCTCGCCTACCTTGCCCACTACCGGCTCTGGTCGGACGATCCGCGACGGCGATCCGTCGTCGCGCTCTTCCAAGCCGCGATCGACAAGAATCCGAGCCGGGACGTTCGGGCCCAAGCCGCACTCGGGCTGGCGAACTACGGGAAGGACGATTTCGACGAGTTGGAACGCACGGGCGATTCTGGGGCGGCAGCGCTAGGCGCGCGCCGCGCCGTCGAGGCCATGGAAGCCGTCCAACGCGACTACGCGGACGCGCCCTATCTTCTCGACGCGGCATACATCGAAACGATCGGCGCGGAGGCCGCCAGCCAGCTCGTCGAATTGCGCACATTGCGCGTCGGCCTGCCGGCGCCGGAGATTGCGGATGAGGATTTGGACGGTGCGCGATTCAAGCTGAGCGACTATCGCGGCAAGGTCGTGCTGCTCGTCTTCTGGGGCACGTGGTGCGGACCGTGCATGGCTGCGGTCCCGCGCGAACGGGCTCTCGTTGAGAAATTTCAAGGCCGTCCGTTCGCCATCGTCGGCGTGAACAGCGACTCGAACAAGGATCGCGCGCGCCGCGCTATTGCGCAGGAGCACATGACCTGGCGCTCGTTCTGGAACGGCGACGATAGCCACATTTCCAAGGCGTGGAACGTGAAAGGCTGGCCGACTGTTTACCTGATCGACCATCGGGGAGTGATTCGCCGGCGGGTGTTCGTGGCCAGCGACTCGATCGACCCAGTCGTTGCCGAAGCCGAGCGCGACATGCTGTCTTCGGCGGAGCCGCACCGCTAGGCCGTGTGGCCCCGACCGCCTCGCGCGCGGTCCCAGGGAACGACGCCTGACGGCGGTTCGCCAGCCGCGCTACAACGCGATTTTCTTGATGATTCATGGCTTTTCCGGGGCGTTCATCGATGAATTGTCGCGGCCGCGCGCGGCGACACCTCAGCCTCCGGCCTGTCCTTAACCAACCTCATCACCATGGCCCGCGTCTCCACCTACCTCAACTTCGCCCGCGAAACCGAAGCAGCGTTCACGTTCTACAAGTCGGTTTTCCAAACCGAGTTTGCCGGTCCCATCATGCGCTTCACCGACGGTCCTCCGTGCCCGGGCGCACCCGCGCTCGCCGAGGCCGACAAACAACTCGTGATGCACGTCGCCCTGCCGACGATCGGCGGGCACATGCTCATGGGCACCGACGCTCCGCCGTCGATGGGCTTCACCGTGAACATCGGGAACAACATCTGCATCAATCTCGAGCCCGACACGCGTGCGGAAACGGATCGGCTTTTCGCCGCGCTCGCGGTCGGCGGCAAGGTCGAGATGGCGCTGCAAGAGATGTTCTGGGGCGCCTACTGGGGCACGCTCACGGACAAGTTCGGTGTGAAGTGGATGTTCAATTGCATGGAGAAGAAGTGAGCCTCGCCTGAGCCGCGCGCTCACCGGAAAATCAGCAGTATGGTTCCGGCGAGTGGGAGCGCGCGCGCTCGCTCGCTCGCCAAGCGCGCCTTTCATCGCCGATTTGCGCGCGCAGGGGGAAATAATTCACGCGACGTGACATCTTCTGCATGCGATTCGCGCATGTAGGGTGCCTGCACACGGGCGCACGCGAAATTCGCGCTCCCATCAACCGTCACTCCGTCCCCCTGCCTCCATGTCCAATAGTTCCGCCACTATCGCCACCGTCACCGGTGTTTCACCCACTTCAGGTCCCGTCGCTGGCGGCACCCTCATCACGATCACTGGCACCGGTCTTTCCGGCGCCACGGCCGTGATCTTCGGCAAGGTTCAGGGCAAGGTCATCAGCGCCTCCGATACCCAGGTGACGGCCACGACCCCTTCGATGCCCAGCACGGGCACGTGGGACGTGCGCGTCAACGTCCCCACTGGCAAGACGCCGGACAATCCGAGCGTGACGTTCCAGTTCGAAACGGCGGCCCCGCAAAACGTCCAGTTCGTCGTCGTGAACAAGACCGGCGTGCCCAACGATCTCGTCTACGTGAAGTTTCTCGGCGCCAATATCGCGGCGAACTCACTGGCGCAGAACTACGCCGGCACGGTCCCGCTGGCCAACGGCGGCCAAACCTCGAGCCAATCCTACAGCCTCGCGGAGATGACCTCGCAGCTCGCGCTGCCTGCGTTGCCCGATCCCGTCGCCAATTTCACGCTCAACAGCTACTCCGGCGGCCGGATCTATTTCAGCCTCATCAACGAACTCAACTCGACCACGATACCCGCAGCGCAGAACCCGAACGATCCGGATTTCTCCACCGTCTACGCCTACGTCGAACCGTCCGTCTTCCCCACTCCCGCCACCGGCAGCACCAACATCGACGCCTCCTACGTCGACTTCGTCGGAATACCGGTCTCCATCGCGATCAAGAACGCGACGACCGGCGCCCTCGCCAACCCGCCGGCGAACAACCCCCTCACCAGTCCGTCGGGCATGCCCCTCTTCAACGCGCTGACGAGCGACTCCAATGTCCCGACCGGCACGCAAGTCGCGGCGAGCGGTTCGGCGACCAGCACCAACGGCACCACCTACACCATCTCCCAGACGGCGCGCATCCTTTCGCCGTCGCTCTACGATGCGTCGATGATCAGTGGCGCGACGCCGTATCACGGCTGGACCGGCTCGGGCAGCCTCATCGACAACCTCCGTGCGAACGTCACCGCACTCAACGTGTCGAGCTATGTCACCTCGGATCAAAACGTCAGCGTTCCCACCGGCACGCTGTTCGGGTTCGCGGGCAGCACCGGCACTTCGATCATCTCCTCCCAGTGGCTCGCGGCGCAGAGCTATAGCATGACCGCCACCGCCGTCTCCGATCTCAATCCCAACAAGGCAAACCCGCGCATTCCCCAGCTGGCCGGAGTATCGGGCATCATTCTCTCGGGGAGTGGCTCGACCGTGGGTGCTTTCAGCATCTACCTCACGGATCAGGATCTCGACGCGCCCACCGGCATCTACGGCGCCAACCCGCCCTACATTGTCGACTGGACCAGCGAGCCCACTCCGACTGCCTACCCCTACAACAGCATCGCGAACGATCTGAGCGGACGCATCGTCGGCGATCTGCTCGCGGGCTTCAACTTCGGCTGGGCCGCCTGCACCACCACCGTCGCCGCGCAGGCCCAAAGCAGCGGCACCGCCGCCAACCTCACTGGCTCGGTGTTCGACGTGAACACCGGCGCGCTGGCCAACACCGCGATCGGTCAACTGTCCACCGGCCAGTTCTTCTACCTGCTCTCGCTCCAGCCCACCACGGCCGACGTGGCGCTGTGGTTCGGCTCCAACCTCCAGCCGAGCAACGCCAATTTCTACAACAACTACGCGAGCGATTTCCAGAGCCTGACCAACGCCTACAACATGGCCTTCACGGACCGCCTGCAGGGCTCAAGCGATCCCGACATGTTCTTCTCCAACGGCTCCACCAACTACGTCGAGATCACGCTGCTCCCCGGCGCATACACCGTCGCGTCCTCCTGATCTCCACGCCGCCGCTTGCCGATCCGGTGCGATCCTGGGTCGGCAACGCTACGTCCTCGGCACTCGCCGGTGAGCTCGCGCGAGTGCCACGCATCGGCGACAGCCAACGACCTTGGTCCGCGACGCAATCGCGAGTGCCGCTCCAAAGCCGATCGCACGGAACGCGTGAAGCCGCGCTCCGTTTGTCGGCGGACGGTGCGCGGGTCACTGCTTGATGGCCGGCTCGACCACTTGCGCGAGTTGGAGGAGCGACTCCTGCCAACCGAGATAGCACATCTCAGCCGGGATCGCCTCCGGAATATCCGTTTGCGCGATGCTCACGTCGGTGCCGCAGAGCACCGGTTTCAAGTCGATCGTCACCGTCATTTCGCCCGGGAGATTTGGGTCGTCGAATTTGTCCGTGTAGCGAATCCGCTGACCGGGCACGAGTTCGTGATAGGTGCCGCCGAACGAGTGCGATTGTCCCGTCGTGAAATTAGTGAACGCCATCTTGAAGGTCCCGCCGACCTTGGCGTCGCAGTGAAACATGCGGGCGGTGAAGCCGAATGGCGGCAACCATTTGCACATGGCATCGGCATCGATGAAGGCGCGATAGATTTTTTCCGGCGCGGCGCGCAGGACGCGGTGAAGGTGGACGGCGTTCGTGGACATGGCGTGGAGTTTTTCAGGATTCAGGGTTTCGTGCGGTTTCAACTGCTCGACGTTTGAAACCCTGGACAACGGACACCGTCATGGAAAGAGCGGCTCATCCGAGGTTCCGATTGCCCCAATCCAACCGGGACGATTTCCTCCGATGTCGCCTTTTCACCCATGAACGTCGCCCCTCTCTCGTTCCGGCGTCTTCTCGCGCCAACGCTGCTTCTCGGTCTCGCGGTCGCCCTCGGTCTCGATTCCTCCGCGGCCGATGACGTGAAGGTCGAAGGCAAGACCGTCGACCTGCCGGACTTCACCGTCACCGACAGCCGCGTGCTGCCCGAGGCGGCGCCGTGGCACTATGGCCGCATCGGGCGCTTCGAGGTGCTTTCGAGCACGACCGAGGGACGCACGCGCAAGCTCATCGCGGATTTCCAGAAATTCCAGCAAGCCCTCACGCTGCTCTGGCCCGCGCCGCCCAAACCCCTCGCGAGCGCCACCCTCGTGCTTTGCGCGCGTGAGGGTGAGTTCGCCTCTCTGTTGCCAGCGAGCGCCGAGCCAAAACAGGACGCGCCACCGAGCCGGCTCCTGCGCGACGCCGAGTCGCTCACCATCGCCGTCAACCTCGCCGCCGATCGCCTGCTCATCGACGACGCCACCGCGCTCGCCGCCACCGGCGCGACTTCCATCGAACTCGATGTCGATCACGCGCAACTGCTCTATCGCGAATACATTTTCTCCCTCCTCACTCAGACCGCGAGTCGCCCACCCGCCTGGATGGCCGAGGGCCTGGCGCAAATCGTGATGGATGCCGAGGTGACCGACCGCTGGCTCACTTACGGGAAGATCGACACCTACAAAGGCGGTGCGACCGGCGGCGAGAGCATCGGCGCCGATGAGTCGGATCCGTCCGCCAGTGGCGCCGCGGTGGTCGGCGAGCAGCCGTTCAACGTCGTGTTGCGTCACCGGAAGCTGATGCCGCTCGCGCAGTTTTTCGCCATCACCGCCGACGCCCCCGAAGCCCGCTCCCCGCTCGGCAACAACCTCTGGGCCAAGCAGGCCTACCTGTTCGTCCACTTCTGCCTCTTCGGCGAGAACCTCCGCTACCGCGACGCCATTGCCCAGTTCGTCGGCCGACTCGGCCGCGAGCCGTTGAGCGAATCGCTTTTCCGCGAGTGTTTCAAAACCGGCTTCGCGCAGATGGAAGAAGAACTCCGCGCCTACATCCGGCACGTGCGCCACAAATACCAGACCTACGACATCAAGCCGGAAGACCGCCTCAACGCGAAGGACATCGTGCTCGCCGACGCCAGTCCCGCGCAAATCGGCGTCATCCTCGGCGACGCCCAGCGCCTCGCCGGCAATCTCGACCGCGCCGCCGCGACCTACCGCGAAGCCTACCAACGCGGCAGCCGCGCCCCGGCGTTGCTCGCTGGCCTCGCCGTCACCGAAGCGCACGCCGGGCAGGCCGAGCGCGCGGCGAAATTTCTGGAAGCCGCCTGTGCCGCCCACGTCGATCGCCCCTCACCGTATGCTGCGCTGGCCCGCGCTCGCTTGGCCGCCGCTCTCGCCCACCCCGCGGCCGGGACAAAGCTCGACGCGGCGCAAATGGCGTCCGTGCTCGGGCTGGTGTTCGAGGCGCGCCAGCACACGCCGTTGATCGCCGAGACCTACCACGTCGCCGCCGATGCCTGGGCCGCCAGCGCCGCCGCGCCGAAGGTGGACAATCTCGCCGTGCTCGACGAGGGCCTGAAGGCCTTTCCCCGCGACAGCGCGCTCGTCCTCAAAGGCGCGCGACTCTACGCCAGCATCGGCGCCAACGACATTGCCGCCTCGATCGCGCGGATGGGCACGCGCTTCGCCGTCGACGCGGAAGCCCGCCGCTCGTTCGAACAACTCCTGGCAACGCTGCCGGCCGCGTCCCGATAGCGTCAGAGCGCCGTGACGGCTGCGGGAGGCACGTAGGCCTTGCGCGCCTTTCGCACACGCGCGTGGTTCTCCGTCGCCCAGCGCACGAGCGGTTTCACCCGGGCCAGCAGCGACTCCCCGAGTTCGGTGAGCGTGTATTCGACCCGGGGAGGAATCGTCGGAAATACTTCGCGCGTCACGTAGCCATCCCGCTCCAACGTCCGCAAGGTCTGGGCGAGCATCCGTTGCGAGATGTCGCCGATCGCCCGCTTCAGCTCGGTAAAGCGCAACGTGCCGCCCTCGAGTGCGCTGAGTGTCAGCAGACTCCAGCGGTCTCCGATGCAGTCGAGAACATCGCGGACCGGGCAACGCTCTTCGCGGCCGGAGCCCGGTTCGACGGGAGGTAAGGCAAGGCTGGCAGGCATGGCGGTTGGTTACGGAAAGGTAACCGAGTAACGAGAAACGCTCCTCTTGTGGAAACGGGCCCGTGTCGGTATTCTTTCGTAACCAAGGGCGGGCCGAGCACCGACGCAAGCGTCGATTGCCGTCCGTCCGCCACTCCATCCTTCCATGATCGCCATCACCGCCGCCACCGGCCAACTCGGGCAGCTCGTCGTCGAGCAGCTCCTCACTCAAGTCCCCGCCGCACAAGTTGTCGCGGTCGTCCGCGACCCCGCCCGAGCCGCCGCGCTCGCCGCGCGTGGGGTGACCGTTCGCGCCGCCAGCTACGACGACGCCGCAGCGCTCGACCGCGCCCTCGCCGGCATCGAGAAAGTCCTGCTGATCTCCGGCAACGAATTCGGACGTCGCACGCGGCAGCACGCGAACGTCATCGCCGCCGCGAGTCGCGCCGGCGCGCGCCTCCTCGTCTACACGAGTTTGCTCCGCGCGGACGCGACGCCGCTCGATCTCGGCCCCGAACATTTCGCCACCGAGCAGACCATCCAGCGATCGGGCCTGCCCTACATGATCCTTCGCAATGGTTGGTATCATGAGAATTACACCGCTAGCATCCCGGCCGCACTGGCGCACGGCGCCTTCGTCGGCAGCGCTGGCGCGGGACGCATCGCCTCCGCTGCCCGCGCCGACTATGCGGCGGCTGCCGTCGTCGCGTTGACCGGCGGCGCCGAACTCAACCGCACCTACGAGCTGGCCGGGGACAGCGCCTACACGCTCGCCGAACTCGCCGCCGAGCTCTCCCGACAAACCGGTAAAACCATTCCTTACGTCAACCTGCCCGAGGCGCAGTTTGCCGAGATCCTGCTCAAGGCCGGACTTCCGCCTCCGCTCGCGCATGGCATCGCTTCTTGGGACACCGGCGCCTCGCAAGGCGCATTGTTCGACGACCAGAAGGTCCTCAGCCGTCTGATCAGGCGACCCACCACGCCGCTCGCTGACGCCATCCGCGCCGCGCTCGCCCGCTGAGCGTTCAGCAGCGCACCGTTTTCCGCTTCGGTGCCACCGCCGCGCCACGACGCGACTTCATGATGTAGCTCTCGGCCTCGGGAATTTTGCAGTCAGTGTCGCCGACATCGACGGCGACGGGGCCGATTTTCCGCGCGGCCGCAATGGCCTTGTCGCCGAGCGGCGCGACGTAAGTGCCGACGGCGATCACGAAATAGTTCATCTGCTGCCGCACGCGGTCGGGTTGCGCGTGGATCGTCTTCACCACGCGATCGAGCAACGCGGTCAAAAGCTTCATGTCCAGCTCGGCATCGGCGTGAGTCGTCACCCAAGCGCCGAGCGTGGACCAACCCGCTTGCGCCAACGCCTCCTTCTTCGCGTCGATCCATTGGAGCGCGAGCGTAAGACCGTCGGGATTCTCGGACGCCACCCACGGAACGATGGTATTCGAGATCATCCGCCACGCCGCCTTGTCCGCCCAGCTCTGCAATTCCTTCCGCGACATCTTCGCGCCGTCGGCCACGATTCCCGCGAGGTATTGCGCGTCGCCGTTTCCCGTCGCGTAGAGTTCGAGCGCGAGCGCTTGGTCGCCCTTGATCTTCTTGGCGATCACTTTCAGGTCGGCAACCTTCACGCCGAAGAACGGCTCCTTGGCACCATGCTTCAGGAAGATCCGCTTCGTCGCCTCGCTCCCCTTCGCCTCCAGCTCGGCCAGCACGTCTTTGAGTTGCATGGCTCGTCTTGCTAGCCGCGTCGGCCCGCAACGCACTTCAATTTTCAGGCACGCGAATTAAAACTGCCTTCCCTTCCCGGAATTCCCTCTAGCCATTTGTCGGTCTCGGCGGATAGTCGGCGCATGCAACCGCGCTACCCTCGTGAAGCCCTCCGCAAAATCATCGAGCAGGCCATGATCTATCAATGCGCGTGTCCGGCGCAGATCTGCAAGGCGATCGGTCAGATGCGCGAGTTGCACAAATACCAGCAGGAATGCCTCGTGGACCAGAACACGGATCGCCTCGTCCACGAGCGCATCGCACTTGCCGCCGAAAAGGCCCACGCCGAACTCGAGCAATGCCTCGCCGACGTCCTCCACCTTGAGGGCTGGAACGTCGAGACACTCGAGATGCCGGCCGACCTCGCGAAGCGCCGGCGCGCCACTTAGGAGACCTGACCGCCCGCGCGCCGCAGCCCGACAGACGAGAATGCGACGACGCGAGCCCGCACCGCCGCTCACTCGTTCCATCTTCACGATGACTCGCCGGCACTGCTCGCCCCCTCGCGCACCATGAACGCCTCGGCCCCGCACATTCTCTGCATCGGCTCGGTGCTCTGGGATATCATCGGCCGCTCGCCGCACGGCATGGCCCACGGCGCGGACGTTCCCGGTCGCATCACTCGCGTCCCGGGCGGCGTCGCGATGAACATCGCCATGACGCTGCGCAAACTCGGGCTGCGGCCCGCGGTGCTCACCGTGATCGGGCGCGACGCCGAGGGCGACGAACTCATCGCCGTTTGCCAGCGGCTCGGGATCGATGCCCAATTCGCCTACCGCTCGCCGGACAGACCCACCGATCGCTACATGGCGGTGGAGGACCTCCATGGCTTGGTCGCTGCGATCGCCGACGCGCATTCGCTCGAAGCGGCCGGAGATCGGATTCTCGCTCCGTTGGCGGATGGACGGCTCGGCAGTGCCGCGCGTCCGTGGGCCGGACTCATCGCAATCGACGGCAATCTCACCACGGCGCTGCTGGCGGAGATCGCGCGCTCGTCGCTGTTCGTCGCCGCGGACCTGCGCGTGGCGCCGGCAAGTCCGGGCAAGGCCGAGCGGTTGCAGTCCTTGCTCGGACATCCTCGCGCCACGCTCTACGTGAATCTCGAGGAGGCCGGCCTGCTCTGCGACACGCGATTCGACGACGCCATCACCGCCGCGCGCGGCTTGCTCGACCGCGGGGCCGCCCGCGTGCTCGTGACGGCCGGAGACCGCGAATGCTGCGACGGCGCGCGCGGCGCGGAGTTCGTCTGCGGCGTGCCGGAGAAGGTGCGGGTCCATCGCGTCACCGGTGCCGGCGATGTTTTCATGGGCGCGCACCTCGTCGCGGAACGCGCCGGAGCGGACCGAGAGGCCGCGCTCGCGGCTGCCCTGCGCGCGGCGAGCGCCCACGTCGCGGGCGAAATCGGCACGTGAGGAACGACTTGGCTTCCGCTGGCGAATCCCGTCACATGGCGCTCTTCGCATGAAGTTGCCGCTGCAATCCTCCGCCGAAGTCGAGGCCGCCCGTGCGGAGCGCCTTCCCTTGGTCGCGCTCGAATCGACGATCATCACGCACGGCATGCCCTACCCGCAGAACGTCGCCACCGCGCGCCGCGTGGAAGCGGAAGTGCGCGCTGGCGGCGCCGTGCCTGCCACGATCGCCGTCATCGGCGGCCGCATCCATATCGGCCTGAGCGACGCCGAGCTCGAACAGCTCGGCCGCGCCCGAGACGTGATGAAGCTCTCCCGCGCCGACCTCGCCGTGTGCGTCGCCACCGGCCGCACCGGTGCCACCACCGTCGCCGCCACGATGATCTGCGCCCGGCTCGCCGGAATCCACGTATTCGCCACCGGCGGCATCGGCGGTGTTCACCGCGGCGCCGAGCTGTCGTTCGATGTTTCCGCCGATCTCCGCGAACTGGCGGAAACGCCGGTGTCGGTCGTCTCCGCCGGTGCCAAGGCGATCCTCGATCTTCCCAAAACCCTCGAAGTGCTCGAGACGCTCGGCGTGCCCGTTATCGCGGTCGGACAGGATGAGTTTCCCGCGTTCTGGTCGCGCTCGTCCGGCCTGCGCGCACCGCTGCGCCTCGACAGCGCGGCCGAAATCGCCGCCGCGCACATTCAGCGCGCGCGCCTCGGCCTGCCCGGCGGACAGCTGGTGGCGAACCCGATTCCGTCGGCCGCGGAAATTCCCCGCGCCGTCATCACGCCGTTCATCGAACGCGCGCTGACCGAAGCGGCCGAGCAACGCGTCGCCGCGAAGGCCGTGACGCCGTTCCTGCTGCAGCGCCTGTTCGAGCTGACCGACGGCCGTTCGCTCGAGGCGAACATCGCTCTGGTATTGAACAACGCCCGCCTCGGCGCCGCGATCGCCTCGGAAATCAGCCGCCAGCTCCCCGCTTGACGATGGATTCCGTGTCCTCCCTGCCGCTCCGGGACGAGTTCGACGCGTGCGCCTACACCCAGGCCTACCCGGATGTCGCCGCGGCGATTGCCTCCGGCCTCGTTGCCTCGGCCTGGCAGCATTTTCTCCTCCACGGTCGGCGCGAGCAGCGCGCTTGGTTCCGTCAATCCAACCGGCTCGCTGGTGTCGTGACGGAAGTTTCGCCGCGTGACGAAATGTTCAGCGGCAATTTGGAGCACTATTTCGACGTCGGCGAATCCGCCCGACGCGTCGTCGAGAACGCCCTCGCGACCATCGGCCGCCCGAGCTCGACGGTGCTTCGAATTCTCGATCTTCCGTGCGGCCACGGTCGCGTCCTGCGCTTTCTGCGCGCCGCGTTTCCGCACGCGGAGTTGACCGCCTGCGACCTCAATCGCGATGGCGTCGATTTCTGTGCGAACCAGCTCGGAGCCATTCCCGTGCACTCGCACACGAAGCCTGACGAAGTGCCGCTCTCCGGCGCCTTCGATTTGATTTGGTGCGGTTCGCTTCTCACGCACCTGTCGCAGGCGCGTTGCGCCGAGTTCCTCTCCCTGTTCCACCGCGTCCTGGCACCGGGAGGGATCGCGGTCGTCACCCTCCATGGCCGGCACTACGAACGCGAGCTGGCCTCGGGGCGCCGCACGGTCGATCTGCCGGCAGCGCAGATTGCCGACCTCCTGCGCCAATATCAGGCGCACGGCTTCGGCTACGTGGACTATGCGGATGCGTCCGGCTACGGTTTCAGCCTCGCGCATCCGCGGTTCACGTTCGAGCAGCTCGTGCCCGCGCTGCCGTGGCGCATTGTCGGCTTCCACGAACAGGGCTGGGACCAGCGGCAGGATGTTCTCGTGCTGCAGAAACCGCACTGATCCGCTTCCGGACCGGCGGGACCAATTCAGCGCTGCACGGTCACCCGCATGAATGTTGCGGGGATTTCCAGCCCGCGCTTGCCCGGGCGGTTGTGCTTCTTTGCCTCGGCGACCAGCTGGCGCTGCAACTCGTCCGCGCGACCGGTCTTCTCGGCGGCGGCAAAGGCGTTCATCGTCGGCCCGTAGAACCGGCGAAACACCTCAATGAACGCCTCGGGCGTCAGGTCCGCGGAACGAAAGAAGAACGTGTCGCGCGCGAACGTCACGCTCTGCGCCGGCACGCCGGCTTGCGCGAACCGCTCCGTCACGTGCGACTCGACGCCCCACAGCATCGGGCTGACGAAATCCGCGGGCGGCGGCGGCGTGAAAGCGGCGCTGATCCGCAGCAACTGCGACACGAAGGACGTGGGCTCATTCGGGATCCAATTCCCCATGACGATGCGCCCACCGGGCTTCGTCACCCGCACCATCTCGCGCGCCACATCGTGAGGCTTCGGCGCAAACATGGCGCCAAACACGCTAAGCGTCAGATCGAACGTGCCGCTCGCCACGTCGTCGAGCCGGCAAGCATCGCCCTGTCGAAACGCGAGCCGCGTCAGTCCCTCGGTGGTTGCGCGGCGATTGCCGGCCGCCACCAAGTTGCGCGCGATGTCGATGCCCTGCACCTCGGCACCGAGCCGGGCAAGCGGGACCGCCGTGGTGCCGTCGCCGCAGCCCAGATCGAGTGCGCGGAGCGGAATGTTAAGGTCGAGCGAGCGCACGAGTGCCTCGCCGGATTCGCGCATCGTCGCCGCGATGGCGGTGAAGTCACCTTTTTCCCAGAGCGCTTGGTTTGGATTCGTGGATTGTTCCATGCGCGTCAACGTGCGCGGCTCCCACTCGCTGTAAACCGCGCGAGCTTTCGCCTTCCGCCTTGGGCCAACCGGTCAGAAAAATTGTGGCCCGAATCGACGCGCAATCGCCACGCGCGCGCAAACGATCCATGCGGCGACGGTGCCGCCGCATGCGATCCTGACTCCGGACGATCCGCGACTACTTCGCCAACTCGTATAGATACTCCGCCAGCGAGAGCGTCATGCCATCGTAGCCCTGCACCTGCGGGTTCGACGATTCGATGACGAGATATTCGTCCGGTGCGTGCGCGCCGCCGCCGTGACCGAGGCCGAAGTGGCCGGCCGCGAGATTCAGCGGGGCGTCGGTGAAGATGTAGCCGGGATACGAGCCAGCGAGTCGGGGCCAGAGAATCGCCTCGACGCCATTGCGCTTCAGCACGGCGAGTTGAGCCTGAATCAACGGCGCGCTCGAGGGCGTGGCCGTCGGGCTGTAGCCGCCGGTGTAGTTGACCTCGATGTCGCCGAAGCCGCGCTTCGCGAGATGGGCCTTGAGTTTCTTCACGGCCTCGTCGGCGGTTTGATTCGGCACGAGACGGAAATCGAGTTTCGCGGACGCCCTGGTCGGCAACAGCGTCTTGCCGCCGGGCCCGGTGTAGCCGCCGTAGATGCCTTCGATGTTCACCGTGGGCTGCGAAACGTAGTGCTCCATCGCCGCGGCGAACGGCCGGTCCGCGATCCATTTGCTGCTGGCGGATGCCACCTTCATTTGGCGCTCGCGGGTCGGGCCTTTCACGGCGTTGGCGAGGATGACCTTCTCCTCGTCGTTGAGCGAACGGACATTTTCGAACCAGCCGTCGATCGCCACGGTGTTGCCGTCGGCGGCCACGAGCGTGTTGAGCGCCTGCACCAAATGCCACGCGGGACTGTCGACGAGGGACTTGAACGACGAGTGGATGTCGCGCGTCGGTCCGCGTCCCCACGCGGCGCCGCTGGAAGTGAGTTCGACCTCGATCACGCCCTTTGCGCCGAGATTCACGATGACGGAGCCGTCGAGGCTCTGAGCCGGGAACGGCATCCAGACGCCGGTGCACTTCGCGAGCGCCGCCTGCACGTGCGGCTGGTAGACGATCTGCGCGATGTGCGGCGAACCGATCTCCTCTTCGCCTTCCGCGACGAGGACGAGGTTCACCGGCAGTTTCTTGCCGGCGGCGCGAAACGCCTCGATGGCCGCAAGGAAGGCCGATTCCGGACCTTTCTGATTCGTGGCGCCGCGACCGATCATGACCTTCCCGTAGCCTTGCTTCTCGACGATGCGCCCCTCGAGCGGCGGCGAAGACCACTCCTTCGGGTCGAACTGCTTCACATCATACATGAAGTAGATGCCGACGGTCTTCGGCGCACCGGCGTCGAGCGTAGCGAACACGCCGGGCTTGCCGTCGGTCGGGATCACTTCGGTGTGCTGAAAGCCCACTTCGCGCAGCATGGCCGCCATGCGTTCGGCGCCATCCGGGAATCCGCGGTTCTCCGCCGCGATCGCGGGATGCGCGATCCATTCCTGCAACCGGGCGATGGCGCGGTCATGGTTCTTCGCGATCTCGGTCTTCAACGCGGCCAGGTCCGCTTCGTTCGCCAACAGCTGCGCAGCCCAACCCGCCAAAAGCATGGCGGCCGACAAGAGGTAACGTCGCTTCATAGGTTGTGTCGCGACGCAGCATGCGTGCCGTCATCACACCGGCAACGGCAAAGCCGCCGCCACTTCGACGATGACAACGCGCCTGAAGTCGCTTCCTTGGCCCCATGGACGCTTCCGCCCCTTCGCTCTTCGCACGCCTCGGCGGACGCGCACGCCTGCTCCATCTCCTGCGGCATTTCTACGCCGACGTGCGCCAGCACCGCGAAATCGGCCCGATCTTCCTCGCGCACATCGAGGACTGGCCTGCGCACCTCGAGAAGATCGCGGACTTCTGGTCAAACGTCACCGGTGGCCCCGTCCGCTACGCCGGCGGCATGCCGCGGAAGCACTTCCCACTCGGTCTGGAAGCCCGGCATTTCGAGGCGTGGCTCGACCTCTGGGGCCGCAACTGCCGCGTGCATCTTCCGCCCACCGAGGCGGCCGAACTGACCCGCGTCGCCGAGGAGATCGGACAACGGCTGCGCGACATGATCGCGTGGAGCGCGGCGAACCAGCGCACGCCGGAAGTCTGAGGCCATCGAGTTCGGCGCGAACGCGCGCAATCCGGTCAACGACCGCGCCGCACGGTCAGCCACATCCCGGCGAGGACGAGGACGCCGGAGACGCCGAGTTGCCAGGTCAGCGGCTCCGCGAGAAACACCACGCCACCGCTCGCCGTCAGCACGGGCACGAGCAGTTGCAGGGTTCCCGCCTCCACCGGCGAAAGCTCCGGCAGCACCCGCGCCCAGAGCGCATATGCGAGCGCGGTCGTGACCGCGCCCATGAAAACACCCAACGCGAGCCCGCCCGCCGTGCAGACGAGCGCGTCGCGTTCCGCCCACGCCAGCACCGGCAACAAGGCCGCCACGCCGACGAACGCCCGTGCGTTCGCCACCAACGGCGCGCCGCGCCGTCGCATCACCAGCGAATACATCCCCCATGTCGCGCCCGTGAGCGCGAGCAGTCCGACGCCGAGCAGCGTGGAACCGCGAACCTTGCCGAAAGCCAGCACGCCCACGCCCGCCAGCGCCACGAGCGCGCCGGCGAGCGGGCGCCATGTCGGTCGCGCTTCCGCGCCCACCGTCATGGTCACGACGACGAGCGCGTAGAAGACGAACGTTCCCGCCGCCGCCGTGATGAAGCGATAGCCGTAGGCGATCGCGAGCGCGTATCCGGCCAGCGCCGCCACCGCCAGCGCGTCGGCACGCCGTGGCCAGATTTCGCCGAAGCCGCCGCGGCGGCCGAGAATCAGGGCGAGCATCCCGGCCCCCGCCGCGAACCGTGCGAGAGTCACCGTTGCCGGATCGAGCAGCTGCCGGCTGACGACATAGCGCGTGATCAGGCTGTTGGCGCTGAAGCACGCCAACACGAGCAGAACGAGCGGAAGCGTGGACGTCCGGCGCACGGGGTCACGCGCAGCGCTCCCGCAGCCAGGTGGACGCGCAAGCGAGGAGTTCCCGGTGGGAATTCAGCGCCAGCTTGTTTTTGATGTTTTCGCGGTGGGTCTCGACCGTCTTGACCGAGACGCCGAGGCGCTCGGCAATGACCCGCGTCGGCAGCGGCAGACCGACCAGCCGGAACACCTGCAGCTCACGATCGCTCAACTGCGCGTCGATCGCGTCGCCCGCGCGGCGCACCGGCGCCTGCTGCGCGAACATCAGGCTCGAGACGATCGCCGGCACCACCAGGCCGCCCGCCGCGACCTCGCGCACCGCGCGAAAGAGCGCCGTGACCGCATCGCGCTTGGAGATGAACGCGCGCGCGCCCGCCCGGAAAGCGCGCAGCGCGTAAACGTCCTCCGGCTCGAGCGTGAACACCACGACCCGCGATTCGGGAGCGAGGGCGCCGAGTTCCTTGATGAGCGCCAGTCCGTCCGTTTCGCCGAGCATCAGGTCGGTCACGACGACCTTCGGCATGCGTCGCAACACGAGCGCCTTCAGCTCGGTGGGCGTGGCCGCGCTGTCGACGACCGCCAGGTCGCATTCGTCGGCGATGATCCGCACCAAGCCCTCGCGGACCACGGGACATTCGTCGGCAACGGCAACCGTCAGGCGGGGTCGGCACGGCTCATGGGCTTCAATCATGCCGCGCATCGAAGCGCGCACGCCGCGCGCGACAAGCAATCGGAATTTTTTCTGCTCCCCGTGGCACTTTTCGCGACGGAATCGCCCGGCGCCTGAATCAGGGGATCGCCCCGATGCCGCTGTGCGTGGGTGTGGTATTTTCGCCCCGTCACTTTTCACCTTATGCCCAAATACGTCATCGAACGAGACATCCCGTCCCTCGGCAGCTTCACGCCCGCGCAGCTCGGCGAAGCTTCCCGCAAATCGTGCAATGTCCTGCACCAACTCGCGCCCCGCGTGCAGTGGGTGCAGAGCTATGTGACGCAGGACCGCATGTATTGCGTCTACATCGCCGCCAATCCGGAGGCCGTGCGCGAGCACGCCCGGCTCGGCGGCTTTCCCGCGAATCGCGTTTCCGAAGTGAACGCGATCATCGATCCCACGACCGGCGGCGACTGAGCCGCGATTTTCCTCCAAATCACCAACACAGAAAACATGAATCAACTCCCTCGTTCCCTCCGCTCGCTCTTCTTCGCCGTGCTCGCGTGCGTTGCGCTCGGCTCCGCCACCGCGGCCGAGCAGCCCAAGCCCGAATCGCTCCCGGCCGGACTCAACATGTATGTCATCGAGCGTCACATGCCCGGTCTCGGCAAACTGAGCGCCGCGGAATTGAAAGCCGCTTCGCAGACCTCCTGCGGCGTGCTGCGCGACCTCGAGGGCAAGGTCACCTGGCTCCACAGCTACTGCACCGGCGACAAGATGTTTTGCGTCTACCTCGCGCCCAGCGAGGAACTCGTTCGCGAGCACGCCAAGCGCGGCTGCTTTCCGGCCGATGCCGTGCTGAAGGTGAACACGATCATCAGCCCGAAAACGGCGGATTAACCCCGCGCCTCAGGCGCCTCTCCATTCGGCCGGCCTGCGGACGCAGGCCGGCCGCCTGATTTTCTGGGACGCGAACGCGCCGGGCTTGCAGGCATCGGCGTGCTTGGCATCGTCGGCCGCACATCCCCATGTCGGACCCCGTCGTCGCCCCCGCCCCAGCCGCCCAAGATTCCCCGCGTGAAATCGAGTGGCTGAAACAGACCTACCAGCCCAGCGCCACCAATCTCACCGTGCGCGGCGTCATTGTCGGCATGCTCATCGGCGGCGCGATGAGCCTCTCGAACCTCTACGTGTTTTTCAAAACGGGCTGGAGCATTGGCGTGACGCTCACGGCGTGCATCGTGGCGTTCGCGGTGTTTCAGGCGCTCCAGGGACTTCGGCTCACCAAGAAGCCGCTCAGCGCGCTCGAGAACAACGCCCTCAGCACCGTCGCCTCGGGCGCAGGCTACATGACCGGCGGCGGAAACATGGCGGCGTTCGGCGCGTTGCTCATGGTGACGACCGTGCGGCCGGAGCCGCTCCCCATGATCGCGTGGTTTGCCGTGATCGCCGCGCTCGGTGTGTTCGCAGCCATCCCGATCAAGCGCCAGCTGATCAATCAGGAAGGTCTGTCTTTCCCCACCGGCACGGCCACGGCCGAGACAATCAGCTCCATCCACGGTGCCGCCGAGGGCGGCGGAGCTGACAAGGCGAAGTGGCTGGGCATCGCCGCCGCGTTCGGCGCCGTGCTGACGCTTCTGCGCGACGCCCTCAAGCTGCTCCCCACTCAATTCTCGATTCCGTTCGCCAAGCTCGGTGGTCGCTCCCTCGCCGAGTGGACGCTGGCGATGAAAGTCGAGGTCGTGCTCTTCGGTGCCGGTGCGCTCACTAGTTTTCGCGTGGGCTGGTCGCTGCTGCTGAGTGGCCTGCTGACCTACGGCGTGCTCGCGCCGGCGCTCGTCGAGCGCGGCATCGTGACGTCGGTGAGCTACAAGGGCATCGTGGCGTGGACGCTCTGGCCGGGTGCCGCGATCCTCGTGGCGTCGGGCATCACGTCGTTCGCCCTCGATTACCAGAGCATCCTGCGCGCTTTCACCGGCATCGGAAGGATCTTCCGCCGCTCGAAGGAAACCGAACGCGGCATCGCTTCCGTCGAGTGCCCCGAGTGGTGGTTCCCCGCGGGATTCGTGCTGTTGTCGCCGCTCGTGGTCTTCCTGATGACGCGCCTGTTTCAAATTCCTCTCTGGGCTTCCCTCGTGGCAGTCCCGCTGGCGGTTGTCATGGGTTTCGTCGCGGCGCGCGTCACCGGCGAGACCGATGTCACGCCGACGAAGGCGCTCGGACCGGTCACGCAAGTCCTCTACGGCGTCATGTCGCCGGGCAATCTCTCGGGCAACATCATGTCGGCCAATGTCACCGGCGGTATCGGCCTGCACGCGGCAGACCTGCTCACGACGCTCAAGACCGGCTGGCTGCTCGGCGCGAAGCCGCGGCATCAATTCTACGCGCAACTCTTCGGCGTCGTCGCGGGCGCGATCGTCATCGTGCCGGCGTTCCGGCTGCTCATTCCCGATGCGAGCGTGCTCGGCGGCGAAGACTGGCCCGCGCCGTCGTGCGTCGTCTGGGCGGGCGTTTCCAAGGCGTTTTCCGGCGGCCTCGCGGCGCTCCACCCAAGCGTGAAGCCGGCGATCGTCATCGGCTTGCTGCTCGGTGTCGTCATGGCGCTGTGGGACAAATTCGCGCCGAAGAAACTCCGTCCGCTGCTCCCCTCGCCCGCCGGCATCGGCATCGCGATGGTGCTGCCGGGCAGCAATTGCATCGCGATGTTCCTCGGCGCGGCGTTCGCCGAATGCATGCGCCGCTGGAAGCCCGCCCTCGCCGAGAAATCCGTCGTGCCGATCGCGTCCGGCTTCATCGCCGGCGAGAGCCTGATGGGCATCGCCATCATGGCGTGGGATCAGCTCAAGCGTTTCCTCTGAGCCGTCTCACTCGAGCCAGCTGCCGCCGAGCCAGATCAACGCGAGGATCGCGATAAACAGCGCGAGCGAAAGCGTCGCGCTCAACGTCAGCGCGAGCGCGACCAGGCCCACGCCGTCGAAGCGCCGCGCAAAGGCTTCGCGCCACAGCGTGCGCACGCCCATCGCCAGCACCGCGAGCGTCGCGACGACAATTACGCTGCTCACCGGCCGCGCGGCGCCTGGAGCAGCGAGCCACCCCAGGCGTCCCGCTACGACTAACAACAGCGTGCCCGCTCCCATCGCCGCGACGACGAGTAGTGCCCCGCGAACGAGGGCGCTTTTCCGGGCTTCAATGTCGGTGGCGACGGGCTTGGGCATCCGTCGACGCTCTCGTGTGAGCGCCGCGCGCGCGAGCTGTTTTCACCCGGAGAGGAAGCCGCTCAGATTTTCGGCACGCGCAGGGTGCTGATCATCGCGCTGCCGCTGAGCGCAAAGAGGATCGTCAGCGGGTGCAGCACGAGCCCGCCGATCGTCCACTGCCCCAACCAGACCTGGTCCCCGAGTTTTCCCGCGAAGTGCAGGACCGCGAGGAACAGCACGAGGAAGACGCTGGTGGGAATCGGTGTTCCCTCGAAATACTTCACTTTCCCTGACTCGTCCGCGAGCGCCGCCGCCGTGGCGTTGAAACGGGCGAGACGGCTGATGCCGCACGCCACGAAGTAGAGCAGGATCATCACGTCGAGCGCGCCGCGTAACCCGACCGCGAAAGCGATCGCGGCGGGCGCCAGCCCGAAGGAGATCACGTCCGCCAGCGAATCGAGGTCGGCGCCGAGGAACGACGACTTGCGCCGCCACCGCGCCACGCGCCCATCGGCGAAATCCAGCACCAGCGCCACCGGCAACAGCGCCATCGCACCGACGAGCCAACGCGGCTCGCGAGTGACGAGGTATTGCATCGCCGCCAGGACCGCGCCGCTGCCGCACGCCCCGTTCCCGAGCGTGAGGAAGTCCGCCGCGACGAACGAGCGGATCAGCGAAAACGGTTTGGGGCGTTCGATAGGAGCGTTGGACATGGCAGCGGCACGAACTCTACTTGCGGCGCTGCGCCCTACACAGCCAGAAATTTGGCGCATTTCCTCGTTCCGTTGGCTGCGCGGACGCGTCGGTGCGTGGCCAGCGCATGTCGACGGGCGCAGACGGGAATCCGTATTGGCAACCGCGCAGTGTTGCGCGAAAGTCTTCCCATGAAGCCGCTTTCCGCTTCGACCAAAGTCGGCGTCGTTGTCGTCGGCTATCTGTTGGCGGCTGGCGTCGGGTTGCTCGCCGTCTGGCTACGCCGGTATCTCACGGATCCGGTCGATGCGCTGGCCTCCAGTGGCATGCATGCCTGGGGCGATCTCATGATGTTCGTCGAAGTCTTCTGCATCATCGGACTTGTGCCCACGACGCTTGCGCTCCTTTGGTTGCGCGCGGTGCCGCGCTTCTGGCGCGGTCTCGCGTTTGTTGCCGTGGCAATCTCCCTGTCCGGTCCCGCGTGGCTCGCACTCGCGTCGGTCGTCGCACCGCAATCGTTCTGGTCCGTCGCCGCGCCGCTGCGTGTCATGGCGATGCCGGTGGGCGGCGGGCTTTGGTTTGTCGGTGGCGTCTTTGCCCCGGGGAAACGCGAACGCTGGATCCTGTGGGGCGCAGCCTTGATCGAGGCGACGGGTTTCGCCGTCACCGTGCTGGTGAAGATCGTGCTGCCGCTTGCCCGGTGAGCGCGTCGCGTTCTAGACGTGATCGCTGCTAGCGGGTCAGCGGCCCGACACCAAACGGGAAGAGGAAATCACGATCCCATCGGTCGCTGCCCCGAGAGAAATTGTTGGCCGCCGCTCGGCCGGGAGCTTGCACTCTACCTGCCGAGCGGCGACCACGACCGCTATGTGCACTCGATTCGCCGACATTTGTGCGGAAACATCGGCGAGCGCGAATGAACGTGGCCCGCCGGATGGTGATGCGCCCCAGCGCCACCATCCGACTTGCGGTCGTAATTCTCGCGCGCCGCGACGTGCCGGGGGGGGAGCAACGAACTCGGCTCCGACATGCGAAGATCGCGAAGTCGTGTTCGATCGTCGCTCCCGATTGGACGAGAGAGCGAACGTGCCGGGCTGTGCGGCCGCGCGTGAGAAATTCAAAGAACGGAAAAACGGACTACATCGTGCCCTGGCTTTTCATCCACTGGATGGCGTAGCGCACGAGCTCGGGGCCGGACTCGAGGTTGAGCTTTAGCTTCAGGTGCTCGCGGTAGGAATCGATGGTCTTGATCGAGAGATTCAGCTGCTGCGCGATGAGGCGCGTGCCGTAGCCGTTGCCGATGAGCTGGAAGACTTCCATCTCGCGATCGCTTAGCGTGTCGATCGGCGAGCGCATCTCGTCGGCCCGGTGGTTCACGAAGCGGTGCAGCATCTTTTCCTTGATGCGCTCACTCAGGTAGATTTCGCCCTGCTGAATGCGCCGGATGGCGGTGACGATCTTCTCGCTCGCCTCGTGCTTCATCAGATAACCCATGGCTCCCGCCCGCAGCGCGCGTTCGGCGTAGAGGTTCTCGTCGTGCATCGAGACAATCAGGACCTGCAGTTCGGGTGACTGCGCGCGCATGCCTTTGGTGAGTTCGATGCCGTTCGTTGAGCGCAGCGTGATGTCGACGATGGCGAGGTTCGGCTTGAGCTTCTCGACGAGTTCGAGCGCACGCGGGGCGTTGTCCGCCTCGCCGACGACCTCGAGGTTCGGTTGCTGAGAAATGAGCGCCTTCATCCCCTGCCGGGTCACCGGGTGATCGTCGACCAGCAGCACGCGCGTCATCTCGGAGAGCTTGGGTGCGGAAGGCAGAGCGATGACGGTCTCGCTCGGCAACGCCGTTCGCGCGGCATCTGACGCACTGACGGACGCCGAGAGCGCGGCGTCAGGAGCGAGCACGGCTTTCAAGACGGTGGACATCGGTCAGCGACGCCCGGTCATCGAGTTCGCCCGGCGGAAACTCGGCGCCGCGAAGCCGCGAATACCGTCAAAAGCGCAGGGGAAAGGAGTGGGCATGGAAATGGCAGGAAGACGCTGGGGACGGACGGAGCATAGCCCACCCGTGGCTCGTTTCCTATCGGGACTCGAACGGCAGGGTGGGTAGGAAATCCCCCGACACGCCAGCCCTGCGCCCAAATGCGGCCCGTCCGCCTTCGGGCCGTGCACTTTCACCGGTCACACCAAGCTCATGGGATCCACGTCGAGCACCTGTGTCACGTCCGACGGCCACTCGATCGTTTGCTGCAACTTCGCCAGCGCCGCCACGACCTTCGCCGTGCGATACGTGAAATACCAGATCTGGAAGCGATACTCGTCCTTCACCTTCTCGATCGGCGCGGCTGACGGACCGCGCATCTCGACTTCGCTGCCGAGCGTGGCCTCGACCTTCTTCGCCCACTGCTGCGCGAAGAACATTATCTTCTCCGGATTGGGTCCGCGGAACAGGTGATGGATCAGGTGGCGATACGGCGGATAGGCGAAGTTTTTGCGCATCGTCAACTCGGCCTCGGCGAAGCCATCGAAGTCGGACTTCTTCGCGAACTGGATCGCCTCCGCCTGCGGCGTGAACGTCTGCACGACCACTTCGCCCGCGCGATCGCCGCGACCGGCGCGCCCGGCGACCTGCACGAGCAACTGAAACGTCCGCTCGTTCGCGCGGAAATCCGGGACGTGCATCGAGATGTCCGCGTCGATCAGGCCGACCAAAGTCACGTTCGGAAAATCGAGCCCTTTGCCGATCATCTGCGTGCCGATGAGGATGTCGATTTTGCCGGCGCGAAAGTCGCCGAGGATTTGCCGGAAGCGATGCTTCTTCGACATCGTGTCGGTGTCCATGCGCTCGAGCCTCGCGCGCGGCAGCACGCGACGGACGGCCTCCTCCACGCGCTGCGTGCCGAGGCCGCGCCACCGAATTTCGGGCGACGCGCACGACGGGCAGACCGCGGGCGCGCCGCGCTCGTGGCCGCAAAGGTGACACTTCAGCGTCTCGTCGGCGCGGTGATACGTCATCGACACGCTGCAATGCGGACATTCCTCCACGTGACCGCATTTCCGGCACTGCATCGACGACGAGTAGCCGCGGCGGTTGATGAACAGAATCGTCTGCTCCTTGCGCGCGAAACGCTGGTGCATGTGGTCGACGAGCAGCCGTGAAAGAGTCACAAGCCCGCGCGAGCGCATCACCTCGATGCGCATGTCGACGATCTGGATGTCCGGCATCTTCTTGTCGTCGACGCGCTTCGTCAGACGATCCTGCACGTATTTGCCCGCGCGCACGTTCGCGACTGATTCGAGCGACGGCGTCGCCGAACCGAGCAGGCACACCGCGTGCGCGAGCTTCGCGCGGTAGACCGCCACGTCGCGCCCGTGGTAGCGCGGCGTCTCGTCCTGCTTGTAGGCCGGCTCGTGCTCTTCATCGACGACGATGAGCCGCAGATCGCGCACCGGTGCAAAAACCGCCGAACGGGCGCCGACCACCACCCTCGCCTGTCCCGAAGCGAGCGCGGTCCAGCCGTCGAGCCGTTCGCCTTCGCTCAAATGGCTGTGCCAGACCACCGTCTTCTGTCCCGCCGCCTCGAAGCGCCCGCGCAAACGCGCCACCGTCTGCGGCGTAAGCGCCACTTCCGGGACGAGGTAAATCGCGCTGCCGCCCGCCGCGAGCACGGCCTCGACCGCGCGCAGATAGACCTCGGTCTTGCCGGAGCCCGTGACGCCGTTGAGGAGATGCACCGCGAATTTGCGCTTCTCGAGACTCGCGCCGACCGACGCCACGACGGCGGCCTGCTCGGGGTTGAGCTCGGGCGGTTTCGTCGCGACAACCTCGCCGCCGCTCCAGTTGTCCGCATAGGCCACGCGCTCCACGTGCCGCAATTCCTCGCGCACGACACCGTGTTTGATCAAGGCGTTCACCACCGCGGCGGTCGCGCCGAGACGTTCCAGCACGAGCGATTTCTTCACCGGCCGGAACTGCTGCTTGAGGAAATCGTAGAGCTTGGCCTGCTTCGGCGCCTTGCGGGTGAGTGCGGCGTGTTCGTCGGGCGTCAGTTCGCGCGCGATCGCGAGGTATTTGTCGTGCTTCAGCCGCGCGCCCGCGCGCACCGCACCCGGGATCATCGTCTCAAGCACGGAGTCCATCCGCGCGGCGTAGTAGCTGCTCATCCACCGCGCCAATTCGAGCAGGTCGGACGTCAGCGCAGGGAACTCGTGCAACACCTCGGTAATGGGTTTCAGTTTCTCGAGCGGCACGTCGGGCAGCGCGTCGGTTTCGATCACCAAGCCGATACCGTGGCGGTGACCGATCGAGATGCGCACGAGAGAGCCCGCCCCGACCGCGTCTACGAGCGACTCCGGCACCTTGTAGTGGAGGAGCTTCTCGAAACCCGCGAGCGGCTGGACGGCCACGATCATCGCCTCAGACGATGCCCGCGCGTGGCGTGAGGCAATGCGTTTCCGCCGCAACGGACGCGTCGCCTTCCGCGTTGACACTCGGAAACGCCGTCCCCGATGCTGCGGACGTGAGCGTCGAGGCTGCCCGCGAAAAATTCCAATCCTACCTGGCCCAAAAGGGTCTGCGGGTGACCAGTCAGCGCCTGGCGATCTTCGACGCGGCCTTCGCGCAGAAGGACCACTTCACCGCCGAGGAGCTCCTCGATCACGCGCGCGCGATCGACGATTCGGTGTCGCGCGCCACGGTTTATCGCACGCTGCCGATCATGACCGAGAGCGCCCTTTTGCGCGAAGTCGACATCGGCAAGGGCGAGAAATTCTACTTCCCTTCCTCCGGCAACACGCAGGTCGCTCAGGTCGTCTGCGTGGATTGCGACAAGATTTTCGAGATCAGCGCGCCGTTCATGGAATGGTATGGCAGCACGGTCTCGTTGAAGCTCGGGCTCAAGCCGATCTCCCAACGCCTCCAAGTCAGCGCGCAGTGCATCGCCTTCCGCGAGCGGCACGCGTGCCCGAACCGCACGAAGTAATCCATGTCCCGCCCGCCGAAGAGCGACCCGGCCTTCGAGATCACTTTCTTCGAGTCCGTCCACCGCCGCTGCCCGCGCTACGCCGACGTCATCGAACTTCTCGGCGGCCTCTACACCAAGACCGGCCGCATCGCCGACGGCCTGCGCATGGATCGCAAGCTGGTGAAACTCCAGCCGACCAACTCCACCGCGCACTACAACCTCGCGTGCAGCCTCGCGCTGAGCAACCGCCCGCTGGACGCGCTCGATGCGCTCCGCGTCGCGCTGAAGCTCGGCTACACCGATTACGAGTGGATGCGCCAGGATCCGGATCTCGTGAGCCTGAAGGTCGACCCGGAATTCCAAAGCATCCTCGCGGACGTGAAGAGCGCCGCGAAGGGCGCGAAGTCGAAGCGACGCCGCTGAAAACCGTCTCGCGCCTCCGGCCGCGCGCGACCGGAGTGCACGATTACGACTGTCCGAAGCGCGTTTTCAGCTGGGCATGAAGATTGACCATCTGTTCATCCAGCGCGCAGCCGGCTGTGATCATTTGGTCGAGCACTTGGAAGCAACCGGCGAGGCATTTCATCGCCAGCTCATTCTGCCCAGCGGCATGGGCCCGTTGATACGTCAAGAAGAACGACACCGCCGCCGTCCGTCCGAAATAGACCGACTGCGGATTGGAGCTGCGTAGTTGAAAAGCGATTTCCAGCGCCCGCAGTTGTAGTTGCAGCGCCTTTCCCTCCCCTCCCGCCTGCCTTCCCTCAAACCCCGCCAAGCGCTCCAAACTCACCGACACGTCACGCTGCGCCTCCGCGCTCTGCGGATTCGCCTCCGCCAAGCGCTCGCGCACCGCCAGACTCCGCTCGTAATACCCCAGCGCTTTCTCTCCATCCCCGGCTTGCCCGCGGCGCGCCAGAAAGTCCGCCAGCTTGTTCAAACTCACCGACACGTCCCGCTGCGCCTGCGCGCTCTGCGGATTCGCCTCCGCCAACCGCTCGCGCACCGCCAGACTCCGCTCGTAATACCCCAGCGCATTTTCCCCATCCCCGGCCTGCCCGCGTTGCGCCAGAAAATCTGCCAGCTTCTCCAAACTCACCGACAGGTCCCGCTGCGCCTGCGCGCTCTGCGGATTCGCCTCCGCCAAGCGCTCGCGCACCGCCAGACTCCGCTCGTAATACCCCAGCGCTTTCTCTCCATCCCCGGCTTGCCCGCGGCGCGCCAGAAAGTCTGCCAGCTTGTTCAAACTCACCGACACGTCCCGCTGCGCCTGCGCGCTCTGCGGATTCGCCTCCGCCAAGCGCTCGGTCACCGCCAGACTCCGCTCGTAATACCCCAGCGCTTTCTCCCCATCCCCGGCCTGCCCGCGGCTCGCCAGATAGTCCGCTAGGTTGATCAAACTCAACGACACGTCCCGCTGCGCCAGCGTGTTAGACGGATTGGTCGCTAGCGCTTTTTCGGTAATCTCCATCGCCGTCATCAGAAATCGCTCGGCGCGGTCCAACCGTCCGATGGTCGCTTCAATTTCGCCCAGCAGCCCGGCGAGACGCCCCAGCATCGGATCAACCTCCGCTTCCGCCAACAGTTCCACCGTCGCTTGGAGCGGAGGCAGAATCCAAAGAACACCGGGGTCATGTCGCCAGGTTTCCTGAAGCGGATAGCCCACTCGATCGTGCAACAACTGGAGCACCCGCGCACGCATCCCTCCCACGCGGTCCCCCAACCGTTCGCGCACGTGGGCGCCGACCATGCGGTGCAGGCGGGCCACTTCGGGATGATCGCCGGTGGTGAGCAGGCGCAGTCCTTCCAATCGCCGCCGCGCGCCGGCCCACGGGTCGGGGTGACCGACGGCCGCGTCGAGTTTCCCTGGGTGCGCTTCCGCCACCAACGCGCGCAGCCACGGCCACGGCACGTGATCGGGCGGCAACAGCGCGGCGTAGTCGAGCGCGGTGAGCTCCAACGGCGTCAGCCGCTCGAAGGTCTGCGCCAGCACGAGTTCGAGCTGTTTCTCGCGATGCTGCATTTGCGCCGCGACGTCGGCCTCCGCTGGGAGCGAATCGACACCCGTCAACCCCTCCGCGCGCAGCCGCGCGAGATAAGCGGCCGGACGGATCTCCGGGTGCAGCCCGAGGTAGATCGCCACGGCCTCCACCGCCAGGGTGAACCCGCCCAGCTCGCGCGCGATCTCGCGTGCCGCGGTCGCGTCCGCCGCGGCCGTAGCGGGCGGGAAATCCCGTTGCACGCCGTCCGCGTCGAGCGGCGGCTGGTGATTCCGAATGAGGTCGAGCGCGTCGTCTTCGTCGAGCGACGTGATTTCCATGAACGCGACTTCGCTCGCGGTGGCGGGAAAATCCGCGCGCCCCAGCCGGGTGGTCGCGGCGAGTCGCAGCCAACCCTTGCTGGCGAGATCGAGCGGCGCGCGCTGCGTCTTCGACAGCAACGCCGGCTCGGAGACGTTGTCGAGGATGACAAGGCAAGCGGCGCCGCCGTCCGGATCGCGATCGTGGGCGTCGACGGCCAGCTGTTTCATGCGTTCCAACACGCGCACCCCGCGCTGGGCCGCCGTTTCTTCCGGACCGGCGGACGGCGGAATGCCGAGGCGCGCGTCGCCCGCCAGTTCGCCGAAGAGCGGCAGCAGTTCCGCGCGGCCCTCCGCGGGGAGAACCCACAAGCCGCCGGGATAAAACTGGGCGTGCGAGTGGGCGTAGGTGATGGCGAGTTCCGTTTTCCCCTGACCACCCAAGCCATTCACGGCCGTGATCACGCCCACCGAACCGTCGCCGACGAGAGTCTGGTGCAGCTCCGCCAATTGTTTGGAGCGCCCGACGAAATGCGGATTGTAGCCCCGCAGGTTGCCCGGCGCATCCGCGGCACGGCGAGAGCGCGCCAAGCGGTCCGTGAGCGCCCCGGAGAGTTCCTCCAGACGTCGCTTCGCCACCTCCTCGGCCAGCGCCGTCGGACCCTCGGGAAACCATGGGCGAAAATCGAAGTGGTTGAAGCGCCGGATCGCGCTGTGCCACTCCCGCCAACGGGGAATGAACTTCGCCAGCTCCGATTCCTGGTAATTACCACGCTGAACGAAGGCGGCGAAAGCCGCCGTGACTTGCTCGTCGGAGTCAGGAGCCTCGACGAAATACACCGGCGCCACGCTCCCGTCGCCGATCCGCCGCGCGGCCTTGTGTTTGTGGAACTCCTCCCATTCCCACAGGCAGTTGTCGCTCTTGAAGTAGTTCGGCGACAGACACACGAGGAGGATGTTGGACTGCCGCAGCCCTTGCAGAATCTTGAGACGCCAGTCGTCCATGCCTTTGATCGCATCCAAGTCGTAGAACGGATGGCTCCGCAGCGGCGCACCGGAGACGCGATAGTGCCGCGCGAGAATCTCATCGCGCAGAGCCGTGACCCAACCGCGCGGGTCGCCGGGTTTCTGCGGCTGGTTGTCTTTGCGGGCGTAAGAAATGAAGAGCTCGTAGTTCATGCGCGGCGGCGTGAGAGCGGGGGCGGACGAAAAGGACCTCGGGAAAATTCTGGCGCGGCCTACGCCACGCCCGTGAACGCCCGCCGAGCGTGCCAGTTGGCAGTTTCCCCAAGGAGGCGCGCCTCGATTTGCAGCGCGAGCGTCGCGAACTCGTTTTCGCTCACGGCGGCTTCGATCAAGTGCGTGTGGTGCTGGAGAAACTCGAGCATTTCGGCGTAGGTGTGCACGCGCGCCTCGAGATCGAACGCGCCCGCGAGCGAGAGCGCGGCCACCGCCACCACAGGCAAAAACACCGCGAGCGAACCGAGCCCGCCGGCGGCGAGATCGTGCGCCGCCGTGCCGACGTGCCACCAGTCCAGCGCCAGCCCGAGCTTCGCCGCCGTGGCCGCGAACGCCCCGGCCGATCCGACGAAGAACGTCGCCTGCGCCACCTGCAGCCAGCGGCGCGCCTGCGCCAGCCGCCGGGCGTAGTAGTCGAGTTGGCCGTTGACGGGTTTGCGCAACCGCTCGGCCACGTAGGTCTCGCGCCGCGCCTGCCACGTGCCCGTCCGCGCGGAGAGGCCGGCGAGATGCAGGACGTTGAGCGTGCGCAGAAGCGGGCGAAGTTCCCCGGGCATCGGCAGTTCGAACAGGTAACGCAGCGACCGCGGCACCCCGGCGAGCGGGATCGCCGAGCGCGCGACCTCGGCGCTCAGACGCGCCATCGCCCAGCGCTGCGCCGCATGCGAGCGGTGCAGATACTCGTGATACCCCAGGCCGAACAGGAGGAACGACAATTCTATGCCCAGCAGCCAGTGCAGCGCAGTCTCGCCGTGGATCTTGAGCGCCGCCAACGCCAGCGCGGTCGCCGCGACGTGCGCGCCGACGATGATGAGCGCCGCCCACTTGAATCGTCTTTGCATCCGCGTCGCCGTGGCGCTCGAGAACTGCTTCAGCGCGGCCCGGTAGGCGGCGGCATCGTCCAGACCGGTGGCCGGGGGCGTAATGCGGTCGAGCGGCGCGGGCAGCCGCGCCGGGGCAAAGCCCGGCGCCGCCGGGCACGCCCCGGCGGTTTTCGAAGGCGGGCAATGCCACTGCTCCGACAACACTGGTTTTCCGTCCTTCCCCACGGTGACCCCGATTTCCAACACCGGACGGTGCCAGCGCTGGGCGAGCGCGAGTGTGGCGCGCGTGCCCGCCGGCTTGTCCGCCGTCGCCGCCCCGGGCAGGAGGCACACCAGCACGTCGCAAATTCGGACCAGCTCGAGATTCACGTCCTCAAAACGCGTCGCGCGCTCGCTCGCCACGCTGGCCACGCGTTCCTCGATCACGTGCCCGCCGAGGAGCAGACGCCGCGCCTCTTCCGCCTCGGCCGGGGTGAAGTCCGGTCCCCCGCTCCCGCAGGCCGCGAGAAAATCCTCCCGCGGCTGGGGCAGCAACACACGTTGCCACCAACCCAATTGCTGACAGCTCCGCGCAAACATCAAGTCGCCGCCCGCCGCAAGCGAGGACAGCCCGCAAACGCGCCCCCCGCCCAGTTCCGTCTGCAAACGGTGGAGCCGCTCCACCAAGAGCCGCTCCACCGCCGCGGCGAAGGCCGCCTCATCGCCGGAGCTCGCATGCGGCGGATCAAAGAGCCGGCGCTTGCCGGCGAACGCGACCTGAACCACGAGCGGCAGGCCGGAGGCAGTGGGTGATTGAGAGGGAGAGGTCGTCATGGGGAAGAAAACTGGGTTTTGAGTTGCGCGTGCAGCTGCATGGATTGTTGGTCGAGCGTGCAGCCGGCAGAGATGAGTTCGTCAAGCACCTCGTAGCAGCCGACGAGGCATTTCATCGCCAGATCGTCCTGCCCGGCAGCTTGGGCACGTTGATACGTCAGGAAGAACGACACCGCCGCCGTTCGTCCGAAATAGACCGATTGCGGATTGGCGCCGCGTAGTCGCAGCGCGATCTCCAGCGCCCGCCGTTGCAGCTCTAGCGCCTTTTTCTGCCCACCCGTCCGCCGTCCCTCCAACCCCGCCAAACGCTCCAAACTCACCTTCAAGTCCCGCTGCGCCTCCGCACTCTGTGCGTTCGCCTCCGCCAACCGCTCACAGATTGCCAATTCGCGCTCATAATACCCCAGCGCTTTCTCTCCATCCCCGGCCTGACCGCGTCGCGCCAGATAGTCGGCCAGCTTGCTCAAACTCACCGACACGTCCCGCTGCGCCTGCGCACTCTGTGGATTCGCCTCCGCCAACCGCTCAAGCACCGCCAGACTCTGCTCGTAATACTCCAGCGCTTTCTTCCCATCACCGGTCTGCCCGCGTTGCGCCAGATAGTCCGCCAGCTTGAGCAAACCCACCACCACGTCCCGCTGCGCCTGCGCACTCTGCGGACTCGCCTCCGCCAACTGCTCGGCCACCGCCAAACTCCGCTGGCAATACCCCAGCGCTTTCTCCCCATCCCCAGCCAGCCCGCGACTAGCCAGAAAATTTGCCAGCTTGTTCAAACTCACCGACACGTCCCGCTGTGCTGGCGCGCTCTGCGGGTTTGCCTCTACCAACTGTTCGCGCACCGCCAGACTCCGCTCGTAATACTCCAGCGCTTTCTTTCCATCACCGGTCTGCCCGCGTTGCGCCAGAAAGTCCGCCAGCTTGTTCAAACTCACCGACACGTCCCGCTGCGCTGGCGCGCTCTGCGGGTTTGCCTCTACCAACTGTTCGCGCACCGCCAGACTCCGCTCGTAATACTCCAGCGCTTTCTTCCCATCACCGGCCTGCCCGCGAAGCGCCAGAAAGTCCGCCAGCTTGCTCAAACTCACCGACACGTCCCGCTGCGCCTCCGCACTCTGCAGGTTCGCCGCTAGATGACCTTCCGCGGCTGCGAGAATTCTCGACGTGAGTTCCATCGCGCGTGCCAGGGATCGGTGTTGTCCTTCATAGCTCGCGGACACTCCGGCCGAACTGAGCAAGGTGGGGGTCGGTGTGCGCGTGCTGAGCAGGTGATCCAACTGATCGATCAGCCACGGATGCTGCGCGCGCAACCACGCGTCGTCAGAATTACCGACCTCATGCTCGAATCGGGTCGTGAAGGCGTCGAGAAACTTATCCAGCGCGGCGAACCGCTCCGTCAGTCCATCCCGCGAGACGTGCTGGGCGACGACACGATGAATCCGCACGACGTTCGGCTCGCGTTCCACCTGACGCTCACCCGCCTCGACTTCCCCCGCCGGATGCAGCAGGCGCAGGCCCCGCAACTCCGTCCAAACCGCAGGCCAAGCCACGTCGTTCGTCAGCGATTTATCCTTCACTTCCGGATGCACGCTCGCCGTCAAGACGTGCAGCCACGAAAGCGGAATCGCGTCCGGCTGGAACAGGCTCGCGAACTCCAGCGCCGTGCGCGCCGGCGCACTCAGGCGCGCCACGCTCCACGCGATGAGCGTGCCGACACGGTTCTGCCGCTCGCGCTCGCCCTGGTCGGAGGCCTCGCTGTGCCGTTGCGTCTGATCGAACGCCGTCCTGCCCGCGAGATCGTCCACCCACGCGAGGCCGTTCTTCTCCAACTCAGCGTAGAAAGCCGCCGCGACCGCAGCGCGGCCGTTTTTCGCGAGATCTCCGATGAAAGCCGCCGCGATTTCGACGGCGATCGTCCATCCGCCCAGCGCACGCACGATGCGCCGCGCTGCCTCCTCCTCGGAGGAGAGTGCGAAACGTCCACCCGGCTGGAAATCCGCCAGCAATTGCACTCCGTCCGCCTCGGGCAGCGTGCCGAGTTCCACGTGCGCGAACGTGCGATCCCCGCCGCCGAATGCGGACGGATGGAGCCGGGTCGTGACGATGATTTCGAGCCAGTCCTTGGCCGGGAGTTGCGCGACTTGGTGGCCCGAGAGCAGCTCCGGTTGATCCACGTTGTCGAGAATCAGGAGCGCACGCGGCTGCTTCAGCTCCGGCGGTTCCTCGGGCGGAGTGTGACGCTCCCCTCGCCCTTCGGCCGCGCTGCGACTGAGCTCTTCCACCAGGATCGCGCGGCGCGCGGCCGTTACCCGCTCCAGATAGCCCAGGATCGCTTCGAGCGCGAGGGCGGGATCGTTTTCCTGCTCCTGACTCAGGCTGAGCGGAGTGGTGAGCAACTCGCCCCCCGCCGCCGGCCCGCGCCGATCCCGCCAGGCGAGCTGCTGAAACTGCGTCGACTGGACCAATCGCTTGAGCGCGAAACCGAGTTCCTTCTGCCCCTCGCAACCGATCTCCCACGTCCCTCCGGCGGCGTAAAACTCCGCGTAGGCGTGCGCGTATTGGCGGGCGAGTGCGGTCTTGCCGAGACCGCCGGGCGCGAAGGTGGCGGCGATCATGCCGCGTCCGCCCATGCCGCGCCCTCCGCTCTGCGGACCGCCGGTGAGCATGATCTCGTGCAGCTCCCGCAACTCGCGATGCCGTCCCACGAAGTGCTCGTGGCTCCGCGTGATGTTGCCCGGCGCGAGATCGGCGAGCGCCAACCGGTCGAGCCGGCGCGCGATGTGCCGATCGAGGCCGTTGAGCCGCTCCGCGAGCGAGCGCAAATCGTCCGCCGGAGCGCGCGGCGCTCGCTTCACGTCGGACGCGCGCTCGGCGGCATCGAGTTCGCGCAACACCTCCGGCCCGCGCTCGAACCACGGATGCAGCTCGAACGTGGCGGACTTCTGCCGTCGGTTGAGGTCGGCGGCAAAGGCGCGCGCGGTCTTCTCGGCCTCGGAAGTGAACTGCGCCTCACGCGCCTCGAACCACGGGTAGCGCTGCTCCATGTTCCGCAGCCACTCCGCCAGCCCCTGATCGTCCTGAAACCGCAGGTCGGCCGGCGTGACGAAATAGATCGGCGTCAGTCCATCGTCGCCGCGCGCGGCGGAGTGCTCGCGGCGCAGATATTCCTCCCATTCCCAGAGGCAATTTTTCGACGTGAGGTAGTTCGGCGACAGGAACGCGAGGAACAGGCGGCTCTGCCGGAGTCCTTCGCCGAGCCGTCGCTTCCAATCCGTGCCGTCCTCGATCGAGTCCTGATCGAAGAAAATCCTGAGCTCGCGCCCGGAGTAGGCCGCGTGCCGCCGTTTCAGCTCGGCCACGAAGGCGGTGATCCAACCTTCGCCCGCGAGATTCACGCGGACTTTGTTGTCCGCTCGGGCGTAGGAGAGGAACAGGTGAAAGGACCGGTCGGATGCGCTCATGGCTGATTGGCGCGGTGGGCGGCGATCGTTGCGGGAACACAAGAACGCACGGCACCGGCGGATCGGGGGAATGTTAAAGCGAAATGCCTCGCAGAATCTCCCACGTATCCGTGGCCCTCGGACACTGTGCGAGCCGCGCCAACCATCGTCCGGCGCGCTCGGCTAGACAAGAGCGATGACACCTCGAAATGTCATAACACCGACCGAAGCTCATTCACCCGCACCCGGGCCCCCGAGTCGCGACGACCGGGCGAACAAACACGGGCCACCGGCCGATAATCCGCTTACCGAATCCCGAACACCTGCTCGATCATCGTGCGCAAATCGCCGCCCGGCGCGTAGCCTCCGCCGCGCACGCGCACGAGGTCCTTGCAGCGATGGGCTCGCGTGGCCGACGCGTCCGCGGACACGATCCGCACTTCGCCGCTCCGCATGCCGACTACTTCGTTCGCTGAAAGCGGCGTCCACGCAAACGGCAGGCCGGTGCCGTTGCACGAGACTTCCCAGCCTGCAACGAGTCCGTTGATGGGCTTTCGCAGCAGCGCGGGATAGCGCTGAATGAAATCCGGCACGCGCGTCGTCGCGATCCGCAGCGTCACGACCGGCCGCAGCTTGTCGAAATATTCCTCGAACGAGTCGACGCGGCCCGTGCGCCATTGGCGGAGGAAATCCAGCGGGTCGATGCCCATCAGGTTCATCCCGTTGAAATCACCGTGCTCGTTGCGGTTGCCGAAGCGCCGCGCGGCATACCAGTTCTCGAACGCGTCCGTCGCGCGCAGGCCGATCTCGAAATGCAAATGCCCGCGCTCCTTCGGAATTCCGCCGCCGCTCGAACTGCGCCCCATGATGCCGATCGTCTGGCCTTTCTCGACGCGCACGCCCGGCCGGATGCCGGACTGAATCGCCGCCAAGTGCGCGTAGAGCGTGTAGACCGCGGGCGTTTGAGCCGGGTGCTCGATGACGATGTAGCGCCCGTAATTGCTCGAGCCCGGTGAAGTCGCGACGTGTTTCACGACGCCGTCCATCGCCGCGAAAACCGGATCGGCCGGCTCACCGCGACGGTCGCGCGCCGTGGGCTTGATGTCCAACCCTTCGTGGAACTGCGAGCCGCCGCTGCGCACGCAACCGAACAGGCCGGACTCCGGGTCGCCCGACACGGTGGGCTGAATGAACTCGTCGATGCGTCCCGTCGTCCACGCCTTTTGCGGCGTCGGGAAAACGAGATCGATCTTCGCGTGCGCGGCCGGCGCCAGCGCGAGCAAACCGAGAGCGAGCGTGGAAATCAGACGCCTCATCGCCGAGCTTTGCGCGCGGCCTCGGCCAAGTCGGCGGAAGTGCGCTTCAACCGCTCCACCTGTCCCGGGAGTTCCGCCTCGGGCGTTTCGAGAAAAATCAACACGGCGCCGTCCGCGATCGCCTGATCGATCCGCCGCGCGCCGACGAATTGGTCGTTCAACGCCAGCACCAGCCGCCGCCCGATGCCGCTGACGCTCAGTCGATACAGATCGCGCGACGCCGCAGAATTCAGCTGCACCAACAGGCAGCGGCCCAGATCCACCTGCGCCACCTCGGCATTCGCGATGTCGTATTCAACCACCACCGGCTTCGGGGCGACCGCGATTGCGACACCGCTCTGAGGCAGAGTCACCGCCACGCCCGCCTCGTTCGGCTTCGCTTCGAGGTAGAAGCGCGCGACGAGCGGCTCGTAGTCCTTGGGCTTCTCCGGCGCGGCACTCTGGCAACCGGCCAGCGCGAGTGCGGCGAGAGCGAGAAAGGCGAAGCGCAACAGCGTCATTGGCCGGGAGCTTTCGAGGCCGTCGAGAAGGCTTCAAGCACTTCCGCGCCGACCGCATCGGCCAGCAACCGCCCGCGCGGCGTGAGTTGGATGCGCCCCTCCGGCGAATGCGTGAGCAATCCCTCGAGCAGCAGCTTCGGCAGAAAATCGTGCAGGCTCTCCCAAGGCGCCGACGGATACTTCGCGCGCAACTCCGGCAGCGACACGCCGGCGTTCATGCGCAGGCCGAAGATCACGCAGTCCGCCGCGAGCAACTCCGGCGTCAGCGCCGTGCGATCGGACGTCGCCCGCCGTCCCGCGGCGACGTCCGCGTGCCACTGCGTCAGGTCCGGCGGGTTGCTCGCCCGCCAACCGGCGAATTGCGACGCACCCGACGGGCCGAAGCCGATCCACTCGTTCATCCGCCACGTGTTGAGATTGTGCCGGCAGATGTGGCCGGGACGTGCGAAGTTCGACACCTCGTATTGCGCGAAGCCGACGCCCTCGAGAAACTCCCACGTGCGCAGGTAGAACGCCGCCTCCTTCTCCGGATCCAGCTTCACCTTGCCCTGCGAGAGTTTCACCCACAACGCCGTGTCTTCCTCGAACGTCAGGCAATACGTCGACAGATGATCCGGCGCGAGCCGCACGACCTCGGCCAGATCCGTGCGCCACTGCGCTTCGTCCTGATTCGGCAGCGCGAACATCAGGTCCAGATTCACGCTCGGAAATCCGGCCGCGCGGATCAGGTCGTAGGCGCGGTAAATTTGCTTCGGGTTGTGCTGGCGGCCGAGCGCATCGAGCAACGCTTCGTTGAAACTCTGCACGCCGAGCGAAATGCGGGTGACGCCGAGTTCGCGCAGGACCTTGAGCCGTTCCGCCGTGACGGTCGCCGGAGCCATCTCGACGCTCCACTCGCCCGGCGCACCGCCGCAGAAATCCACCATCGCGCGACCGAGTTGTTCGAGTTCGCCGGCGCGCAGCAATCCCGGCGTGCCGCCGCCCCAGAACGCCGTATCCACGCGTCGCCCGCCCCGATCCACCAGCGCCGCTTCGTTGCGAATCGCCGCGAGGTAGCGCGGCACCGCATCGGCCTTCGGCACGGTTTGGTAGAACGCGCAGAAGTCGCACGTCGTCGCGCAAAACGGCACGTGCACGTAGACGCCGAGCGCCGACGCGGTCGCGCCGGGCGCCGCGGCGGCTCCGCTCCGAGACTTTTCTTGCGCTAGGGGGAACCCGGCCATTAGAAGTGCGTCAATTTCCGTTCAGCCAACGGCCTGCGAGGCCCGGCGCAACCTTTTCCCATGCAACCCTTCTCTTCCCGTTTCCGCCGCAATACGGCGCTCGTCAGCGCGCTCTTCGCGCTCGCCTTCCTGGCCGGCTGCCAGTCGCTGACGATCACCAACATGACGCCGGACAACGTGCCGGCCAACCCGTCGCAGATCTACACGATCACCGCGAACTTCAAGCCGACCAGTTACACGGTCGACGAGGCCAGCATCAAGCCCCGTATCGTCATCGACGGCCACATCTACCCGATGACCAAGAGCGCCGCCGCCGACATCTGGGAATTCGACTACCAACTCCCCTCCGGCCGCACCAACGCGTCGTATTACTTCATCGTCGCCTACCTCGGCAAGGACGCCCCCGCCGGCGCCATCGCGAGCGAGATGCACTCCGAGCTGCAACACCTGAACATCGCCGGCCGCTACGTCCTCCGCCCCGAAGCCAGCCGCGCGCCCATCGGCGCCCGCGTCAGCGTGCTCGGCGCCGGCTTCACGCCGAACGACGTCGTCTATTTCGACAACAGCCCGACGCGCACCGTGTTCGAGTCGCCGAGTTCGATCAGCTTCTTCGTGCCCGCCGTTGAAACCGGCCGCAACTACACGCTGCGCCTCGCGGGCGGCGGCACCGCGCTGGCGGTCGGCTCCTTCCGCGTCGACGCCATTAACTTCACCGTTTCGCCCAGCGCGCTCAATCTCCGCGGCGGCGAGCAGCAGGCGATGACCTTCACCATTCCGCAGCCCGCTCCGGCGGGTGGCATGCTCATCGACGTCCAGACCGACGTGCCCGAGAGCATCGTGATGCCCGAAGTGATCGTGCCCGCTGGCCAGACCAGCGTCACGATCGCCGTTCAGGGCGGCAAACCCGGCACCGGCTCGCTCTTCTTCAAGAGCAGCGCCGGCGAGAGCAGCGTGCCGGTGACGGTGACGAAGTAACCCCACGCCCCTTGCGCGGGTTCGCGCCGATGAGAAAGCTTACCTTGATCGGCGCCATCGCGGTTTTTGCCTGCCTCGCCTGGCTAGGCCGCGAGGAAACGGAGCGTGTGAGGACGCACGAGGCGCCCGCGTCGCCGCAGACCATTTCCATTGTGGTCATCGGCAGCGTGGTTCGCCCCGGCATCGTCCAGCTCGCCCCTGGAGAAACTTTCGCCCGCGCCATCGAGCGCGCGGGCGGACCGCAGCCCTACGCGAAGATGAGCGCCGTCTATCTCGTCCGCGACTCGGGCACGAGCCACCGACGCGCCCAGCCGCTCGATATGACCCGCGACTTCACGGTCCCGTCGCCGCGCAACGGCGACCACCTTTTCGTCCCGGAACGACTCGATCTCGCCCTGCGCTGATGGACCTGACCTCGCTCGATTGGGAAGTGCTTGATCGCTTGCGCGAGACGTTCCTCACGAACGCACGCGCCGAAGGCCCCTATTGGCACACAGTCACCGACCTCGAGGCCTACGACCTCACCTACGCTGAACGCATCGGCTGGAAATGGGACGCGGTGCTCCGCGAGTTGCGCCTGCGCAACTGGACCGCGCCGACGAACGCGACGGTGTTCGACTGGGGTTGCGGCAGCGGCGTCGCGGGCCGCCGCGTCGTGGAATTTCTCGGCGCCGCGAACGTCGGCCGCCTCGTCCTGCACGATCATTCGCCGCTCGCCGTTGAATTTGCGGAGCGTCGCGCGCACACGGTTTTCCCCGGGCTCGCCGCCGAGCGCGCCAGTTACCGTTTTCTCCAGGAAGGCGCCATCGACGTCCTCGTCGTCAGCCACGTCCTCAACGAACTCGACGACAACGGCCGCGCCGAACTCCGCAACCTCCTCGCTCGCGCACAAACCGTTCTCTGGGTCGAGCCCGGCACGCACGAAGTCGGCCGCGCGATCGTCGAGTGGCGCGAGCACGCGCGCGCCACCGGCTTTCAGGCGGTCGCGCCGTGCCCGCACGCCGCCGCCTGCGGTCTGCTCGCCGCGGAGCGCGAGCGCGACTGGTGCCACTTCTTCGCCGCGCCGCCGTCGGAGATCTTCGCCAACTCCGAATGGGTGAAATTCGGCCAGCGCGCCGGCATCGATCTCCGCTCGCTGCCCTACAGTTTTCTGGTGCTCGACCGCCGCGCGTGGACGCAGCCCGCCGACGCCTCGCGGATTCTCGGCGAGCCGCGCGTCTACAAGGGCTACGCCAAGATCTTCAATTGCTCCGCCGGCGGCGTGGAGGAACTCATGCTGCAGCAACGCGCCGACAAGGAGCTGTTCAAATCGCTCAAGCGCGCCAGCGGACCGCTGGTTTACCGCTGGGCACGCGCGGGTGATCGTATCGACGCCGCCGTTCGCCTCGTGCCTTGAATTTTGTCCCGACTTTGGGACGGCCTGATTTCGAATCCGAGCGCCACCGCGCAGCGTGACCGAGTTCGCGTTGCGCAAATCACTGCCTATCAGCGCCCGAAATTCGAGCGAGCCGTGGCACATCGCGTGCGAAAGAGGACGACGGCGCGTATCCGCGCGCTTGCATTCATGACGCTCCGCCAACGGCTGCTTTCGTCGCTCGCATCGCTCCTCGCCGCAGCAGTGCTGACCGGTGCGTCGGCCGTCGCCGCGAACGAGCAGTGCGGCGAGTCGTCCAAGTCAGCCGGCAAGTCCAGCGAATCGGCGAAATCCGACGCGGCACCGACGCCTCCTGTCGACGACTCCGGCAATGTTGCCCCCGCCGAGCCGGCTCCTGCCCCTCCTCCGCCGAGCACTGCGCCGAGCATCACTCCGCCCGCGCGCGACGCCACCAAGCCTTCGCGGCCGTCTAAGCAGCGCCCGGCGTGGCCGCCGCCGCCCGAGTTGATTGCGTGAGCGCGCTTGGCCGATCCCCGTCTTTTCTCCACTGTCCCCTTCATGATCTCGCTTCGCTCTGTCGAAAAAATCTACCCGCTCAAAGGCGGCGTGTTCTACGCCCTCCGCAACATCAACCTCGAAATCAACGAGGGCGAGTTCGTCTCCATCATGGGGCCGTCGGGTTCCGGCAAGTCCACGCTGCTCCACATCCTCGGCCTGCACGACAGCGCTTGGAATGGCGAATTCACCCTGCGCGGAGAGCCGATCCACAAGCTCGACAAAAAGAAGCGCTTCGAACTGCAGAAAAAGCACATCGGCTTCGTTTTCCAGAGCTACCACCTGCTCGACGACCTCACGGTCTACGAAAATCTCGAGATCCCGCTCTCCTATCGCGACACGCCGAAGAAGGAACGCGAGTCCATCGTCTGCGACGTGCTCGATCGCTTCGGCATCGTCGGCAAGAAAGACCTTTATCCGAACCAGCTTTCCGGCGGCCAGCAGCAGCTCGTGGGCGTCGCCCGCGCGCTCATCGCCAGCCCGTCGCTCATTCTCGCCGACGAGCCGACCGGCAATCTCCACAGCGATCAGGGCCGCGAGATCATGAAGCTTTTCAAGAAGCTCAACGAGGAAGGCACGACCATCATCCAAGTCACGCACTCCGAGGAAAACGCCTCTTACGGTTCGCGCACCGTCCGCCTCGCCGACGGCGTGATCGTATCGAAGTGACGCCCCGCTGACCGGCGACTCCCGGTCCCGCCCCATGCAATTCCTGAAACTCGCGCTCCGCCAGATCCGGCTGCGGCCGGGTTTCAACCTCACGGCCGCCGTCTCGCTCGCCCTCGGCATCGGTCTCGTCGCCACGCAATTCAGCCTCATCGACGGCATCCTGCTGCGCGGCATTCCCGCGCCCGACGCACAGCGCATCATGCACATTGGCCGCATGGCGCCCGCGAGCCAGGGACGCGACGGCTGGGATTCGCTGCCCTACCGCGATTTTCTCGCCTTCCGCGAACGCCAGACGTCGTTCGACGTTCTTGTCGGTTCGACGACCGGCGGCCTCAACCTCAGCGCGCCCGGACGCATCCCCTCTCACCATCCGGGCGGTTTCGTCACCTACAACGTCCCTGAGCTGATGGGCGTGCAGCCGATGCTCGGCCGCTGGTTCACTGCCGCCGAGGACCAGATCGGCCAGCCGACGCTTATCGTGCTGTCGCACAAGCTTTGGCAGGAGGAATTCGCCGCCGACCCGAAGGTCCTCGGCCAGCCGCTCAGTGTGAACGGCGTCGCAGGCACGATCATCGGTGTCATGCCTCCGCACTTCTCCTTTCCAGGCTCCGAGCGCCTGTGGGTGAACCTGCGCGCCGGTCCCAACGATCCGCGCACCACGCCGGTGGATCGCGCTGAGATGATCGGCCGATTGAAGCGCGGCGTCTCGCTCGACCAGGCGCGCGCCGAATTCGACGGCATCGCCGCGATCCTCGAGAAGCAGTGGCCCGACAGCAACAGCGGCTACAATCGCATGGCGGTCGAGAAGATCGCCTTCGCCTACGCGGGCGGCGGCACGATTCCCATTCTCGTCCTGCTGCTCGCGATGACCGTCTTCATCCTCGCGCTCGCCTGCGTGAACGTCGCCAACATGCTCCTCGGCCGCGCCGCGCAGCGCACGCGCGAGCTCGCCGTTCGCGCCGCCGTCGGCGCCAGCCGCTTCCGCCTCGTGCGCCAACTCCTCGGCGAGGCCCTCGTGCTCGCCGCGCTGGGCGCCGTCGGCGGTTTCGTCGTCGCCCTCTTCGGCGTCGACCTGCTCAACACGCACCTCGCGCATCGGCCCTACATGCCCGACTGGTTCGACTTCCGACTCGATTACCGGATCGTCGGCGCGACCATCCTGCTCACGGCGCTCGCCGGCCTCTTCGCCGGCATCATGCCCGCTCTCCAAGCCTCGCGGCTCGACGTGAACACCGCGCTGAAAGACGACGCGCGGGCCGCATCGAGCATGGGCCTCGGCCGCCTCGCTCGCTGGCTCGTCACCGCGCAGATCGCCTTCTCCTCCGCCTTGCTCGTTGCTGCGTGCGTGGTCGGCTGGACCGTGTTCGACGTCCGCCAAGCCAACTTGCGCTACGACCCCGATCGCCTCCTCACCGGCCGCGTCGAAATTCACGACGCCGTCTATCCGACGGTCGAGAAACGCGCCCAATTCTTCCGCGAGCTCATGCAGCGCCTGCAAAACGAACCCGGCGTCGACGCCGTCGCGGTGACCAGCCGCAACATCATCGGCAGCGGCGTGCCGACACCGGTTGCCCCCGAAGGGATGGTCTTCGCGCACGCCAACGACCGTCCGCCCGCGTGGCTCGAGGTCATCTCTTCCGACTACTTCAAACTCATCGGCGTGTCCGCGCTACGCGGCCGCCTCTTCGATTCGCGCGAGCACTCGCTCAAGGTCCGCGCCGCCGTGGTCAACGAGTCGTTCGCGCGCAAATTCTGGCCGGGTCAGGATGCGCTCGGACGCCGCTTCCAGAGCGCCCAGACGCCCGACGGCGAATGGCTGACGATCATTGGCATCGTGCCCGACTTGAAGATGCAGGGGCTCTTCGCGCCTCCCGGCATCGACGAGGCGGGATTCTACCTCGTGCAGGACCAGATGGGCTGGGGCTGGCTCGATATTTTCATCCGCACCAAGGGCGACCCGCTCCAATACGTCCCGCCCGTCCGCAAGGCCATCGCTTCGCTCGATCCTAACCAGCCGATTCACTCCATCGGCACGCTCACGACCGTGACGGCCCAAGCTGCGCGCGGCTTCACCATCATCGGCGTGATGGCGGGCATCTTCGCACTCGTCACGCTCTTCCTCGGCGCCATCGGCGTCTACGGCGTCACCTCGCTCGCCGTCAGCCGGCGCACGCGCGAATTCGGTGTGCGCATGGCGCTCGGCGCCACGGTCGGCCAGGTGCTCAAGCTCGTGCTCGCTCAGGGCGGGCGACAGATCGGCATCGGTCTCGCCATCGGACTCCTCGGCGGATTCTTCCTGACCCGACCCGTGCAGGATCTCTTTGGACCCGGCATGACGAACAACCCTGTCGTCTACCTTGTTGTCGCCCTCGTGATCGCGTTCGTCGGGCTCGCGGCGTTGTGGATTCCCGCGCGCCGTGCCGCGCGGATCGATCCGATGGAAGCGCTGCGGACGGAATAGGCGGGCGGTCACGCGACTCCGGGACTTTCTCCCCACTTGCGCCATCGGCTGACCGTTGCGCGCGCGTGCACCTTTTCCAAATTTCTGTGCACCGAAAACGCTCGCCGATTGCCGGGCGCCATGCGGCGAAGCTAGGCTCGACGCTCGCTCGATGAAATCGCTGCGGTTGCGACTCCTTCCCGGCCTTGCCCTCATGTTCACCCTCGCGTCTGGCGCTGCGCCGGATTTCGGCCCTGCGGTGCTGATCTTCAGCCCTGGCGATCGCGACATCCAAGCGCGTATCGACGCCGTCTACGCGCGCCAGGAGCGCAGCGAATTCGGCCCCGGCCGCTTCGCTCTGCTCTTCCGCCCGGGCGAGTATCAGGCCGATGTTCGCGTCGGTTACTACATGCACGTCGCGGGACTTGGCCGCTCGCCCGACGACGTGCACATCACCGGCGCGGTGCGCTCCAAGGCCACTTGGACCGGCAACAACAACGCCACGATCAATTTCTGGCGCGTCGCGGAAAACCTCAGCGTCACGCCCAAAGTCGAAGGGCGCGTGAACGTCTGGGCCGTGTCGCAAGGCACCTCGTTTCGCCGCATGCACGTGCGCGGCGATATGAATTTGTGGGACGGCGGCTGGGCCAGCGGCGGCTTCATGGCCGACTGTCGCATCGACGGCACCGTGAACTCCGGCACGCAGCAACAGTGGCTCTCGCGCAACGACACTTGGGGCCGATGGGTCGGCTCGAGTTGGAACATGGTCTTCGTCGGCGTCGACCGCGCGCCCGACGGCCGCTGGCCCGATCCGGCATACACCGTGATCGATCGCACGCCGGTGAGCCGCGAGAAGCCGTATCTCTTCACCGATGCGCGCGGCGACTTCTTCGTGCTCGTGCCGGACTACGCGCGCGACTCGCAAGGCACCACTTGGAGCGCGGACCGGCCAACGCCTGGTCGCGCGATTCCGTTGAGCGAGTTCTACATCGCGCGTCCCGAGGACGACACCGCGGCGACGCTCAACGCCGCGCTCGCCGCCGGCAAACATCTCCTGCTGACGCCGGGCAACTACCTGCTCACCGCGCCGCTTGAGGTCCAACGCCCGGACACCATCGTGTTCGGACTTGGTTTCCCGACGCTCATCTCGGCGACCGGCCAGCCCGCGCTGCGCCTCGCCGATGTGGACGGCCTCGTGGCATGCGGCCTGATCCTCGAAGCGAGCGAACACGAGTCACCGCTCCTGCTGGAGGTCGGCCCGCGCGGCAGCACCGCCACGCACGCGGAGCGACCGATCGCACTCCACGACATCTTCGCGCGCGCCGGTTCGAGCGTTGCCGGACGCACGCGGTGCTTCGTCGAGGTGAACAGCGCGCAGACGCTCCTCGACAACCTCTGGCTCTGGCGTGCCGATCATGGCCCAGGCGCCGGTTGGGAAATGAACCGCAACGCTTTCGGCCTCGTCGTCAACGGGCGTGACGTCACCGCCTACGGGCTCTTTGTCGAACACACGCAGGCCTACCAGACGCTGTGGAACGCCGACGGCGGGCGCGTCTACCTCTATCAATCGGAGCTGCCCTATGATCCGCCGAGCCAAGCGGCGTGGATGAACGGCGCCACACGCGGCTTCGCGTCCTACAAGGTCGCCGACAACGTTCGCACGCACGAGGCGTGGGGCGTGGGCGTCTACGCGGTGTTCCACGAAACACCAGTGATCCTCGACAACGCCGTCGAGTCGCCCACGGCGCCCGGCGTGAAGTTCCACCACCTCGTCACGCTGCGCCTGAATCGCCAGCGCGGCAGCGGCATCGCGCATGTCATCAACGGCGTCGGCGCCCCGGTCATCGACGAAAAGATGGCGCGCGTCGACGAGCATTGAGCGGAAATAGCCTTGCGGACCGCGGCGGGCGCCCGGCAGCTTGCCCGCTTATGTCGAAACCCACCTGCCCTGCCTGCACGCTCGAAGACGTCCTTGAGCATCCCGACAAGTGGGAATGCGCTACCTGCGGTCACGAATGGCCGAAGGAGGAAGCGCCCGAAGCCGCCCGCGTCGTGAAGGACGCCCATGGCAACGTGCTCGTCGAGGGCGACACGATCATCACGATCAAAGACCTGAAACTCGGCGGCGCGCAGGTTCTCAAAGCCGGTTCCAAGGCGAAGAACATTCGCTTGGTCGACGGCGACCACGAGATCGATTGCAAGATCGACGGCATCGCCCTCGCGCTCAAGGCGTGCTTCGTGAAAAAGGCCTGACGTCCGCCGCTCAGCCGACGTCGGTCGTCGGCACCGGACGCGCCGGCACGGGAATCAACTCGATGTAGACGTGCGTCGCGCCGCCTTGCGCGACTGTGTCGATGCCCGCCGCCACCTCGGCCAGGGCGCACGGCTGAGCCTGACTCTCGCTCGGGCCGATCTTGCACGCGAAATCCCACCCGCGAAAACCCTCCTGCGGCGGACGCTGCCGGGCGCGGCGCAGGAACTTGTTCACCTCGTGGCGAATCTTGTCGCGCACACGGGCGTCGTCGCGGCCGGCTTGCTGGAGCGGGAAAGTCTTCTTCATCGCGCCAGCGTTGGGACTGTCGTCTGCGAGACAACGCGAATCATCCCGGCGCAATGGGCGCTTGTGCGGAGAGACGGCGCAGGTTGAATGCCTCCCACCATGGCCCGCTCCCCTGTCATCATCTACGCCTACGCCAAATGCAGCACGTGCCGCGACGCGACGCGCTGGCTCCGCGAGCGTGGCGTGGAGTTCGTCGAACGTCCGATCTACGAGCAACCGCCGACTCCCGCGGAGCTGCGCGCGATGTTGCGGCATCAAGGCGGCCAGCTGCGCCGGCTCTTCAACACTTCCGGCATCCAATACCGCGAACGCGGACTCGCCGCGAAGCTCCCGGCGATGACGGAGGCGGAAGCCCTCGCCTTGCTCGGCTCCGATGGGCGGTTGGTGAAACGCCCATTCGTCCTCGGCGAAGGTGTGGGGCTCCTCGGCTTTGACGCAGAGGAATGGGCGGCTGCATTTCCGCGTTCATGACGCCTCACCGGCGTCCCAACTCGTGAGGACGACGAGCGCGGCGAGGATGATCGTGGCGAGAAGCATGGCGGTCTGACTCCTCGACGGACGGCCGCTGCGTTCCCGGACACCACCGTCGCTTCGGGCCGTTGAATCCGGGCCGGCAAACGAGACCGCGCTCGCCTGAACTCCGCGCGCGTCCGGCTACTCCGTTCGAGCCTGCGCGCGGAGGAATTCCACCACCGCAGCGCTCGCCGCCGCAGGGAGTTGGTGTCCTCCGTTGTGGATGAATGTCGCCGTCGGGTTGCCGCTGGCCGACGCGTAGCGCGTCACGTATCCGCCCTCGCGCGTGCCGGTCGCGGCGCAGGAATTCAGTTCACGGAGGTGCGCGATCATGCGCTCCTGCCACGCGAACTTCACGAGTTCATCGTTTCTCCCCGCAAGATGGAGGACGGGCGCCGGCGTCAGACGGTGCGCAAATCGCCCCGCCACGGCGGACGAGGGCGCGAACGCCGCGAACACGTCGCGTCGCATCGCCCACAACAAATACGTGAACCCGCCGCCGTTCGAGTGACCCGTGGCGTGGATGCGACGCGCATCGATCGGGTAGTCGCGGCGCAACGTCGTCAGCACGGCGTCGAAAAACGCGAGGTCGCGATCGCCCTGGTCGCCCGGCGCGGCTTGCCAGCCGTTCAGTTTCCCTTCGCGATCGGTCAACTGCCCGGGCGTCGGCAATCCCTGCATGCACACGACCAGGGCCTCGGGCCACAGTTGCGGGATGGGCATCGAGCGCGCGATCTGCCTGGCATTCCCGCCGTGGCCATGGAAGAGGAACACCACCGGCGCGCCGTTGGTGGATTTTTGCTCAGGCAGCCAGATTTCCGCCTGCCGATTCACGCCGGCAACCTCCCACGTCCGACGGATCGGCTCGCGCGCCAAGGCGTGCGGAGCCACCGCGAAAGTCAGTGCGGCAAGAATGAAACCGGTCGGCCAGCGCATGTCGGGATGACGCTCGGGCCGCCGAGGCGGTTGCAGGCCGGAGGTGCGTCGCGCCTACTTTTTCAAGCCGGCGCAGAAGCGCGTGAGGCGTTCGACGCCCTTGCGCAGGATCTCGTCGGACGTCGCGTAGCTGAGCCGCAGGTAGCCCTCGGCGCCGAACGACGAGCCCGGGACGGCGGCGACCTTTTCCTGCTCGAGCAGTTTGGCGCAGAACTCCGCGTCCTTGAGGCCGAAGCTCGAGATGTTCGGGAAAAGGTAGAACGCGCCGCCGGCGAGCAGGCACGAGATGCCGGGAATCTTGTTCAGCTCGGCGTGCAGCCATGTGCGGCGGCGGTCGAAGGCGGACTTCATTTCCTTGATCGCGGCGTCGGCCTTGGCCTTTTCCTTCAACGCGGCGAGCGCGCCGTATTGCGCGAAGGTCGTGGCATTGGACGACATCTGGCTCTGGAGTTCGCCGCAGGCCTTGGCGATGGGCGCGGGCGCGACGAGCGTGCCGAGGCGCCAGCCGGTCATCGAGTAGGTCTTGGAAAAACCGGCGACGGTGATCGTGCGCTTCTCCACCTCGGCGCCGAGCATGGCGAAATTCACGGGCTCGTCGCCGTCGTAGATCAGGTGCTCATACATCTCGTCGGCGAGCACGTAGAGATTGTGCTTCACGCAGACGTCGGCGAGCGCGGCGAGTTCGGCGCGCGTATAGACGGCGCCGGTCGGATTCGACGGGGAGTTGAGAATGAGCAGCTTCGTCTTCGGCGTGATCGCCGCCTCGAGCACGGCCGGCGTGAGCTTGAAACCGACCTTGTCGTCGCAGACGACGAACTTCGGCGTCGCGCCCGCGAGCTTCACCATCTCGGGATAGCTCACCCAATACGGCGCGGGGACGATGGCCTCGTCGCCCGGATTGCAGGTGGCGAGGACGGCGAGGTAGCAGGAATACTTGCCGCCCGGCGAGACGACGACCTGCGCGGGCGTGATCTTGTAGCCGTATTCGGCGGCGTAACGTTCGGCGATGGCGACGCGCAGCGGCTCGATGCCCGGCGTCGGGGCATACTTGGTCTTGCCGGACTTGAGCGCGGCGATGGCGGCCTCCTTGATGAACTCCGGCGTGTCGAAATCCGGCTCACCCGCGGCGAAGGAGCAGACGTCCTCGCCGGCGGCGATCATGGCTTTCGCTTTCGCATCGATCGCGAGCGTCGGCGAAGGCGAGACATTGCGGGCCCAGACGGAGAGCGGAGGCGGTTGGCTCATAAACGGGGCCCGACTTAAGGGCGCGCCGTTGGCCAACGCAAGTCACGCGTCGGCGAGTTCGGTCATAGGTGGAAGCACTTAGCGCGCGCGCTTCTTCTTCGCACTCGCGGCGGGCTTCGGGGGAGTCTTTGCCGCGCGTTTCGCGGCGCTCTTGCGCGCGGGAGCCTTCTTGCGCGTGTCCTTGGCGGCAGGGCGCGCCGCGGCGACCGGCGCTTTGGGGCTCGGCGGCGGCTCCGGTTCGCGCGGCACCGCGGTCGACATCTCGATTTCCAGCTGGCCGGCCGAAGCTTCTTCGAGCTGCGGCAAATATGTGTCGACCGCGATGCGCACCAGCTGACCGATGCTGGTGTGCTTCTCGCGCGCGACGCGCTTCAAGTCGCGACGCACTTCGCTCGGCAGACGCACGCTGATGGTCACATGCGACGGGCGCAGCACGACGACGTTCTCGAAATTGAACCTCTCCAGCGCGGTGCGGATGATCTCGCTGACCGACTTCGCCTTTCCCTCCCGCACGGGTTCGTTGAGGCGGTCGAGAAATTCGACCTCGAGTTGGATGCCGGTCGGGGCGTCCATGTCCTTAAAACCGTTCGATTTTCTCGCTCGGAACCGCCGCCGCTGGACGCGGCAGCGTCTCGGGCGCGAATGTCTCCGGCGTCCAAGAGAGGTCGAGGGCCACCGCAACGACCGCGAAGCGGGTTTTCGCCCGCGTCTGATGGTTCCGCAGGTCGATCGATTTCACGAGCCACTGCTCGCCCACTTTCTTGAGGTCGAGCACGGTGACGGTCTTGAGCGGCTTACCGTTCGCGTCGACCCACTCCGCCTGTGTCATCGCGGCGAACTGCGTGTCGAGGAACACGCGAACCGCCGCAGGCGCCAGCGTGTCGGCCGGCGGCGTGAACGACGGCGGCGGATAAAGCAGAAACGCGTGGGCCGGCCGCCCGCGCACGTTGGCGACGCCTTCGTAGGCGAAATCGCTCCAACGCAAAAACGGCATCTGCAGGTCGAAGAGCGTGAGGTCGGTGCCTTGCACAGGCGCCAGCCACTGCTCGGCGGGCAGCGGATGCGCCTTCGCACCGTGTTCGCCCGCGTTCCAAGTCCAAGCTTCCGCATTCGCACCGCCATGCAGGAGATAACGCTGCTCGTGGCTGCCGCCCTTGTTCGACGGGTCGTCGACAACCAGCCGCGTGAGCGGGCCGTCGGCCCCCTGCAGTCCGGACATCTCGCCGTTCAGGACGCGCTCGTCGCCTTGGCGCGGAATCACCGTGAGCTCGAACCTCAGCCAATAGCCGCCGCGAATGCCGACGTTGCGGAAGCCCGCGAGGATATGCGCGCCCTCCGCTTGATCAGGCTTCCCGATGAACTTCGGTGCCGGCTTCGTCGCCGCGGTCGCGCCGCTAAGCGCGCCGACCGCGCACACGAGGCCTGCAAAAAACAAAACCCGGCGAACCGGGTTTCGAGGGAGTTTGTTACTTCTTGGGCTCACTGGGCGTCGTCGGCGCGGGCGTCGCGGCCGGCTGGGCGGCCGGGGCCGTCACCGTCGGGAGCTTGGCGTCCGCCGCCGTCTGGTGCTTCGACTGGTAGATGTGCGCCAGGTAGAGGCCGAAGCTGAGCACGAAGAAAAGAATCGCCGCGTTGATCGTGGCTTTGCTCAACACGTTGCCGGTCTCGGCGCCGAAGGCGGACTCGGCGGCACCGCCGCCCATGGCCGCCACGCCGCCATCCGACTTGGCTTTCTGCATCAGGACGACGAGGACCAGAAACAGGGACACGAGGATCAGAACCACCGTGAAAATATTGATGAGCAAGTTCATGAAAGGGGCGAACGAACGGATTCCGGCCCGTTTTGTCAACCAAAGTTCTGGTCGCTCCGCTCGCAACAGCACGCGGGAACCGCCGCTCCCGTCCAACGTCTCACTTCTCCCATGAAAACCCACGCCTTTCTCCTTCGCGGCCTGCTGTGCGCCGCCGCACTGGGCGCCGCCCTGACCTCATTTGCGGCCGAAAAAGCCAGCACTTCCGCCAAGCCCGCCGATCTTCAGCTGCAGATCAACGTGCCCCCGACGTGGCGGCCATTTCTGGACGACCGCATCGCCGACTCGCTCGCGGGCATCCTAAGCGACACCTTCAAGCGGCGCGGCTTCACCGGAGTCGTCGACTTCATGCCCGACGGCGATCGCACGCCCAACGCCGATCTGCCGTTGCTCACGCTCAACCTGCTGACGTGGCGGATCGATCGCGTGGGCAATGCCGAATGCACGCTCGCCGCCAGCCTCTCGGCGCCCGGCGGCGAGAAGCGCGATCTCGGCATCGTCACACAGACCCAGATCACATGGATCCAGGAACGCGGTCGCTACGGCTTCCGCGACTTCGAAATCGCCGACGCGCTCGAAGACGCCGCCACTGCCGCCATGCGCGATCTCTACAAGCGCGTGGACGAAACCCACTTGGTCCGAGGATTTCCGCCGTCGAAGGCCAAGAAATAGCGGTCCGCGCGCTCCGTCCGCGCCGCCGCGATTCTTCGCCCGATGAGAGTGTCGTGACTCCGCGCCGCGAACGAATCAGAGCGTGAGCCCCATGCGCTCCAGCACGCGCGCGAGATCGTCGTTGCCGTGATACTCCACGATGATGCGCCCGTGTTTCGGTGCATGCCGCAACGTGACGCGCGCACCGAGGTGACTAGTGAGCTTCTTCTGCACATCGGCCAACGCGGTGGACTCGGCGGCGGGAGCCTGGCGCTTCTTGCCCGGACCAGCTGCGCTTCCACGCCTACCCTGCACGATTTCCTCAAGTGCGCGCACGCTGAGGCCGCCTTCGATGGCGCGGCGCGCCACCACGAGCCGCTCGGCGCCGCTTTCCAAGCCGAGCAAAACCTTCGCGTGCCCCACGCTGAGCATCGCCTTGCCGAGATAGCTTTGAATCTCGGGCTCGAGCGCGAGCAGGCGGAGGGAGTTGGCCACGGTCGCGCGTCCACGTCCGACGCGTTGCGCCGCAGCGTCCTGCGTGAGGTCGAAATCGCGGATGAGGCTGGCGTAACCGTGCGCTTCCTCGATCGGATTCAGGTCGGCGCGCTGCAAATTCTCGATCAGAGCGAGCGAGGCCGAAGAGGCATCGCTCGACGTCATCACACGGGCCGGAATCGTTTTCAGCTTCAGCTGTTGAAACGCGCGCCAGCGGCGTTCACCGGCGATAAGCTGGAATTTTTCCCCGACCTGCCGAACGACGATGGGCTGCAGCAGTCCCTCGGCGCGGATGCTCTCCACGAGGTCGGCGAGCGCGGCGGGGTCGAACTCCTTGCGCGGCTGATAGGGGTTCGGCTCCACCTGCGCGATCGGGACTTCCCGGTAACCCGGCAAGCCATCGTGCACGGGGGCGGCAGGCGCGGCCGCGGGCGAGTGCCCCGCGGGCGCGGGAGCAGCGGCTGGAGAAGCGGGCTTGGCCGGGGTGCCGCTCGCGATGAGCGCACCGAGGCCGCGACCGAGGCGGGAGGGGGGCGGTTTGGCCATGTTATTTGGCGAGAGGGATGAACAGCGTCTGCCCGACGCGAATCTTCGTCGGGTCGCTGATTTTGTTCGCGTTGATGATGTCCTGCAGGCGCGCGCCGTTCTTTTGCGCGATCGAGGAAAGCGTGTCGCCGGTCTGCACCGTGTAGTTGATGCCCTGCTTCGGAAAATCCTCCGCGAAATTCGACTGCACGACCGGTCGCGCGGCCTGGTTCTTCGCGAGCGACTCGAGCGCCGCGTTCGTCTGCTTGCCCATGCGCTCCAGTTGCGCGGCCACTTGCGTGAGCACCTCGCGCTTCTGCTCGGCGAGGTCGCCCTGCACCGCGCGATTGAGTTCGGCGACGGCTTTGTTGAGCTGCTCGACCGTCGCGTAGCCTTGGTTCGCCTTGGATTGGAGCGCGGCGTTTTCGCGCGAAAGCTGCTCGATGGTCAGGGACAGTTCACCGATGCGCTGCTTCAGCTCGCGCACGTCCTCACGCAAGCTCGCCAACTCGAACGCGGTGTTGTTGGCCGGCTGGGCCAGGGCGGTCACCGCCGCGAGACTCCCGAGAAGAAACCACGTTCGCATGTCGGCAGCTTGGGAAAAAGCCGGTCGAAAACAAGCGAAGACCCGTCAGCGGGGCGGACGCGGGAAAGGTTTCGGCGACGCGAGCGCGGGCATCGGTGACGACGCGAGCATCGTTCCCGCCGCGATGGGGAAGCCGCGCAGAAACTCGCCTGCCTCGAGCATTTTTCCGCCGGGGCGCTGGAGCCGCAGCACACGCAACACTCCGGCACCCGTCGCGATCAGAAGACCCTCGCGGTCGGCCCCGAGGACACCACCGGGTTCGCCGGATTTGTCACCTAATAGGTGACAAACCTCCGCGGCGCCGAACTTGATCGGCTGGCCGGCGATCTCGACGGTCGTCGCGGGCCAGGGGAAGAGGCCGTTGATGCGCGCGGCGAGTTCGGCGGCCGAACGAGCGAAATCGAGCGCGCCGTCCGCCTTCTCGAGCTTGCGGCAGAAGGTCGCGGCGGCGTGGTCCTGCTCGCGAAACTCCAGTGCGCCGGCGGCGAGTTTCGGCAGCGCGCGCGCGATAAGAGGCACGCAGGCCGCAGACAGCTTCGCCTCAACATCCAACGCCGTGTCGCGCGGCCCGATTTCGACGCGCTCCACGTCTCCGACCGGTCCGGCATCGAGCGCGGCCACGATGCGCATGAGCGTGACGCCGGTCTCGCGCTCGCCGCTGGCGACTGCGGTTTGGATCGGCGAAGCGCCGCGATACTTCGGCAACAGAGACGTGTGGAAATTCAGCGTGCCCAGGCGCGGCGCGTTTATGAACGCTTCGCGCAAGATGTGTCCGTAGGCCATCACGAGCGCGAGATCGGCGCCGTAACTGGTGAGCGTCGCGAGCTCCGGTTCGCGCAGCTTCTCGGGCTGATGCACGGGAATGCCGCGCTCCTGGGCCCAAAGCTTGATCGCATTCGCCTGCACCTTCTGGCCGCGGCCGACGGGACGATCGGGCTGCGTGAACACCGCGACAACGCGCGCCTGCGCACTCCCCTCGCCCGCCAGCCAGTTCAGCATCGGCAACGCGATCGCGTCGGAGCCCATGAAGACGATTTTCAGCATCGGAAAGAGTGGAGGCCTCGCGTCCTCGCGAGCCGTATCCCGAGTTCCGGCATTCTTGTCAGTCGCGGCCCGCGGGGACGCGGGCCTTCCGGAAACGACGCGGCTACGGGAACGTTCACCATGCGGCGGCGAGTTCAATCATCCAGCACCACCGGCTCGCCGGCGAAATCCGTGTCGATGTCTTCGCCCGCCGCGGCGGCTTCGTTGCGCTTTTGGCCGCGACGCGAAAGGCGTTCGTCGATCGAAATCTTCTTCTTACCCACGAGGTCGAAGTGGATCGGGCAGCCGTCGAGATTGAACTCGTCCACGAGTCCGCCCTCGAGGTAGCGGCGATAACTCTCGGTGAGCTTCTCCTCGCGATTGCAGAAAATCTTGATGCGGAACGGCCGATTGCCGGTCTGCGTGGCGTAGTAAGCGCGGAAGCGCTGGCCGCCGACCGATGGGGGCGGATTGCGGTCGGTGAGCGCGATGATGGCGGCGTTCAGCTTCGCGGTCGGAATCTTCCGGCCGAGGCGTTCATCGAGGGCGCGCGCGGCCTTCAGCATACGCTCGATGTCGTGGCCGGTGAGAGCAGACACGAACATCACGGGCGCACCGGGCGTGAAGAACAGGCGGTCGTAGAGCGCCTTCTCGAACTTCTCGCGGAAGTCGCGCTCGTTGTCGTATTTTTTCAGATCGCCGCGACGGATGGCGGCGAAGACGAGATCCCACTTGTTGACGATGACGACGATCGGGCGGCCGGCGCTGACGATCTCGCCAGCGATGGCCTTGTCCTGTTGCGTCACGCCTTCCATCGCATCGAGCACCATGAACACCACGTCGGCGGTGTGGATGGCGTCGATGGAGCGGACGCGGGAGAAATATTCGACGGACGACGAGAGCTTCGTCGCGGGGCGGATGCCGGCGGTGTCGATGAGGCGGAACGGCCAGACTTTGCCGTCGCGCGACTTGTAGTCGAAGTCGAGTTCGACGGAGTCGCGCGTGGTGCCGGGAATCTCCGAGACGATGAGGCGCTCGTGCTTGAGCAGGCGGTTCGAGAGCGAGGACTTGCCGACGTTGGGGCGGCCGACGAAGCACAGCGTGAGGCGCTTTTTGTCGTGATCCTCCGGCTCCTCTTCGGCTGCGGGCAGCTTGTCGAGAATCGCCTCGCGCAGCTCGGCTTCGCCATTGCCGTGTTCCGCGGACAGGTAGATCGGTTCGCCGAAGCCGAGGCGGTAAAGGTCGCCGACCTCCGCGATCTTCTCTTCGCCGTGGTCGGCCTTGTTGGCGACGAGGATGATCGACTTCTTGTGTTTGCGCAGCATCCCGGCGATGCGCTCGTCGAGCGCGGTGAGACCTTCGCGGGCGTCGACCACGAAGCAAATCACCGAAGCGGCACGGATGGCGAATTCCACCTGCGCTTCGGAAGCCTTGATGAGCTTTGCCGGCGTGGTGGCGTCCTGAAGACCGAGGCCACCGGTGTCCATGAGCGTGTAGCCACCGTCCTTGACCTCGACGGAGACGATGTCGCGCGTGACGCCCGGTTGATCGTGAACGATGGAAACGCGGCGCTTCGCCAGTCGGTTAAACAGGCGGCTTTTACCCACATTGGGGCGACCAACAATGGCGACGGTGCGTGACATAAGCGCTAAGCTGTAAGCCGGAAGCGGTAAGCTCAAGCCAGCTAAATCCTGAACCCGCGCCCAAATGAGGCGCAAATCTGGCAGTGTCTGCCGTAGTAAATGGTAGGGCGAGTCGTCCCCGACGAGCCGCGCTCGTAGCCGACGGCTCACCGGGACGGTTCGCCCTACCGGCTCAGCGCTTACCGTTCGTGGCCACGAACTTCTCCATGCGATCGCAGGCGTCGATGAGCTGCTCGTAGCTCGTCGCGAAGCAGGCGCGGACATGGCCGAGGCCGTTGTCGCCGAAGGCAGTGCCGGGCACGACGGCGACCTTGTGCTCCTTGAGCAGGCCGACGGCGAAGTCCTTCTCGGTCATGCCGGTGCCCTTCACGTCGGGGAACGCGTAGAACGACCCGCGCGGCGAGTGGCACTTGAGGCCGATCTCGTTGAAGCGGCGGACGACGAGGTCGCGACGACGGTGGTATTGGTCGCGCATCTTCACGACGGAATCCCAGCCGTTGCGCAGCGCTTCAAGCGCGGCTTCCTGCGCAATAATCGAGGCGCAGAGCATCGAGTATTGGTGCACCTTCATCATCGCGTCGATGAGCACCGCCGGACCGCACGCGTAGCCGATGCGCCAGCCGGTCATCGCGAAAGCTTTCGAAAAACCGTGCAGAAAGATCGTGCGCTCCGCCATGCCGGGCAGGCTGGCGATGCTGGTGTGCGTGCCGTCGAACGTGAGCTCCGAGTAGATTTCGTCGGAGAGCACGAGCAGGTCCTTCCCGCGGCAGAATTCCGCGATCTCCGTCAACTGCTCGCGCGTGCACGTGCCGCCGGTGGGATTACACGGCAAGTTGAGCATCAACATGCGGCAACCGGGCTGCCACGCGGCGCGCAGCGACTCGGCGGTAAGCGCGAAGTTGTCCTTGGCGTAAGTCGGCACGGCGACGGGAATCGCGTGCGTGAGCGCGATGCTCGGCGAATACGACACATAGCACGGCTGGTGGAACAGCACTTTGTCGCCGGGATTCAGGAACGCGCGGCACGCGAGGTCGAGCGCCTCAGACACGCCGACGGCGACGAGGATCTGATCCTCCGGGCGATAGCTGACGTTGAAGTGCTGCGCGACGTAGTCGGCGATCGCACGACGCAGCTCGGGCATGCCGAGATTCGACGTGTAATAGGTTTTGCCTTTCTCGATCGCGTAGATCGCGGCCTCGCGGATGTGCCAAGGGGTGACGAAGTCGGGCTCGCCCACGCCGAGGGAAATCACGCCGCCCTCGCCTTTCATCTTGGCGACGAGTTCGAAGAAATCGCGGATACCGCTTTTTGGCAACGCGGCCACATGGCCCGCCACCCAGCGTTTCGGGTCGGTGCTCATTGAGTTGTCCTCCCGTTACGGCGCGACGTTGAGCCGCTCGCCGGAGGATTCAGCCTGGTCGAGGATGAAGCCCTGGTCCTTGTAGCAGCGGAGTTGGAAATGCGTGGAAGTCGAGAGCACGCCCTCGATCGTCGACAGCTTTTCGGACACGAAAGCCGCGACGCGCTGGAGCGTGGTGCCTTTGACGAAGAGGAGCAGATCGTAGCCGCCCGACATAAGGAAGCACGACTCGACCTCGTCGAAGCGGCTGATGCGCTCGGCCAAGCGGTTGAAACCGCCGCCCCGTTCCGGAGTGATGCGGACCTCGATGACGGCCCGCACGGTAGCTGCAGCAGCGTCGCGCGAGAGATCGAGCACCGGACGCCAGCCGAGGAAGATTTTTTCCTTCTTCAACTGTTCCAGGTGCTGATGGACTTCGGATTCGGACAAGCCCACCACTTGCGCCATTTGGGCAGTGGAGAGTTGGCCGCCGTCGAGCAACAGCTTGAGAACAGGGTTCATGGGGCGGCGAGGCTGGCAGAGGCGCGAACCACTAATCCACACTAATTCTCACTGATGACAGGAAGGCAGGCGCGAGGGCTAAAAGGTAGGGCGAGTCGTCCCGACGAGCCGAAGTCGCTCTCGTCGCGGGCGACGACTCGCCCTACCCCACATGGTCGTCGCGGCTGCCACGATGGTCGCCGCGCCTTCAATTTTTTATTTTATTCGTGCCGTTTAGTGGTTTCCCTCGGACCTTTCTCTTCTCCGATGTTCGAATCCCTGACCGACAAACTGACCAACGCGCTGCGCAACCTCCGTGGCGTCGGCAAGCTGTCCGAGGAAAACATGGCCGACGCACTCAAGGAAGTGCGCGCCGCCCTCCTCGCCGCCGACGTCCACTTCAAAGTCGCGCGCGAATTCATCGAGCGCGTGCAGACGCAGATCGTCGGTCAGGAAGTCCTCAAGTCCGTCACGCCGGGCCAGATGGTCATCAAGATCATCCACGACGAACTCGTGAAACTCCTCGGCGAGGGCACCACCGAACTCTCCGCCAAGCGCCCGCTGCGCATCCTCATGGTCGGTTTGCACGGCTCGGGCAAAACCACCTCGACTGCCAAGCTCGGCAAGCTGCTCAAGAAAAAGGGCGCGCGTCCCTTCGTCGTCGCGTGCGACGTCTATCGTCCTGCCGCCATCGACCAGCTCGAGATCCTCGCGAAGCAGGAAGAACTGGGTTTCTACTGCGACCGCGTTTCGAAGGATGTGCCCGCCATCGGCGTGAAGGCGCTCGACGCCGCCACCGCGGCGAACGCCGACGTCATCCTCTTCGACACCGCCGGCCGCCTCCAGATCGACACCGATCTGATCGAGGAAGTGAAGAAGCTCAGCGCGAAGGTGCAGCCGGACGAGATCATCCTCGTCGCGGACGGCGCCCTCGGCCAGGAGGCCGTCAATGTTGCCAAAGCCTTCCACGACGCCCTTTCGCTCACCGGCCTCATCCTCACGAAGATGGACGGCGACGCCCGCGGCGGCGCCGCGCTGTCGATCAAGAGCGTCACCGGCGTGCCGATCAAATTCGTCGGCACCGGCGAAAAGACGGCAGACTTCGAGGTGTTTCATCCGGACCGTCTCGCCTCGCGCATCCTCGGCATGGGCGACGTCGTTTCGCTCGTCGAGAAGGCGCAGGAGAACATCGATCAGAAGGAAGCCGAGCGCATGGCCGAAAAGATGCGCAAGGCGGACTTCAACCTCGAAGACTTCCTCACGCAGATGCAGCAGGTGAAGAAAATGGGCTCGATGCAGTCCATCCTCGGCATGATGCCCGGCATGAGCGGCGTCGAGCTGCCCGGCGACGCCGACCGGCAGATGAAGCGCACCGAGGCCATCATCCTTTCGATGACCGTGCAGGAGCGCCGGAAGCCACAACTCCTCAACGGTAATCGCCGCGTCCGCATCGCGAACGGAGCGGGTGTGAAAGTCGTCGAAGTGAATCAGCTCATGAAGCAATTCGAGCAGATGCAGAAGCTCATGAAGATGATGAAGGGCGGAAACCAGAAGAAGCTGATGCGCCAAATGGAAGCCATGCGCAAAGGCGGCGGCATGGGCGGCATGCCGGGCTTCTGATTAAGCCCTAACAGCTGCTAGTCGTTCGGCACCTGCTCCGGCGTCAGCGTGGAGCGGTCAAAACCCGTCGCAACGAAGACCTCGTATGCCGCGAGAATGGCGGCCGCGCCCAGGACATGCCACGCGGCGTGCCCTTGAATCATCGCCTGCGGACTGGCGAGAAAGCCACCATAGCGATCGCCTTGCCCACCGATGAAGGCGACCGGGGCGGTCACCGCGAGCACAGCCACCGCGCGCCAATAGCCCGTTCGATTGTTCGCGCGCCGCGACGCCAGCAAGGCGAGCAGACAGCCGAGCGCCACCGAAACCACCATGACATACGTGGAATCGAATATCTTTACGCCACCAACTCGGATGTCGTTGCGATGCACGCCGGTGTAGATAGCAAAGCCCCACGTCAAAATCGCACCGGTAAGCTCAAATGCTCGGCGCGTAAACCACGGCACGAGCGCGACCACCCCAACAAACAACAAGCAAAACAGCACCGCGTAGACGCCTAAGATATCGACCATGCGCCATTCGGGCAGCAGCGACGCGTGATAAATGCCACTACCCCACCCGAGAAAAATCCCCGCCCATCCCAACGCCCGCGAAGCCGGCCGCCGCCCCGCGAGCAAAATTGCCAACCCGACCACGGCGTAGGCCAGATTCGAAACCGTGTTCTGCGGTTCGCGAAAAAGCCGCGCGAGTTTCACGGGGGCATAGACCGACTCGGAAAGTGTCGTGGCCGATTTCAGCGCCACGGGATCGTATGCCTCGCACTGCGCCTTGGGAAATTCCACGCCGAACCAGAAATTCCCGGCTGGATTCCACAATGCGACTCCCACCAATGCAACGAGACCGAACAGCCCAATGCGAAGCGACCGATCAAGTGGCGAAGGCGTCATCTGGTTGTGGTTCACTGCTTCGCCTTGAGCTCAAACTTCCAGTAGCGCGCGCCGGCGACGCTCGCCTGTTTCTCCGTCAATCCCCGCTGCGCGGCGCGCAACCCCTCCAGCACAAGCCGGCGGATGTCTTTCAACACCGAACCGCTCTCCGCGAAGTAGGAGTGCTCCAGAAAACTCGTGTCGAGACCCGAGGCGTCCACCGTCTCGACGCCCGGCACCACCGCAATCCCCGTCGCCGCATCGCCGAGGCGCGGATAACCGTGGACCTTTTTCGAGGCGAGCAGCGCCTTGTCGCCATCGGAGACGTAGAGCGTGATCTTGTCGCAGCCAGCGACGAGTTTCGGCGCGATCTCGCGCTTGAAAACGTCCGCGTCCACGTCGGGCGCGGTGAGGATGATCTCCTTGAACCGGCCGCGCGGCTCCGGGTGCTCCGTGAACAACGCCGACACCGCACGCGTGAGCGCGCGGTTGCCCATCGAATGCGCGATCAGATAAATATCCTTCGCGCCGCAGTGCTCCGCGTAATCGAGCAGGAAGTCTTTCAAATTGAGCGTGCTCCATTCGACGTTCGCTTCGTCGACGGTGTAGCCCTCGAGCGACGCTTGCGACGGCCAGCTGTAGAAGACCGGCGCGCCGCGAAAATCGAGGTCGTAGGTGACCTGCGCCGTGCGGCGCGCGGCGTCGTCGAAGGCGACGTTGTAGCCATGCACGAACACGAACGACGCCTCGCTGCCGCCGCGCGCAAGCGTATCGCGGATATCGGCAACGAAATCTTCTCGCGGGAAGGTCGAGCGACGCACGATCACCATGTGCTCGCGCGGATCTTCCGAAAATTCGAGCCGCCACATGGACGGGCGCTCGATGCCGCCGATCTGATGTTCGCGCGGAATACTGACGAACACACTGCCGTAGGTGATTCCGCTGCCGCGCTCGCCGCCGAATTCGCCAACGTCCGTTTCCCGGCGATCAGTCGCGAAGAAAACGCGCACTTGGTCGAATTCGTGGCCGTGCGCCACGCTCAGGTTCGTCGCTTCCGGGAACGCGGTCGGCGGTGGTGGCAAGGCCGTGGGGGCCGGAGGCACTTCGGTCATGACGGGCGTCGGAACCGGCAGCGGAGCCGGCGCGGCAGCCACAGGCGTCGGCTGTGGAACCGAGCGACTGGAGCATCCCGCCAAGCCCAGAAGTCCGAGCGCGAGCACGACGGCGACGGAGCGGGACTTGGCGTTGGGAATGGCTGCGAACATGGGACGTCTAGAGACGCTTCAGCTCTGCGGAAGACAGCGCATCCTCCACGAAGGTCTTCTGCTCGGTCTTCAACGCCGACTGGAAACGCAGGCGCGCCGTCGACTTGTCGCCCGCCTGTTTGCGCGCGAGGCCGATGTAGAAATGCATCTCGCACGTGCGGCCCGCGAGTTCGCCGCCGTCCGGGGTGTCCTTCGCCGCGGCCTCGAGTGCGTCCTCGTCGATCTGGCCGGTGATGAACTTCGCGAGCACCTGCAGCCACGGGGCGTCCTTCCAGTTGCCCCACGAAGTAGCGAGACGCTTGTCCATCGCTGCGCCGGAACGCAGCAACGCGTAGTGGCGCACGAACAGCGCATAGGCCGCTCCGGAATCCGGGTCGGCGTCGGCGGCCGCAGCGAGTGTCGACGCAGCCTCGGCGTAGTCGCCTTTTGCGAATTGAGAGTAGCCGACGACGCGCAACGCCACCGCCGCCTTCGGCGCGATCTCGAGCGCGTTCTTCCCGTCGGCAATCGCGTCATCCCACTTCAGCGCGTGAAAGCGGATCCACGCCCGATTGCAGAGCGCGTCAGCGTGCTTGGGATTCAAGGCGATGACCTTTGAATAATCCTCTTCGGCCGCGGCAGCCTCCTCTCCCGCTTCGTAGAGTTGACCGCGCAGATAGAGCGCAGCCGTGTAGTCCGGTTTGAGTTCGATCGCGTGCGTCAGGTCGTAGATCGCCGACGGATTGTCGTTCAATTGCTTCTCCACTTCCGCGCGCATGCCGAAAAGCTCGGCGTTTTGCTTCTCGTAAGCGCCCGCCTCGTCTTGGCGCCCGGCGGCCACGATGGCGCTCACGTTCGATTTCAGCTGATCGATCGCCTTGGTAAAATCCGCGAGGCTGTTCGCGTAGTCCTTGGCTTCGTAACGCATCTGCCCGCGCACCCGGTAAGCGTCGATGTTGTCCGGGTGCAGCGCGATGGCTTGCGCCAGATCCGCGCGCGCGCCGCTCAGGTCTTTCAGCTTCCACTTCGCAATCGCGCGCATCACCCAGACGTTTCCGGCCTTGGGTTCGACCTCGAGGATCTCGTTGTAGATCTCGAGCGCGGGTTGGAAGTCCCCGGCGTCGACTTTTGCGTTGGCCTCGCGAAAGCGTTTTTCGAGCGCCTCGTTGTCGGCGGCGCGAAGCGGACCGGCGAGGCCGGCGAGAGTCAGGGCGGAAATGAAAAGCAGACGGCGAAAAAGCATGGAGGTGACGTGGAAGCGAGTCTCACCGCGCAGGAGACTAACGGGACCGCGGGAGTTTTCTTAGAGGCGATGCCGGCGCAAGCCCGCAGAGTCGGGCAAAAACCGCGGGACGCGGTGCCACCGAACGGCCTTATTCGCCGCGCAACGCCGCCGCCAGCGCCGCCAGTTTCGCGTGGTCCTTCACGCCCGGCGATGCCTCGACTCCGCTGTTCACGTCGACGAACTTCGCGTGGCTCTTCGCGAGGGCTTCGCGGACGTTCTCGGGGTTCAAACCGCCCGCGAGAACCCAGCGCACCTTCTTGAACTTGCCCTGCAACCACGCAAACGCGGCCCAGTCGCCCGTCTTGCCGGTGCCGCCGTGCTGGTTCGGATCGTAGGCATCGAGCAGAAAGGTGTCGGCCAACGGCACGAAACACGGATCGAGTTCCTTCCCCGGCGGCACGCGCGGGGCGAGCCAGAGCTTGTGCGGCGAAATGATATCGGTCCACAACGCCGCCTCGAAAAACGGCGTCTCATTCGGAAAGTGCAGCTGGATGTAGTCGAAGCCCGCGTCGCGCGCCTGCTCCATGGCGGCCATATCGGAATAGACCAGCACGCCGACCTTCGGCAGCGCGGGCAACTCCGGGCGAAGCGCGGTGAATTTCTCCAGCGTGATGTGACGCGGCGAAGCCGGGTGCAGCACGAAGCCGAGATAGTCCGCGCCGATGCCAGCGGCCGCGTGGGCATCGGCGGCGGAAGTAAGGCCGCAAATCTTGAGATGCGTGGAACCGATCATCCGAAACCTGCTTATCGGTCAGCCCGCGAAGGAATTAACCGCGGCGATCACGTGCGCCACCTGCTCATCGGTCAGTTCCGGGAAAATCGGCAGGCTCACGCAGCGCTCGCTGGTGTATTCCGCGACCGGCAGGCTGCCCTTGGCGTAGCCGAGCGAGGCGTAGCACGGCTGCAGGTGCATCGGCCCCGGATAAATGATGTCGGTGCCCACGCCCTGCTGTTCGAGGTGCGCGCGGAGCGCATCGCGGCGCGCGTGCAGGATCGTGAACTGGTGCCACACGCTCTCGCCGTAGGTCGGCACGACCGGGAGCGTCACCGCGGGGTTCTTGATGCCGGCGCGATACTGCGCGGCGATCGCCCGGCGGCGCGCGGTGTAGTCCTCGATGTGCTTCAACTTGATGTTGAGGATCGCGCCCTGGAAGCCGTCCATGCGGAAATTGAAGCCGACTTCCGTGTGCAGGTAGCGCTTCGGCGAGCCGTGCACGCGCAGCAGCTGCGCTTTGTCCATCACCGCCGCGTGTTTCGAAACGAACGCGCCGCCTTCGCCGCACGCGCCGAGGTTTTTCGTCGGATAGAAGCTGAACGTGCCGCAATCGCCGATCGCGCCGACCGGCGTGCCCTTGTAGTGCGCGCCGACGGCCTGCGCGCAATCCTCGACGACGAACAGCTTGTGCTGCGCCGCGAGGGCCATGATCTCGTCCATGCGCGCGGGCTGGCCGAAGATGTGCACGACCACGATGCCTTTGGTGCGCGGCGTGATCGCCTTGGCGATCGCCTTGGGGCTGATGCACCACGTGTCGGGATCGATGTCCACGAACACCGGCTTCGCGCCGACGTAGCTGATGCCCCAGCAACTCGACGCGAACGTGAACGGCGTCGTAATGACCTCGTCGCCCGGGCCGAAACCGCCGCAGAGCGAGCCGATGTGCAGCGGCGAGGTGCCGCTGTTCATGCCGAGCGTGCGCGCGTAACCGAACTTCGCGCTGAAGCCCTTCTCGAAATCCTCCACGTCCTTGCCGAGGCAGAAACGCGTGGCGTCGTAGGTGGCGGCAAGCGCGGCGAGGACTTCGTCGCGAATGGCCTGATGCTGGGGCTTCAGGTCGAGGAACGGGACTTTCATGAGGAAGTGTCCACGGAAGACACGGAACGCGCGGACTTCAATCCGACAAATTCCGCGTCGTCAGTGTTTTCCGTGGGCAAAAAGATTCAGAGCTTCTTCAACAGCGCCGCGACCAACGCGTCGAGACTGGGCTGCGCGGCCTCGAAATCCACCGGCAAGCCGAGTTGCTTCATCGTGGTCGTCGTGGTCGCGCCAATGCTGCCGGCGAGCGGGCGCTTCGCCTTGGCGGAGAGCTTCAACGCCGCCGCTTGGTCGAAGAACGACTGCGCGGCGGACGGGCTGGCGAACAGGATCGCGTCGGCGCCTTTCGCGCGAAAATCCGCGGCGACCGGATCGTCGGCCAGGTTCGTCTCCTCGGTCTTGTAGATCGGCAGCGTGTCGACGATGGCGCGGGCCTCGTGGAGTTTTTCCACGAGCACGTCGCGGTTCAGGTTGCCGGTGACGATGAGGACCTTCGCGCTGTCGATCGACTCGCGCTCGAGCATCGCTTGCGCGAGTTCCTCGGCGTTGGCCTTCTTCGGCTGCAAGTCGACGCGCAGGTGCAGGCTGCGCACCACATCGGCCGTCGCCTCGCCCACGCACGCGATGCGGACCAGGCCGAGCGCACGGATGTCGTCGAAGCCCTTGAGGAACTCCTCGAAGAAGAACCGCGCGCCGTTGGCGCTGGTGAAGATCAGCCACTCGTATTGCGTCAGCTCGGCGAACACCTCGACGAGTGTCTGCTTGTCGTAGTGTTTGGTGACCTGAATGAGCGGCAGCTCGATCACGTTGGCGCCCTGCGCTTCGAGCTGCGCGCGCCATTCGGAGCATTGTTCGCGCGGCCGGGTGAGGACGATGCGGCGGCCGGCGAGCGGCAAGGCGGAAGTGGATTTCGCGGCCATTAGAATCCGAGCTCCTTCAGGATGCGCGCGGCGGTCTGTTGCGGCGCGGCGAAGTCGGCGGCGCTCAGCGGAAAACGGCGGATGCCGGTGCGCTCATGGAAAAAATGCAGTGTGTCGTCCGTCGCATGCGCGGCGAAGGCCACCTGGCAGCCGCCGCCGATCTGCGCCTGGAACGCGCGTTCGAGCGTCACGTTGCGGAACGTCGCCGCATCGAGCGCCGGCGCCAGTTGCGCGGCAAGATCGGTGCGGCATTGGATCGCGATAGCGCCCTGTCCCACGGCGGGGACGCTTTCCTCGAACTTCAGCGGGCGAAACACGACGCCCGGCCAGCTGTGGATGCCGAGGCGGCGCATGCCGGCGGCGGCGAGGATCGTCGCATCGGCGTCGCCTTGCGCGATCTTCTTGAGGCGCGTGTCGACGTTGCCGCGAATCTCCGTGAACTTCACGCCCGGGAAAAGCTTCGCGACCTGCAACTGGCGGCGCGGGCTGCTCGAACCGATCGTGGCCGGCGTCGCGACACCTTCCCGCAACACGAGCACATCGTGCGTCAGTTCGCGCGGCAGGAAGCCGGCGACGGTGAGCCCGGCGGGATTTTCGCCCGGCAGGTCCTTGCAGCTGTGCACCGCGGCGTGCGCGTCGCCGCGCAGGAGCGCCTGCTCGAGTTCGGCGGTGAAGAGGCCCTTGCCGCCCTGCTTGATCAGCGACCAGTCGGTTTGGCGGTCGCCGGTTGTGACGATTTTGAGCAGTTCGCATTCGGCGCCCAGCTTCTCGGCGAAGCGCGCGGCGACCATGTTGGTCTGCGCGAGCGCGAGCGGGCTTTTGCGGGTGGCGAGGAGGAGTTTCATGCGTTGGAGCGAAGGCTGGTGGACGCTGAGGGACTCGAACCCCCGACCCTCTCGGTGTAAACGAGATGCTCTAACCAACTGAGCTAAGCGTCCGGAATCCGGAGACGAAACGGCAGCGCCCTACCCCTCGCAAGGAGAAAGCCGGTGCGGGGTTTGTCGCGAAAAGTGCGCGGTTTGCGACGCGCTTAGGCGCTCGGACGCAGCGGGATACCGTCGCGGATCATCGCCTCCGCGATCTGGATCGAGTTGAGCGCGGCGCCCTTCCAGAGGTTGTCGCCGGCGACCCACAGCGCGAGGCCGTTCTCCCACGCGGTATCCACGCGGAGGCGGCCGACGCCGCACTTCACCTTGCGGCTGAAATCCAGCGGCGTCGGGTAGACCTTGTTCGCCACGTCGTCAACGAGTTCGGCGCCCTCGAATTGCGCGATCGCCGCGCGCGCGGCCGCGACATCGACCGGTTTCTCAAATTCCGCATTCACCGCCACGGAGTGCGCGCGGACGACCGGCACGCGCACGCACGTCGCGGAGACTTTGAGCTCGGGTAGACCCATGATCTTGCGGCTCTCCTCGCGCATCTTCGTCTCTTCCCCGGTGTAGCCATCAGCGCCGAACGAATCGATGTGCGGAATGAGATTCTGGAAAATCTGATACGGATAAACCGAGCGCGTGAGCGGCTGGCCTTTGGCGTAGGCCTGCGTCTGCGCCTCGAGTTCATCGATGGCGTCGGCGCCGGTGCCGGAGACGGATTGGTAAGTGGAAAAGAACACGCGCTTCACGCCGAAGAGCCGGTGCAGCGGGTAAAGACCCATGAGCGCGATGGCCGTCGAGCAGTTCGGGCTCGCGATAATGCCGCGATGCCCGCGCGTCGCCGCAAGATTGATCTCGGGCACGACGAGCGGGACGTCCTCGCGCATGCGGAACGCCGAACTCTTGTCCAGCACGAGGCAGCCGCGCTTCACGGCTTCCGACGCCAACGCCTTGGCGATCGCGCCCTCGGCGGCGAACAGCGCGAGGTCGAGGCCCTCGAACGCCTCGGGCTTCGCCTCGATCACCGTGAGTTTTTCCCCGGCGAACTCGACGACGCGACCCACGGAGCGCGCGGAGGCCATGAGCCTCAGCTCCGCGAGCGGAAACTGCCGCGACTGGAGAAGGCCGATCAGCTCTTGACCGACCGCTCCTGTCGCACCGACGATGCCGACTCGATAGGACTTGGTATTCACGTGAAAGATTCCTTGGAACGGGCCACGAAAAAGTCTGCCGCTCTCGGCCGCAAGCCGTCAGCGCGTTCTATGGTCGTTTCCATCGGCAAACAGCTGATGGCTTTCTATCGGGACGGGCAGCTGGTGAAGAGTTACGTCATATCCACCTCGAAGCGCCCGCCGTCCAATGTGAAGGATTCGATGGGCACACCCCGCGGCCTCCACGAGATCGCCGAACGCATCGGCGCCGGCGCGCCTCCGGGCATCGTCTTCAAGGCCCGCGTAAACACCGGCCGGCATTTCTCCGAATTCGACGCCGACGAGCAGGCCAAGAATTTGATCACGACGCGCATCCTCTGGCTCCGCGGGTTGGAACCCGGCGTGAACGCCGGCACGAACGCCGCGGGCGAGTCCGTCGACACTTACGGCCGCTACGTCTACATCCACGGCACGAATCACGAAGAACACCTCGGCACGCCCGCCAGCAGCGGCTGCGTCCAGATGCGCAACCTCGACATCATCGAGCTCTACGACGAGGTGCGCGTCGGTGATTTGGTGTGGATCGAGGATTGAGCGAGGGCGCTTGAGGGCAAGCGCCCCTACCCCAATGCGCACGCTCCCCACTTGCTCACGCCGCGTGCGGTAGGGGCCGTTGCCCTCAACGGCCCTTCGCGCGCACAACGCGACTCAATCGTTTTTCCCCAGCAGCAGCCGCAACGAGTTCAGACACACGACCACCGTGCTGCCTTCGTGCGCGATGACGCCCAAGCTCAACGGAATCGAACCCACCAGCGATACGCCGACCATCACGATCACCGTGCCGAGCGAGATGAAGAGGTTCTGCTTGATGATCGCCCGCGCGCGTCGGCTCAGACGCAGCGCCGCGAGGAAATTCTCGATGCGGTCGTGCATCAGGATCACCTCGCTTTGCTCGAGCGCTGCGTCGCAGCCACGCGCGCCCATCGCCACGGAAACATACGCCGCCGCGAGGCTCGGTGCGTCGTTCACGCCGTCGCCGACCATCGCGACCTTGCGACCCTGCTGCCGGAAACCGTCTACGATCTCGACCTTCTGCTCCGGCGAGAGGCCCGCGCGCACTTCGTCCACGCCGAGTTCCTTAGCGACCGATTCCGCCGTGTGGCGCCGGTCGCCCGTGAGCATGTAGGTGCGGATGCCGTTCGCCTTCAGCGCCGCGAGCACGCCGCGCGACTCCGCGCGCAACTGGTCCTTGAGCAGCAACCGGCCGACGATGCCCGGCGCGACCACCCACACTTCGGAAAATTCCGCCGCCGCCGGCGGCACTTTCTCCAGCCATTGCGCAAACGGTCCCGCCGCCACGAGTTCGCGGCGTCCCAAAAACGCGTGGCCGTCGCCGACCTGGGCGCGCACGCCCTGCCCCGTGATCGATTCGAAACGCGCGACCTCGCGCACGCTGACGTTCTCCTTGCGCGCGTGATGCGTGATCGCCCGCGCGATCGGGTGATGCGAGTGGCGCTCCAGCGAGTGAGCGAGCTCGAGCAATTCACGTTCGCGCCCCGGTGGGAAACTCTCGACCGATACGACCGCGAGTTCGCCCGTCGTCAGCGTGCCCGTTTTGTCGAGCGCCACCGTGTCAATCTCCGCCATTTTCTCGATCGCCGCGCCGCCGCGGAAAAGCACGCCGTGTTTCGCGCCCCACGCGATCGCCGCGAGAATCGCCGACGGAATCGACAGCACCAGCGCGCACGGACTCGCGACGACGAGCAGCGTCATCGCGCGATAAAAAGCCGACGCGTGCCCATCCACGCTCTTAAACGGCGGCAACCCAAAGCCGAGCCACCACACGAGGAACATCACGGTCACGCCACCGAGCACGAGCAGCGTGTAATTGCCGCCGAACCGGTCGGTGAGCCGCTGGCTCGGCGCCTTCAGTTTCTGCGCGGTCTGGATCAGGCGCACGATCTTCTGCAAGGTGCTCTCACTCGGCAGTCGCGTGACGTTCACCTCGACGGAACCCCAGAGGTTGATCGTGCCGCTGAACACCTGCGAACCCACGCTCTTCTCCACCGGCACGGCCTCGCCGGTGAGCGTCGATTCATCGCTCGCCGTCTCGCCTTTCACGATCTCGCCGTCCGCCGCAAACATCTCGCCCGGCTTCACCGCGAGGCGCTGGCCGACGGCGAGTTGTTCGATCGTCACCACCCGTTGCGCGCCATCCGCATCGATCACAGTCGCCTCCTTCGGCGCCGTGTGGAGCAGCGACGACACTTCGCGCTGCGTGCGGTCCATCGCGTAGGCCTCCATCGCGCCGGAGGCGGAGAAGAGGAAGAGCAACAACGTCGCTTCGCCGTAAGCGCCGACGCACACCGCGCCGACCGCCACCGCCAGCATCAGAAAATGAATGTCGAGTTTCCGCTCGCGCAGATTCTCCCACGAATCGATCGCCGCATCCCAGCCGCCCGCGACGAGCGCGACGCCGTAGAGCGTGAACTGCGCCCAGTTCGGCGCACCGAACTTCTCGGCGACGAAACCCGCGATGCCCGCCACGCCGCAAATCGCCGCCAGCGTGCTGAGCAACCTCCACTCGCCCTCCTCGCCGCCATGGCCGTGTCCGTGCGACTCCTCGTGCGCGGGCTCTTCCTCCGGCAGCGCGTATTCCTTCCACTGATAGAACTTCGGCGCGGTCTCGCACGTCGGCCGCTCGACCGTCGTCACGCTGCCACTCTGCTTCACGACGAATCCCGGCTCCGTTGTCGGTCCGTCGCCGCGCACGCGGCCCGTCGCGAGCTTGGCCTCGATCGCAAGCAGCACCTGCTGGATTTGTTGCTCGAGTTGGGCCGAGTCGACGCTGCCGAGCGTGGCCACGGAGACCGTCATGTCCGCCGAGTTCACGCGCACTGCGGCGACCGCGGGCTGCGTCTGCAGAAATTTGATCAACTCGTGGGTCCACTCCGGACCGGGTTTTGCCTCGACTGCCATGACGTCAGAGTTGTTTCGGCGGCAAGCTCTCGCAAATAAATTTGCGCCCGCGGAAAGTCATCAGCTCAGTCGCAATTGATGATTAGTCTCAACGAGGGCGGTGGCGCGGCCGTCTCGCGCGCAGTAGAACTGACGTCGGCTGTCTTCGCCGACGACGGTTGGCTGTGCACGAGTCTCAGTCTCGAACACCGCCCCGAGCAGGAACGCATGGCGCACGCTGTCGCCGCCGCGATGGAAGGTGATGCGAGCCTGCTCTGCGAAGCCGGCACGGGCGTCGGCAAGAGCCTCGCGTATCTCATTCCGGGCATCATCCACGCGGTCGACACACGCCGGCAATTTCTCGTCTCCACGCACACGAAGACGCTGCAGGAGCAGATCCGCGACAAGGACCTCGCGAACTGCCGCCGACTCTTCGCCGCCGTGCCCGAGCTGGCCGCCTACCGCGACTTCACGAGCGCGGTGCTGATGGGCAAAGGCAACTACCTCTGCACGACGCGGCTCGCGCGCGCGCTTCAGGAAAAGCAGGAGCTCTTCGCCACGCCCGAGCAGGATCAACTCGCCCGCCTCGCCGCGTGGGCGCAGAAAACCGAAACGGGTTTGTTCGCCGATTTGCCCGAGCGCGTCGCGCCCGACGTGTGGGACGAAATTTCCGCCGACTCCGACGCCTGCTCTTCGAAACACTGCGACAGCGCGGTGTGTTTCTATCAACGCGCCAAGCGGCGTCGCGACTCCGCGAATCTCGTCATCGTCAACCACAGCCTCCTCTTCACGCTGATGGCCGTGCAGGCGACGCAGGAAAAATCACCTGCGCGCGGCATCCTGCGTCTCGACGATTTCCTTGTCCTCGACGAAGCGCACACCGTGCCCGACATCGCGACCGAGCATCTCGGCCTCGCGCTCACGTCCGCCGGGCTGCGCCGGCAGCTGCACGCGCTCTTCAATCCGAAACGCAAGAAGGGCCTGTTCGTGCGCCACAAGGACGCCGGCGGCCAGCGCGCCGTCGAGATCGCGGCGGAGCAGGCCGACCATTTTTTCTCCACCGTCGCCGAGAAGATCCCCGCCGGCTCGAGCCTCCAACGCTGGCGCGAGCCCGACGCCGTCGAGCATCTCCTCGCCGGTCCGCTCAACAGCGTCGTCGCCCGCCTCGACGCGCTGCGCACCAGCCTGCCGCCGGAGAACATTGCGCACGTCGAGGTCGAGACGAAACAAAGACGCCTCTCCGCTTATCGCGACGCGATCAAGTCCTGGATCGATCTCGCGCGCGAGGGCGACGTGCACTGGGCCGAGATGGCCGATCGACGCAAGGAACTCGTCGTCAGCCTCCGCTCGGCGCCGCTCGATGTGTCGGCCGAGTTGCGCCGCCGGCTTTTTCAACGCGAGACTTCCTGCGTCCTCACGAGCGCGACGCTCGCGACCGGCAGCACGATCGAGCCGTTCCGCGAGCGCGTGGGCGCGCATGCGGTGGAGACCGTGATCGAGAAATCGCCCTTCGACTACGAGCGCCACATGCGCGTCTACCTCGCCGCCGACGTGCCGGAGCCGTCCGCTGCCGCCGAGGGCAAGCTCGCGCTCGACGCCATCACCGACTACGTGCGCTTCTGCACATTCGCCGTGCGCGGCGGCTCTCTGGTGCTGTTCACGAGCTATCGCGATCTCCTCGCCGTTTCCGCGCGGCTCGAGCCCGACTACCGCGCGGCCGGCCGAAAATGTCTGGTCCAGGAATCGGGCGTCTCCCGTTCCGAGCTCGCCGAGAAACTCCGACAGGCCGGCAACGGCGTCCTGTTCGGCACCGAAAGTTTCTGGACCGGCATCGACGTGCCCGGCGACGCGCTCTCGCAGGTCATCATCACGCGATTGCCCTTCGAGCCGCCGAACCATCCCGTCGCGCAGGCTAGGGCCGAATGGGTCGCGTCCGAGGGCGGCAATCCGTTCGCCCAGCTCGCGCTGCCCGAGGCGCTGGGCAAATTCCGCCAGGGAATCGGCCGGCTCATCCGCAGCAAGACCGACCGCGGCATCATCACCATCCTCGATCCGCGCATGCTCACCAAGGCCTACGGCCGCGAGTTCATCGCCAGCCTGCCCACGGCGAACTACGAGCGCCTCACACGCACCGAACGGGAACGGATTTTTCGTCCTTTCATTTGAGCGCGGGCCGCGCACTTTGGAGGCGAACATGAAGCTGCGTTCGTCCTCCCTCACCGACATCGGCTGCTACCGGCAGCAGAACGAGGACAGCTTTTTATGCGACGACGGCCTGCGGCTCTACGCCGTGGCCGATGGCATCGGCGGCCTCCCCGCCGGCGCCGCCGCGAGCCGGGCCGCGCTCGACGAATTCGCCGAGTGGTTCATCAAGGACGCGCGCAAGCCCTTCGACTACTCCGCCGCCCTCGCGCGCGCGAACGACGCCGTGTTCACGCTCGGTCGCCAGCTCAGCCCGCGCTACGGCATCGGGACGACGCTGACGCTCGCGCATTTTGCCGACGGCGCCGTCAATGTCGTGCACGTCGGCGACAGCTACATGTTCCGGCTCCGCGCCGGCGAACTCGCCGCGCTGACCCGCGAACACAATCTCGAAAACGAGATGCGCGCCCGCGCCGCGCGCGGCGAACCCACTTACCTCCTCACGGAAAATCGCGCCGCCCTCACCCGCTGCGTCGGCCAGCCGCCGCCGCTGGAAGGCGACATCGACTCGCACCCCGTCGAAGCCGGCGATCGCTATCTGCTTTGCACCGACGGCATCACGCGCTGCATCACGCCGCATGAGATCGCCAAGCATCTCCGGAACGCGCAGGCGCCGGAGACCGCCGCCCGCGTCTTGGTGGAACTCGCGCGCGAACGTGGCGGCCTCGACAACGCGACCGCGATCGTGATCTTCGTGGAGTGAGGACGTTCGGGCTTCTGTAGGAGCCTGCTTGCAGGCGACCCGACCGACATTCGCCGCCCATCCGCGCAAGAAACGACAAATTCCGAACTCACCATGAGCTCCGCCCGCTTCGCCGCCCTCGTGGCCTCGCAGCCCGAGAATGAGATGTTTCGCTTCAGCCTCGCCCAAGCACTCCTGCGCGAAGGTCAGTCGACCGACGCCGTGCCGCATCTGGAATTTTGCGCCAACAAGAAGGCCGACTGGATGATGGCCCGCATCCTCCTCGGCAAAACGCTGCTGACGCTCGGCCGCAAAGCCGACGCGCGCGCGTGGCTCGAACAGGCATTGCAACTCGCCGTCGAGCAGAACCACGAAGATCCGGAACGCGAACTGCGTGGGATATTGGGGGAGTTCGTTTAGGACGGCTTCGAGTGAAGTAGCCCAGGCTTCTCACCCCCAGAGCGGCGCGGGATAGTGGCCGGCGGCGACGAGTTCACGGACAGCGCCCATGGCCGAGGGCAAATCCTCGCGATAGGTGATGCCGAACCACGCGCTCTCGCTGCGGAGCAACGCCACATTGGTCGCACCGCGCTCGTTGAGATCGCTGATCGCCGTCGGCAGGTAGAACTCCGCCTTCGGATCGGCGCCGCGCGTCGCGAGGAAATCCGCGAACAGCGCCTGCAACTGCGGCAGCACCGCCGGCGTGAAGCCCCAGAAATTCACCGACACCGTCTCGTCGCCGGTCAGCGGCTGCGCGACGCCTGCGCCGTCGAGGTAGCGGACGCCCCCCGCGGCGGTCTGCTCGATCTTCGTCAGCTCGGTGATGTTCTTCAGTCGCCCGGCCGCATCGACCGCGCACACGCCGCGGCTCACCGTCCCGTGTTCCGAGAGCGTTTGCCGCAAGGGATAGCCGACGAGCGCATAGTCCGTTGATGCCGCGAAATGCGTCGCGAGCGCGCGGTAGCCCGACGCGCCGTAGAAATCGTCGGCATTGATCACCGCGAACGGACGTCGCACGACGTGGCGCGCCGCGAGCACCGCGTGGCCGGTGCCCCAAGGTTTCGTGCGGGCCGCGGCGTGTGCCTGATGCGCGGCGGGAACGTCGGTCAGTTCCTGATAAACATACTCGACCGCCATACGCGACTCGAGGCGCCGGCCGATGGTGGCGCGAAAGTCAGCCTCAATGTCCTTGCGGATGACGAGCACGAGCCGGTCGAAGCCCGCGCGCAGCGCGTCGAAGATCGAATACTCGATGATGAGTTCGCCGTGCGGTCCGACGGGCTGGACTTGCTTGAGCCCGCCGAAGCGGCTGCCCATGCCGGCGGCGAGGATGACGAGGTCGTAACTTTGCTTAACCACGGATTTCACGGATGCCACGGATTGGAGGCAGGTAAACCCAAAAGCCGCAGCGCGCGGAGGTCAGCCTTCGCCGAGGCTTCGGCGGACAAATTTCTTTCGGCGCCCGAAAGAAATTTGGTGCCAGGGGCCGGGATTGAACCGGCGACCAAGGGCTTATGAGTCCCCTGCTCTACCACTGAGCTACCCTGGCATTCTCAACCCGGCCAAACGGCCGAGGAACGGCGTAGAAGCCATAGTTTCCCGAGAAAATCCACAAGATTTTTCTAGATGTCGTCCGGCCCCAGCCAGCGGAAATAGGTGATGACGAAGCGCCGTCCCAATCCGGCAGGTGCGGTCTCCGTGGTGCGCTGGACGATAGCTTCGCAATAGGCCGTGCCTTCGAGCGTCGAACCATCGAGCGGATTCGTCGCTTCCCCATAAGCCCGAATCCTGAAGGTATCAGATCGGACGGCGAGCATAGGAGCCACCACCGTGTTGATCTGCACCGCAGTCGGCGAGCCACTCGTAAAAACCGAGGCCAGGAGCGCAGCAGCAGCAGCAGTCGATGTGAAGGGTCCATTTGCGACCTTACCGGCTGTGCTGAAGGCGGCGACGTTGTTTTGGAGCGACGTGCCGCGAGTCGACAGCGTGCCGGCTGCGATTTGGGCCGGAGCCGCTGGTGAGGCATTGTAGGTCTGTAGCAAGTTGCGCCACACGATGACGGAATTCGTGTTCACATTCACGTATCCCGTCTGGAGAGAGGTGTTGTTCACCCAACGGGCCGTTAGAGTCGTATGGTGAAAATTATCCTGCAATGTCGAGGCTGTCAGAGCCGCCGCCGGAGTGGGTATCACCGCCACTTGCTCGTAGCTGAAAAGGCCCGGAAGCGCTGCCGCGTAAGTAGCGACAGCATCCCGCAGGCGAGACTGCGCGTTCGTCGTATTGGCGAAGATGACGGGGGCAGTCGCGGCGGGGCTCGGTGCGTAGAGCGACGTTTTCACGCCTTCGTCGAGAACGAGAAAAGCGTAATTGCCGGAGAAGTTCGCATCGATGCCTGCGCCTGCGATCGGGATTTTCCCGGCGATAACGTGTTCCGAATTCGCGAAGGTCGCACCGAGCGTATTTTGGCCCGCCAATTCAATCGCACTCACACCCGCGGAGAGCGCCGGAGCTTGCGACTGCGCGCCCGAGGTTAGCCAACCGACGAAGCTCCCATCGTTTCTCCAGACACCACACCAATGACGGGTCGTGTTGTTTGCGTTGGGTGCAATGCCGGTAATTCCAGCGATGCCCGTCACCCGCGCATCCGGCCCGGCCGCGCGCTGGAGTTCTCCGAGCGCGACGCTGAGGGCAAGCAGCGCATTCCGGCGGGCTTGCGTCTGATAGGCGGAGCTGCCGACCGCTTGTGTGCCCACGCGCACCAAGGAGCTCAGGGCGAACACCGCCAACACGAGGAGCGCCAGCAGAGCCACGGTGATCACGAGGGCAAAACCGGCACGAGAGCAGCGAATACCCTTCAAAGGGCACCGCCTTTCAGTTCGATACGGCGCGTCACGATGACGGAGTTAGCCTCCACCACCGACCACCACCATTCGGTATCGCTGGCGAATTGCGCCGGCCGGACCACGCGTCCGCCCTCGATGCTCTCGATCAACGTCGCACCTTGGTCGGAAACGACGCGGAGAAAAACATCCACGACATCCGGATAGCGCGAGCCATCCGTCACGCTATTCCCCTGCGCGATGTGTGACACGTCGCCGCTCGCGGCTGGAAAAATCCGCGCCAAGGTGCCGTCCGCATTTCGGCGATAGAGCCAGCAGCCAAAATCCACGACATTTGACGCGATCAAATTGGCATGACTGGGATTCATCACGTTGGCCCGGCTGCGGTTGGTCGTCGTCGTGATGCTCGAAGGGGTGTTCGAACCGCTCGAGTAGTTACCGCTCGTGACATCGTATCCTTGGCTGAATGTCTCAGCAGTGCTCAGCGCGGTCCGATAGAGCGAATAGCGGGAGGGTGCGGGATTCGCCGCGGTGGTGTCGCCCGTCACCGGACGGCGCGCGATCTGGTAGGCCACCAGCACCGGCAGACTTCCACCGGACTCCACATTGCTAGCAATGAAGCGAAGCCACGTTCCCGAAAGACCAAAGCGGGCGTCTTCGAGCACCGGAATGCCTGCGCTAGGATCGTCAGGCGGGAGCGGCAAGAGACTACCGCCGTTGGCGGGCTTCATCGGCCCCGAACTGAAAAGCCAACCGTGATTGGCCAGCGAGCCGGGCGTATCGAGGATTTCCACCGCGAACGACTTCGTGGCGTCGCGTCGCCATACGGGCGCCTGCAGGTCGCGTTCGAGCGTATCGAGCACTTGTTTCGCAGCGGTCAATTGGGTGTGTTGACTTTGCGAGCGCTGCCATAGGCCGAGAACATCGATGGTCACCTTCAGCATCGCCGCTGCGAGAGCGAGTGTGAGAGTCACGGCGATCAGCAACTCGATCAGCGTGAAGGCGCGCACGGGAGAACCTTGGACCGGCTTCATCGGTTGATCGCGCAGGTGAACGTCAGCTGAGCACGGCTCTCTAGCGGGGTCGTGGTCGCCGCGCCGCCAGACGCGCCGGTCTGATACGGCCACGACACCCGCACCAAGGTGGCGAGGAACGCCTTGGTCCCGTCCGGCCGCAATGGCTCGTTGGGAAACTTCCAGCACTCGATGAGGAAATACTGATCGGCGGACGAGATCGCGCCGGCCGCAGGAAGCGGATCGACGGCGTGCAAACGCCGGCCATCGCGCGTGGCGACGAATTGGCGACCGCCCGTGAGCGGCGCGGCGACGACAGGTAAATTTCCGGCCAAGCCGTCGAAGGTTTCGAGGCTGGCGACGCGGACGAGTTCCACGCGAATCACGTCGCCCAACTGTTGCGCGGTAAGCGCGGCGGCAGATTCACTGCTCTGTTTGGTGAGGGCGGGCAGAAGCGCGAGAATCACGGCGATAGCGGCGCCGAAAACGCCGACGGCAATCACCACTTCAATCAACGAGAAGGCTGAATGGAATCGTCTGCGCATGGCTCAGAGCGATGCGAGATCGTTCAATAGCGTCGGAATCCCGTAGGCGCTCACCGCAAGGCCGCGCACCGCCTCCGGGCGCTGCAACTGCACCGGAGCGTCGCCCGCTGCATAGCTGCCCGGCGCACGCGCGGCTCCCACGGCGAGAACCAAGAGTCCCTTCGGAGGAAATCCACCGTTGACGGAACCGAGCGTGCCGTTGGGCGTGCACACAAACCCGGCGAACGTCTGCGCGGCGGAATCTCCCTCGACCGTCACAGAGACAGTCTGCCCGAGGAGGTCCGAAACGACGTCCTCCACAGGGGCCGTCACCTTTTTCCACGCCGAAGTATCGGCAACGAGTCCGCTGGCCAGCGTCAGAGACGAAGGCACGACGAAGATGTTCTCGGGAAGGAAGCCCGAGTCCACCGTCGTCCACCCGGCCGGGCTCGCGGTTGCGTCGTTGGCGAGTTGCAGCACGACGAATCGGAGGAATCGGCGATCGGGGTTCGTGAGAGCGTCCGCGTGGATGAGCACGCGCGTGCGGCGACCCGTAGTGGCTGCTTTGCCTCGCGCAGCGGTGATTAAGTTGGCGAGCTGCGCCTGCCCGGCCTGCAGTGAGGTTCCACTTCCTCCGGAGAAGCCGCGCAGAAGAAAAAACGACATGCCGGCGATCAGTCCCACGACGACGAGCAGTTCCATCAGCGTGAAACCCGACGCGATGCGGCGTGGGGTGACGGGGCTCATTTCCAACTGAAGATGAACCGGGAATCGGACGCGGTCGCGTTCGGGTCGGGAGCGTAGAAGATCACGCCGGCGCGGACGCCCGTCGTGGGAATGTCGGTCGCGGTGGGACGGATCGAGGAGCCGTCGGCGGCAACGACGTTCGGGAAGGTGCCGTAGTCGTTGTTGTCGATTTTGCCGTCGAGATTCCGGTCGACCAGCACGGCGATGGAAAGATTATCGAAGGCGTCGCGCAGGAGATTCGGAAACGCGGCGTCAGCCGCCGTGAGATCAGAATCGGAAAAGGAGTAGAACGGGATCCGTTTCCGGTTCTGGCTGCCGGCGGCAGTCGGCGATCCGGTCGTGAGCGCGCTGCCGTCGCGCTTCTTGCCGGCGATGATGTCGTGGAAGAGATGGTCGCCGGAGATGACGGTGGTCGCGCCGCCGTTGACGAGGTTCGAGGTGTCAAACGCCGGATAGTAACCGTATTCGCTGCGGAAGGACTCGATCGCGGCGGCCCACTGGTTGAACTGCACTTTCGTTTTGGCCCGGTTGGCGGATTTACGGGCGCCCGAGATGCTGGGAAAAATCAGGCTCGCGAGGATGCCGATGACGGCAATCACGGCGAGAAGCTCGAGCAAAGAAAAGCCGCGTCGCGATCGGACGGCGGAACGCTGATGGCTGAACGCTGATAGCTTCATCAATTGCGATTGGCGTAGAGGTTGTCGGCGTTGGCAGCGGGGGCAACATCGATGAAACCGCCGGTCAGGAGCGTCGGCGAGTCGAGACCATCAGACCCAATGCTGTAGAGCACGAATGACGGATTCGTCCAAGTGCCGCCGCCTGTCTTGTAAACGTAACGATATGGCTGTTCCCACGGATCGAGGAGCACCGCCGAGGTGTTCACGAACGGATCGACGGGAGTGTTCGGCGCAGCGGGCAGCGCGATGACGAACTTAGCGGCCTCGAGTTGCGCGCGCCCGGCGGGATTGAGGGCGAGGCGCGTGGGTCCGAGTTTGCCGATGAGAGCTTGCAGGAGTTGAGCGTTGTCGTCGGTCCGCGGGTAGTCGCCGTATTGGCGTTTGTAGGATTCGAGGGCGGCGGAGAGGGCGGCGAGTTCGGCTTTGGCGCGGGCGACTTTGCCGGCTTCGGAAGCGCGCCGGCCGACACCGATCACGATGCCCGTGAGCACCGCGATGATCGCGATGACGGCGAGGAGTTCGAGCAGCGTGAACGCGGAGGGCCGAGGACGGAGAACGGAGGACTGGAGACGGGAGACTGAGGACGGAGTGCCACGCGAATTGGCGTGGCTGGGGGACGCGGAGGCGCGGGGCGAATTCGCTCCTGCAATTGTCTCGGGCACGGGGCCCCACTCTGCGGTTCGTCTCGCGGGTGAACAGAAAAAAGGCGCGCCGGTTTGGGCGCGCCTTTGTCAGCGAAGTGTTGCGGAGCGAAGGGCCGTTGAGGGCAACGGCCTCTACCTCACTCGTCGTCGGACTTCAGGGCAGCGATGACGGAGAAGTCCTCGAGGGTCGTGGTGTCGCCTTTGATCTCGCCGGACGTGGCGAGCTCCTTGAGGAGGCGCCGCATGATTTTTCCGGAGCGCGTCTTCGGCAGGCCCGCGGCGAAGCGGACTTGGTCGGGACGCGCGAGGGCGCCGATCTCCTTCGCGACGTGCGCGCGGAGGACTTCCTTGAGTTCGTCGGTCGGCTCGTGGCCGGTCTTGAGCGTGACGAAGACGACGAGCGCCTGGCCCTTGAGTTCGTCGGGGCGACCAACGGCGGCGGCTTCGGCGACGTGCGGATGCGAGACGAGCGCGCTCTCGACTTCGGCGGTGCCGATGCGGTGGCCGGAGACGTTGAGGACGTCGTCGATGCGGCCGACGATCCAGAAATAACCGTCCTTGTCCTGCCGGGCGCCGTCGCCCGTGAAGTAGAAGTCCGGGTGGTCCGGGAACTCGGAATAGTAGGCTTTCTTGAAGCGCTCGTCGTCACCCCAGAGCGTGCGGAGCATGGAGGGCCACGGCTTGGTGATGACGAGTTTGCCGCCGCTGTTGCGCGGGACTTCCTTGCCGTCGTTGTCGACGACCTTCGGCGCGACGCCGAAGAACGGCAGCGTGGCCGAGCCGGGCTTCGTCGGTGTGACGCCGGGAATCGGCGTGATCATGATGGAGCCGGTTTCGGTCTGCCACCATGTGTCGACGATCGGGCACTTCTTTTTGCCGATCATCTTGTGATACCACATCCACGCCTCGGGATTGATCGGCTCACCGACGGAGCCGAGCAGGCGCAGCGAGTCGAGGCGATGGCGGAGGACGTAGTTGTCGCCCCAGCGCATGAAGGCGCGGATCGCGGTCGGCGCGGTGTAGAGGATCGTGATGCCGTGGCGGTCGATCATCTGCCAGAAGCGGTCCGGCTCCGGCTGGTTGGGCGCGCCTTCGTAGAGGAACACGGTCGAGCCGTTCGAGAGCAGACCGTAAACGACGTAGCTGTGGCCGGTGATCCAGCCGATGTCGGCGGAGCAGAAGTAGCGATCGCTGTCCTTGAGATCGAAGACGTATTGCGAGGAGAGTTTGGCGCCGAGCAGGTAACCGGCGGAGGTGTGGAGCACGCCCTTCGGTTTTCCGGTCGAGCCGGAGGTGTAGAGGATGAAGAGCGGGTGCTCGGAATCGAAGGCCTTCGCGTCGTGGAAATTCGGCGCGCCCTGCCAGGCTTCGCGCCACCAGGTGTCGCGCCCCTCGACGATGTTGATGTCGTGGCCCGTGCGTTTGACGACGAGCACGGACTGGACGGTCGGCGCGCCTTCGAGGGCTTTGTCGACGTTGGCCTTGAGCTCGACGATCTTGCCGCGACGCCAGCCGCCGTCGGCGGTGATGACGACCTTGGCTTTGCAGTCGTTGATGCGGTCCTTGAGCGCCTCGGGCGAGAAGCCGCCGAAGACGACCGTGTGCACCGCGCCGACGCGCGCGCAAGCGAGCATCGCGATCACGGCCTCGGGAATCATCGGCATGTAGATGGCGATGCGGTCGCCGGGCTTGATGCCCATGTTTTCCAGCACGTGCGCGAAACGGCAGACGTGGAAATAGAGCTGGCGATAAGTGATCGTGCGGACGTCACCGGGCTCGCCTTCGAAGATGATCGCGGCCTTGTTTTCGCGAACGGTGCCGAGGTGGCGATCGAGGCAGTTTTCGGAGACGTTCAACTTTCCGCCCACGAACCACTTGGCGAAGGGTGCCTTCCATTGCAGCACCTGCTTGAAAGGCTTCCGCCAGACGAGCTGGCTGGTAGCCTGTTTGGCCCAGAATTTATCTGGGGCGTTGACAGACTCGGCGTAGAGCTTACGGTAATTTTCGAAGCTGCCAAGGTTTGCCTGGCCCTTGAACTCGGCTGAGGGTTTGAAAACTCTACTCTCCCGGGACACTGAGGTAATCGTTTGGTCCGACACTTGTTTCTCCTCTTTTGGGGTTGAAGCGACGAAGGGAGTAAATGGCTCCCACGGATTTAGCGGTCAAGTCTCGGCAGCTCCGAACTCCCCGTTTTGCTATGGAAAAAGATCAACAGCCCGACGCACCCGCGTCGCAGGCTTCCGAACAGAATCCGGCCGCGCAGCCCCCGCAACAGCCGGACAATTCAATTCGCGTCGAAGGCATCCTCGACCTCGACAACAGCCGTAACGGCCAGCTGCTCGACCTCGCTCGCTTCGGCAAGCGGCGCCCGACCGATCCTTTCGTGCCGCGCGAACTCATCCGCCGCTTCAAGCTCGGCCAGGGCTCGATGATCACCGCGCAGGCCACGCCCGATCCGCGTTTCCCCAATCCGAAGGTCCGCTTCATCGAGAAAGTCGACAGTATGGACCTTGAGGCGCGCCGCCGCGTCGTCGAATTCGCCAATCTCCTCACGATCACCCCCAACGAGCACCTGAAGCTCGAGCTGAAGGACGGCCGCATGACCACGCGCGTCGTCGACCTCTTCTGCCCCATCGGCAAGGGCACGCGCGGCCTCATCGTCGCACCGCCCCGCACGGGCAAGACCACCTTCCTCCGCGACATGGCCCTCGGCGTCCTCGAGAATCATCCCGAGTGTCACGCCATGATCCTCCTCGTCGACGAACGCCCCGAGGAAGTCACCGATTTCAAGCGCAGCGTCCCGGCCGAAGTCTGGGCGTCGTCCAACGACGAGTCCGTCGAGAACCACATCCGCATTGCCGAACTCTGCATCGAGCGCGCCAAGCGTCTCGTCGAAGCCGGCAAGGACGTCGTGCTCTTCGTCGACTCCCTCACCCGTCTCTCCCGCGCCTACAACACCCAGCGCAACTCCGGCCGCACCGGCTCGGGCGGCTTGGATGTCCGTGCGCTCGAGAAACCGCGCCAGCTCTTCGCCTCCGCCCGCAACACCGAAGACGGCGGCTCGCTCACGATCATAGCGTCCATCCTCGTCGAAACCGGCTCCCGCATGGACGACGTGATTTTCCAGGAGTTCAAGGGCACCGGCAACATGGAGCTCGTCCTCGACCGCAAGGCCGCCGAGATGCGCATCTGGCCCGCCGTGAACGTCCAATCCTCCGGCACCCGCAAGGAAGAACTCCTGCTCGACCCGAAAGCCCTCGAAGGCATTCACTTCTTCCGCCGCGCGCTCGTTCAGCAAAAAATCGAGGAGGCCACCGACACGATGGTCGCGCGTCTCTCGAAAACCAAGAACAACGCCGAATTCCTCAAGCTCATCGCAAGGTAAGCCGCGACGTTCACGTCACGACGCAAATCCGACCTTGCCGCACCTCTCCTAACCCAACCAATCTGCCCGCTTCCTGAATGAATAGCTTTTCCGAGCAATGTCTCGACATGGCCCGCTCGATGCTCGGCCATAACCTCGACTCGATCAACGCCGACGGCACCATCACCGCGATCGCCGGCGAGAATCCCCGCTCCGACGAACCCGGCCACGTCGCCTACGCCCTCGGCGAGTATTATCGCGCCACCGGCGAGACCACGCTCAAGGGTCACGACCTCATCGACCTCGCCGCCCGCTGCATCACTGCGCAGGCCTTCACCGAGCCCGCCGGCGAAAACGGCCTCGCCTACGCCGCCCTCGGCCTCCTCTGCTTCGGCCCGTCCAAGGAGCGCAATCCCGTTTGGGAGCGCCTCGTCGACGAGACCCGCCAGCGCCTCGACAAGCAGCTCCTCCACCGCAGCGACTACGACAATTACTGGCAGGCCTTTAACGTCGCCAAGGCCGTCTGCCGCTTCTCGCTCGGTCTCTCCAAGAAGGACGAAACCTCGCGCCTCATCGAGCGCATGGTCGAGCGCATCGAGCAGACCAGCTCCAATGGTTTCTTCGACGACGCCGAGCCCGGCATCGGCGGACACTTCAATCTCTACGGCGTGATGACGCTGGTGTTCGTCCGCTCCGCGCTGCAGCTCCACGCCAACTCCGCTCTCCGCGAGCGCAAGCTCCCCACCCTCCGCACCTACGCCGAGAAATACATCAAGCTCATGCCCGACCTCGTCCGCGCGGACGGTCTCGGCTGGGCCTACGGCAAGGCGGCCGGCGCCTACGGCCAGATGCACTGCATCAGCCTTCTCCTCCAGGGCCTCCGCGACGGCTGGATACCCGAAGACCAGAAGCCCAAGTATTTCGACATCCTGCGCCGCCTGTTCTATTTCTTCTTCCAGACTTATCTCGACCAAGAACACGGCTACCTCGACGTCCGCGACGAAGAGCGCACGACCTACGCCACGCACACCACGCGCATGGCCAACTTCGACGCCGCGCGCTACCTCTGCCAGTGGTCGCGTCTCGCGAAGGTCGTCAACATGACGATGGAGTCCGGCAAAGCCGAGCCCGTGAAGACAACCGGTCGCTTCGTCATCTTCGACAAGTCGAACCGCAAGGAGCAGGGCCTCTTCCTCTACCGCGACGCCGAGTCCGGCCTGCAATTCCAGCTCCCGCTCGTCAGCTCCGGCGGCAACGCCACGGCCGACAGCCTCGCCTTCCCGCACTCGCCCGGCGTCTTCGACTGGCCGAACAACGTTTACCTGCCGATCATGCAGCCTGAGCTGACGTTCGGCGAAAACGTGACGCTGCCGTCCTTCTACGGTCAGAAGTGCGTCACCGGCCTCGGCCTGAAGAACTCATTCTTCTTCCGCTACGAGCAGCCCGAGCTGATCAACACGAAGGAAGAACTCGTCCGCGGCATCGGCAACGTGAAGGTGCAGTGGAATTTCTCCGGCAACAAGATCTCCGCCGAGTTCGCCTACACGGTGAAGAACCAGGTGCAGCTCGACAAATTCCGCCTCTGCCTCGTCATCGGCACGCCGCACTCGAAATACCGCCTCGACACCTCCCCGATCCTCGGACCGGCCGGCCACCGCTGCCAGGTGATCAAGGACGACTTCCACGCCGCGTGGCAGGAGACCGAGGTCGTGACCGCCGACCCGAAGTTCAAGACGAACTACGGCAAGCTGCACTACGTGCAGAACTTCGTGCGCGATCACCCGCTGATCATGCGCCCGGGCCAGGTCTATCGCCTGCAAGTCGCCTTCGAGCCGGACGTCACGCTCGTCGGAGCCTGACGCGTCGAACAAGCTGCAATGCCAAGCCCGCGGAACCCGCGGGCTTTTTCTTTTGCGCGCATCGCCGCGACTCGCGAGCCTGCGCTCCGCTCGGCGCCGGGCCAACGTCGACTCTCTCCCCATGCGTTTCGTCTTTCTCGCCACGATCGTCGCCGCGTTGACCGTCGCACTCCGAGCCGGAGATGTTGCCAGAACGAAACCGCCTCCCCTCGGATGGCCGACTGAAAGCTATGCGACGCTCGCAGGCCGCTGCCGCCAAGCCGATCTCGCTGTCTTCGAATTTGGTGCGCCAAAGATCTTCGTCACAGAGCGCGCCTGGCTCGACGCATTCGACGCCGCTCTCGCCACCGACCAAGCCAAGCCCGATGCCCGCTGTTTCTGCGCTAGCGACTACGTGCTGAAGCTCTATTCGAAAAACCAACTCCTCTGTTCGGTGGCACTCACCCACGACAACAAGGTTCGCTTCACCGAGGGCGACTACATCGTGTCCGCCGAGACTCATGCCACGCTCCGCCAGCTCTGGGCCATCGCCACGAAGACCACCAGCTACGCTCCGCCAAGAAGATCGGCGCAGCACGCTGCACCACCGCGCGTCGAGTTGAAGCCTTAGCTCTGCGCTGACGCATCCGAAGCCGGTGCGTCGCCCGCATTCGGCGACGCGGGAGCGGAAACCGGAGCAGGATCAGCCTTCTTCTTTGGCGAGCCGACCAGCACGTCGAGCTGGCCTTGGATCTTCTGGAAAAACTCCGCGTTCAGGTCGCCGACCGGAATCTCATACATCTGATGCGAGCGCGCGTGCTCGAAAACATTCCGCGCGCGATCCGGCGTCTGCCCGCGCGGCTTCAGGATCTTTTTCCGCTCCAGCATGAGCGCGAGGAATTGCAGCAGCGGCGTGTTCGTCTCGTCCGGCGGGTTCGTCGGATCCGCCAGCGTCACGAACAGATTCTCCGCCGTCATCTTCAGGTTGCGATCGGCATTCTCGCCCGCTTTGCGCGGCTTGTAGCTGATCACCCAGCGACAGAAAATCTCCGCCGGCGCCTGCATGCTCGCGGCCTCGCTCTCGAGCGCGTCACGGCGCCCCGTCAAACCGTCGGCCTCGCGCACGAGATAGCACACGACACGGTCGCCCTCGGCAAATTCGCGGCCGGACACACAGCACTTCGTGGCGAGAGGATGAAGATTCAGCTCCATGACGCCCTTGTTCCAAGGGCCGAAGGAGCAAGTAGCAAGGAACAAGTGCCCGGGAGCCGGACGAACACCCCGCCCCTCGGTTCGCCTCTTGTTACTTGGAAACTTGTCACCTGAAACATCCCCCTTCGCCACCGCTGAGACCAGCGAACTCGAAATCAGTATGGCCAACCCACCGCATCCTCGCTGGAGTTTCCCCATGGCCGACATCTCGTCCCTGCTCTGCGTGCGCGACATCAAGGCGCTCGACAAAAACGGCTCCGACACCTTCGCCAGCGTGCTGCTCGTGCGCCGCGTGACGACCAAGACCGCCAAAAACGGCAACCCCTTCCTCTCCGTCGAACTCGGCGACAAGACGGGCAGCTTCTCCGTCAACGTCTGGGGCGATGCGCCCGCCTTCGCACTGTTCTCTGCCACCCGCGACGGCGGCGTGGTCCGCGTCGAGGCCGAGGTCGACTACTACCGCGACGCGTTCTCGCCGAAACTGCTCCGCGCCGAAGCCATCTCCACCGACCAACTCGCCGGTTCCACCGTCCTCGCCAATCTCGTCGAGACCGCTCCCGAGGACGCCGAAGCTCTTTGGACCGAGTTCCAGCAGCACATCGCCTCGATCCAACACCCGGAAATCCGCGCGACCGTGCAGGCCGTCTTCGACGACATCGGCGAGCAATTCCGCGTCGCCCCCGCCGCCGTCGCGATGCACCACGCCTACCGCCACGGCCTGCTCGAGCACACGACGCACATGGCCCGCGCCGCCCGTGCGCTGCTGCCGCTCTATCCCGAAGTGAACGCTGACCTCGCGATGGCCGGTGTGCTCGTGCACGACACCGGCAAAGTCATCGAATACCAAGGCGACCTCGTCACCTCGAAGAGCCGCCGCGGCCTCCTCCAAGGCCACGTCGTCCTCGGCTACCAACTCGTCCGCAAAGCCGGCATGAAGTGCAAACTCGCCTCCGATCTGCTCGAGCGACTCGAACACATCGTGCTCTCACACCAAGGCGAACTCGAGTGGGGCGCGGCCGTCATCGCCGCGACCCCCGAAGCCGTCTTCGTCGCCAAGGTCGACGACCTCGACGCCAAGATGGGCATGGTGCAACGCCTCCTCCGAAACGCCGGCGAGAATCCTCCCGAGGAGTTTTCCGAGAAACACTTCGGCCTGAACTCGCAGCTGCTGCTGACGAAGCCAAGGACCGCGGTCAGCGATCAGTCGTCAGCGATCAGCTGAGTCTCCGGCGCCAGGCGGCCTGAGCTGAAAGCTGACAGCTTTGCGCTGATCGCTCCTCACGTCAGCAGCTGCACGATCCGGATGATCGGCAGGAACAGCGCGATGACAATCGTGCCGACCACGAGCGCCAGAAAGACGATCAGCAGCGGCTCGATCAACGAACTCAGTCCCGCGACCGCCGTGTCGACCTCTTCGTCGTAGATGTCGGCCACCTTGTTGAGCATATCGGGCAATTGCCCGGTGTGCTCGCCGACCTCGATCATGCTCGCGACCATCGCTGGAAAGACCTGCGTGCTCTCCAGCGGCTTCGCCACCGGGTCGCCCTCCTTCACCCGGTCATGCACGACATCGAGCGCCGCTGCCACCCGCGCGTTGCCGGTCGTGTCGCGTGTGATCGTGATCGCCTGCAGGATCGGCACGCCACTCGACAGCAGCGTGCCGAGCGTGCGCGTGAAGCGGGCCACGAGCGATTTCATGATGAGTTCGCCGAAGATCGGGGCGCGCACCACCCAGCCGTCGATCAGCTGCGCACCGCGCGGCGTCTTCTTGAACGCCTTGAACGCCACCCACAGCCCCACGAGCAGCGCGAACGCTACGAGGTAGTGCGACCGCACCGCCTCGCTCGCCGCGAGCACGGCCTGCGTGAGCGGCGGCAACGGCGCGCCCTTCAGCAGGTCGGCGAAGATCTGCTTGAACTTCGGCACGACGAACACGAGCAGACCCGCGAGAATCAGCACGGCGACGGTCATCACGATCAGCGGGTAAACCATCGCCGCCTTCACCTTGCCGCGCAGCTGCAAGCTCTTCTCCTGAAACTTGGCCAAACGATCGAGCACCACATCGAGCACACCGCCCGCCTCGCCGGCCTTGATCATGTTCACGTAAAGCCGGTCAAAGACCTGCGCGTGCCGCGCCATCGCCTCCGAGAGCGTGCCGCCAGAGCGAATATCCTCCGCGAGTGCCTCGATGATCCTGCGGAAGGCACGGTTCTTCTCCGCACGGCCGAGCACCTCGAGACCGCGCAACAGTGGCATGCCCGCCTTCAACAACGTGCCCAGTTGCCGCGTAAAAATCGAAAGCTCCTTCGCCGCCACCGGACGCACGAACGGCAGCCGGATGTCCATGTCGAGCGTTCGCACGGGCTTCTTGGCGGGAGCTGGCGCGGTCGGAAGTTTCACCGCGGGTTTGCGCGAGGCTGCGGCCGGCTCGACCTTGGTGGTCGCGGCAGACGTCGAGGTCGCGCTCACGTCGATCGGGAAAAGTCCCTTCGCCTTCAGCGCGGCGGTGGCGCTTTCCAATGAGACCGCATCGAGCTGGCCGGATTTCTCGGCGCCGCGACTATCGAGGGCGGTGTAGGCGAAGCGCGGCATGTCACATGTATTTCAACACTTCCTCGAGCGAAGTCTCGCCCGCGAGCATCGCTTCCAAGCCCGCCTCGCGCAGCGGCCGCATCCCCTGCTCGATCGCCTTCTGGCGGAGCTGCACGAGCGAAGCGCCCGCGACGACGAGGTCGCGCATTGCGTCGGTCATTTTCAGCATCTCGAAAATTCCCAAGCGCCCGCGATAGCCGCCGTGGTGACACGCGACGCAGCCTCTGCCCTCGTAGAACGGTCGCCCGGCCAATTGCACGCGCTCGATGCCGGCCTGCCGCAACACGGCGTCGCTCGGCTCGTAGGGCGTCCGGCAGTCCGGACAGATGCGCCGCACGAGGCGCTGTGCGAGCACGGCCTCGAGTGTCGACGCGAGCAGGAACGGTTCGATGCCCATGTCGACGAGCCGCGTGACGGCGCCGGGCGCGTCGTTGGTGTGCAGCGTCGACAGCACGAGGTGGCCCGTGAGCGAAGCCTGAATCGCGATCTGCGCCGTCTCTAGGTCGCGGATTTCGCCGACCATCACGATGTCCGGGTCCTGACGCAGAAACGCCCGCAACGCGCGCGCGAAGGTGAGGTCGGCGGAGTAGTTCACCGGCACCTGCATGATGCCATCGATCTCGTATTCGACCGGATCCTCGACGGTGAGAATCTTCACGTCGGGCGAATTCAGCTCCTTCAGGCAGCTGTAGAGCGTCGTCGTCTTGCCCGAGCCGGTCGGACCGGTGACGACGAAGATGCCGTTCGGCCGCTGGATGATTTCGCGCACCGATTCCTCGATCGGCGCCGGCATCGTGAGCTGCGTGAGATTCAGCTGCACGGCGGATTGATCGAGCACGCGCAACACCACGCTCTCGCCGAATTGCGTCGGCAGCGTCGAGACGCGCAAGTCCACCGCGCGACCTGCGACGGTGAGTTTGATGCGGCCGTCCTGCGGCACGCGGCGCTCTGCGATGTTGAGATTCGCGAGCACCTTCACGCGCGAGATGATCGGCATCGCGAGAGCCTTCGGCGGCGGCGCCATTTCGTAGAGCGCGCCGTCGATGCGATAGCGAATCTTGAATTCGTGCTCGAACGGCTCGAAGTGGATGTCCGACGCCTTGTCGCGGATCGCCTGGCTGAGCACGAGGTTCACGAAGCGAATGATCGGCGTCTGGCCGGCCATTTCCTCAAGGTCAGCGTCGGAGATGTCGGCATCGTCGGTTGAGGTGCCGTCGAGCTGCGATTGCATTTCGCCGATCACTTGGTCGAGCGAGGCATCCTCGTCACCGTAGTGCTGCTGGATCAGCGAAGCGATACGTTCGGGATCGGCCACCACGAGGCGCACATCGCGCTCGAGTGCGAAGGTGAGATCGCTCACCAGCTGCGGGTTGAACGGATCGACGGCGAGCAGCGAAACCGAAGTGACGTCCGCCGTCAGCGGCGCCACGCCGTAGCCGCGCGCCAGCGTGCCGTCGACGAGAGCGAGCGCCTCACCGGGCAGGCTTGGCGGCAGTTCCTGCGCGCAATCCGCCCCGAGGTGCTCGGCCACGGCACCGAGGAGTGCGGGGCGCTCAACGAGATTCAGCTCGAGCAGGACGTTGGCGAGCGGTTTGCCGCTGGCGCGATGCTCCTCGAAAGCGAGGTCGAGCTGGGATCGTTCGACGAGCTTTCGCTCGCTGAGGAGATCGAAGACGGACTGGTCGTGGCCCTCGAACATCGCGCGGCCGGAATCACACCGCGCGAAGCTTCACGCCCATGCTGGTGAGCTTGTTCTTCATCGCCTCGGGATCCTGCGCCTTTTCCACCGCTTCGTCGGGATCGATCAGCTCGCGGTTCACGAGACTGAGCAAGTGCGTGTCGAGCGTGATCATGCCGAGCGCGGCGCCGGTCTGGATGTCGGAGGTGATGCGGAAGGTCTTGTTGTCGCGAATGAGCGAGGCGATCGACGAGGTGTTCACCATGATCTCGTAGGCCGCGATGCGCCCGCCGCCGTTCTTTTTGCAGAGCGACTGGGAGATGACGCCGATGATCGACGTCGAGAGCTGCGTGCGGATCATCTCCTTCATGTTCGCGGGGAACGCGTCGACGATGCGGTCGACGGTTTTCGCGGCGCTGTTCGTGTGCAGCGTGCCGAAAACGAGGTGGCCCGTCTCGGCCGCGGAGATGGCGGCTTCGATCGTCTCGAGGTCGCGCAATTCGCCGACGAGAATCACGTCCGGATCCTGGCGCAGCGCGCGGCGGATGGCTTCGGAGAAGCTCGGCACGTCCTGCCCGATCTCGCGCTGGGTGACGACGCAGCGCTTGTGCGGGTGGTAATACTCGATCGGGTCCTCGATGGTGATGATGTGTCCGTCGCGGTTCTCGTTGATGTAATTCACCATCGAGGCGAGCGTCGTGGACTTGCCGGAGCCGGTCGGTCCCGTGACGAGAAACAGGCCACGCGGGCGGTAGAGCAGTTCCTTGATCTTGTCGGGCAGGCCGATTTGCCGGAGATCGAAGAGCTGGTTCGGGATCTGGCGCAGGACCATGCCGTAGTTGCCCTTCGCCTTGAGCACGGAGACGCGGAAACGCGCCTTGTCGAGATACGCGAAGCCGAAGTCGGTGCCGCCGTTCAGCTTCACGTTCTGCACGTGATTGTCGGGCGTGATCGAGAGCATGAGACCCTCGGTGTCCGCCGGCGTGAGCGCCGGTCCGTCGATCGGCGTCATGCTGCCGCGCATGCGCAACGTGGGCGGCGTGCCGACCTGGAGGTGGAGATCGGAGCATTTCTGATCAACGACCAGCTCCAGGAGGTCATTCATTTCGTAGGGCATGGCGTGAAGGGACTTTTAGTCGATATCGCCGACAGTGACGGAGACAACTTCCTCGATTGTGGTGAGACCGGCGAGCACTTTTCGGACGCCGTCCTCGCGGATAGTGCGCATGCCGTCTCGCCGGGCGCGGGCGCGCAACTGCGTGGCACTCGCGTTCTCATAGATCATCGCGCGGATTTCGTCCGAGATCAAAAAGATCTCAAAAATGCCCATGCGCCCACGGTAACCGGTGCCGTTGCACTCCACGCAACCGGCACCGCGCATGAAGCGCGCGCCCTTCAACTGCTCCGGCGTCGCTCCGAGCGCGAGCAGCTCGCGCGCCGTTGGCGTGTAGTCGCGCGCGCAGTTGCGGCAGACGCGCCGCACGAGACGTTGCGCCATCGTCGCGCGCAGCGAGGCCGCCACGAGGAACGGCTTGGCGCCGATGTCGATCAGGCGCGTGACGGCGCTCGGGGCGTCGTTCGTGTGCAGCGTGCTGAAGACGAGGTGACCGGTCAGCGAGGCGTTGATGGCGATGTCGGCGGTCTCGGCATCGCGAATTTCGCCGACCATGACGATGTTCGGCGCCTGCCGGAGCATCGCGCGCAGCGCGGACGCGAAGGTCATGCCGATCTCCGCGCGCACCGGCACTTGGTTGATGCCCGTCAGCTGATACTCCACCGGATCCTCGACCGTGATGATCTTGCGGTCGGACTTGTTGAGGTGATGGAGGCACGCGTAGAGCGTCGTCGTCTTGCCCGAACCGGTTGGACCGGTGACGAGCAGGATGCCATCGGGAGATGAGATGAGTTTCGAAAAATCCGTCTCGTCGTCTCCGTAGAAGCCGAGTTCCGGCAAACCGAGGCGCAGGCCTTCCTTGTCGAGGATGCGCATGACGATGCTCTCGCCGTGCGCCGTGGGCAGCGAGGAGACGCGCAAATCGAGCTGCTTGCCGCCAAGGATGATCTGGATGCGTCCATCCTGTGGCACGCGCTTCTCGGCGATGCTGATGTTCGCCATGATCTTCACGCGCGAGATGAGCGCGAGTTGCAGGCGCTTGGCCGGCGAGTCGACCTCCACGAGCACGCCGTCGATCCGGTAACGCACACGGAAGCGACGCTCCAGCGGCTCGAGATGGATGTCCGACGCGCGGCGTCGCACCGCCTCGTGGATGATCGAGTGAACGAGGCGGATGATCGGCGCGTCGCTGTCCTTCGCGGTGGGATCGGCGGCGGAGATCGACTCGCCGCTGGCCGCCGATGCGCCCGCGCCGCCTGTCAGGTCCTCCAATTCGTCAGACTCGCGGCCGTAGTGGCGCGCGATGGTCCGCTGGAGGTCGTCGCTCGCCGCGACCACGGGAGTGACGCGCCGGTCGCAGACGTGCGAGAGTCCGTCGAGCACGTCCGCGTCGAGCGGATCCGGAACGGCGACTTGCACGGCATCACCGTCGAATGCCACGGCGCAGACGCCGTGGCGCATCACGAACGAACGCGGAATGGTCGCGAGCACGTCGCCGGGGATTTGATGCTCCCCGACGACCACGAACGGCATGCCGAGCGCGTGCGCGGTGGCTTCGGCGAGCGCGCGGCGATCGAGCGCGCCGCTCGAGAACAGCGACTCGAGCACGTTCGGCACCGCCGTGGTGAGATCCGTGTGCTCCGCCGCCACGCGCCGCGCAGCGTCCACCGCTTCCGCGGCCACGAGACCGCGATCCACGGCGAGTTGCAGGACGAAGTCGTCGGCGGTGGTCAAGCGGGGCGGGCTGACCGGCGCGGGCGCGCGTCAGCGATTGAGGCTCATCAGGAATTCGGCGTTCGTCTTCGTCTTCTTGAGGCGCTGGATGAGCATCTCGATCGAATCGGCCGCCGGCACGCCCTGCATGGCGCGGCGCAACGAGTAGATGCGCGCGAGCTCGTCGGGGTGATAGATGAGCTCCTCTTTGCGCGTGCCGGACTTGTCGATGTTGAGCGCGGGGAAGATGCGCTTGTTGACGAGGTCGCGGTCGAGGTGGAGCTCCATGTTGCCGGTGCCCTTGAACTCCTCGAAGATGATCTCGTCCATGCGGCTGCCGGTGTCGACGAGCGCGGTGCCGAGGATCGTGAGCGAGCCGGCGCCCTCGATGTTGCGCGCGGAACCGAAGAAACGCTTCGGCTTTTGCAGCGCGGTGGCCTCGAGACCGCCGGACATGATCTTGCCGGAGTTCGACGCGAGTGCGTTGTAGGCGCGCGCGAGGCGCGTGATGGAGTCGAGCAGAATGACGACGTGTTCGCCGTGCTCCACGAGACGCCGCGCCTTCTCGATCACCATCTCGGCGCAGTGGACGTGGTTTTCCGGTGTCTCGTCGAAGGTCGAGCTGACGACCTCGCCCTTGCAGTGGCGGCGGAAGTCGGTGACTTCCTCGGGACGCTCGTCAATGAGCAGGATGATGAGCTTCGCCTCGGGCGAGTTCGCCGCGATCGAGTTCGCCATGTTCTGCATCAGGACGGTCTTGCCGGTGCGCGGCGGGGCGACGATCAAGCCGCGCTGGCCGAAGCCGACGGGCGTGATGATGTCGACCATGCGCATGGAGACGTCCTTCGCGCCCTGCGACTCGAGCCAGATGCGCTTCAGCGGATAGTAAGGCGTGAGTTCCTCGAACGGCTTGATCGACGAAATGTCCTCGGGCGTGCCGCCCATGACCTTGCGGATGCGCACGACGCTCGGGCAACGGTCGTTGCCTTGCGGCGCCTGCACCTGCACCTCGACCTGATGGCCGCGCTTGAGGCCGAGCTTCTTGACGAAGCCGTCCGGCAGGAACGCGTTCTCGGGGTAAAGGCGGTAGTTGACGAAGTCGTGAACGACGAAGCCGAAGCCGCGATCGGTGAGGTCGATCCAGCCCTGGTCGAGCAACGGGATCTTCTGCTCTGCCGCGGCAGCGAAGATCGCGCTGAGGAGTTGCTTGCGGTTCGGCACGCCTTCGAGCTTCGCGCCGAGTTCGCGGGCCTTGGCCGTCAGCTCCGCGTGGCCGAGCGCGTAAAGTTCATTGAGCCAGATCGGGTCGGCTTTCTTCGCGGCGATGTCGTCGGCGAGCGTGTCGAGCGCCGCGAGATCGGCGAAGCGCGCGGGATCGGGCATTTCGCCGTAGTAGATCTCGCCTTTCGGCGGAGGCGGTTGCTGGGGGTGCTTGGGCTGGCCGCCGTTGCCGCCGCCCTGCCCGCCACCGCCGCGGTGTTTTTCCCATTTGCCGCCGCGGAATTTTTTGTCGCGCCAGCGGTTGAATTTACCGCCACCACCACCGCCGCCGTGTTGCTGGCCACCTTGCTGCTGGTCGCCGCTGTAACTGTCGCCGCCACCCGCAGCGCTGTCAGCCTGCGCGGGCGGTTGGCCGGCACCGGAATCTTCGCCACCGCTTGGCGCAGGGGCGGGAGCGGGCGGAGTCTCGCGCACTTCCTCTTGCGCAGGAGCACGCTCTTCGGCGCGCTCGCGGCGTTCGGGCGCAGGAGCCGGAGGCGGTTCCTCACGGCGCGGCTCGGGAACAAACTCGGTCTGCACCGGCGCAGGAGCAGGGGCGGATTTTTCCGCGACCGGGGCCGCCGGAGCTTCACCCGCATCGGCGCTCGCCGCTTTCTTCGAGCGATAGAGGCGCGAACGGGTGCGCGTGCGTTTCTTGGGAGCTTCGCCGCCTTCGGGCGCTGAGCTGGGAGTGTCCTCGTCGGACTTCGGAGGGAGGGCCATCGTGTTATGGCGGGTCAGTGAGAGTGGATGAGGGAAAGGCGACGGGCCAGTTCGCTGACTTGCTCGCGCAAAAATGAAAGGGTGCCGTCGTTGAGGAGAACGAAATCAGCCAACTCGCATCTTCGGGCCAGGGGCAGCTGCTTGGCGAGGCGCTGGCGGGCGATCTCAGGGGAGACACCACGTTGCTCCAGCCGCCTAAGTTGCAGGTCGGAGGATGTGGTTACGCAGACCGTGAAATCAAACCTATTCTGGAGCTGTTTCTCGAAGAGCAACGGCACTTCGACAATGAACTTCTCGTCCTGTGCCGCGGCGTAAATCCCGTCCCAATGCGCCCGTAGCCGCGGGTGGAGCAGGTTCTCCAGCCATGCCAGCGCCTCCGCATCGCCGAAGACCACGGCCCCGAGCTTCGCGCGGTCGACCGCGCCGTCCGCCCCCAGGATTCCGTCGCCAAACCTCTCCCGCAACGCCGTCACGACCTCCGCGCTCGGCAGCAGCACTTCGTGCACGGTCCGATCCGCATCGAGCCGGCGGAAGCCGAGCTCAGCGAACAATGCAGCGGCGGTGGATTTGCCGCATCCCATCCCGCCGGTCAGGCCGACGATCAAATTGCCACGTTGGGCCATGCGTGAACGGCGAAACAAATGCGCTTGCTGCATGAGGGGCAAACCCTATTTCGAGTTCACCCGCATGGCCCTCCCCACCGCCATCGTTGCCAAAGACCCTGGCGCGACCGCCACCCACTTGAAGACCGTCTTCGGCGCGCTGGGCTGGGCCTCGAGCCACGCCTTGATCGAGCGCGTCCTCGCCGATGTCACCGCCGCGTTCTGGGGCAACCGCTCCGGCTATCTCGCGATCGACATGCGCTACCACGATCTCGGCCACACGCTGCAAGCCACCGTTTGCACCGCCGATCTGATTGCGGGCCAGCGCCGCGCGAACGCACTGCCGGAGTTCGGTCAACGCGCCGCCGAACTCACCGTCGTCGCCGCGCTCCTGCACGACAGCGGCTTTCTGAAGCTCGCCGGCGACACCGATGGCACGGGGGCGAAATACACGATGGTCCACGAGCGCCGCAGCTGCGATTTCGCGCGCGCCTACCTGCCCGCCCTCGGCGTTCAACCCGACGAACTCGACGACGTCTGCGCGGCGATCAGCTGCACCGGTCCGCGCAATCGCATCAGCACGCAAAAATTCCGCAACGCCACGGTGCGCCGCATGACCTGCCTGCTGGTCACCGCCGACTACCTCTCGCAAATGTGCGCGCCCGACTATGCGGACAAGCTCGACTACCTCTTCGCAGAATTCGCCGAGGCCTTCGACCACGAGGGCGTGCCGCCCGAGAGCCGTCCGTATCGCACCGTCCACGAGCTGAAGACCAAGACGCCGGACTTCTGGGAGAAATTCGTGCGCCCGATGCTCGACACCGAGACCGACGCCGTTCATCGCTACCTTACATTCACGGGCCAAACCAATCCCTACTTGCAGGCCATCGAGGACAACATCGCTGAAGTCCGCCGCCGCGCCCAGCTGGGATTGGTAACCACCTAGCTCCGCTCTCCGCCTGCTGAATGCTTGCCACGATCTGCTCGGCCGCCCTGGTCGGGATCGACGCCGTCCCCGTGTCCGTCGAAGTCAACACCGGCGAAACCGGTGAACCGAAACTCATCCTCGTCGGCCTCCCCGACGCCGCCGTCAAGGAGTCGGACGACCGCGTCTTCTCCGCGCTCAGCAACTCCGGCTTCCGCATGCCGCGCACGCGCACGACCATCAACCTCGCGCCCGGCGGCCTGCGCAAGGAAGGCGCGCTCTACGATCTCCCCATCGCCCTCGGCATCCTCGTCGCCGACGGCAAACTCAAGAACGAGCGCCTCGACGACTTCCTCATCGCCGGCGAACTCAGCCTCTCCGGCGCCACGCGCGCCGTCCGCGGCGGCCTCGCCCTCGCCGTCCTCGCCCGCCAGTCCGGCAAGCGCACCCTGCTCCTCCCGCCCATCACCGCCGACGAAGCCGCCCTCGTCGAAGGCATCCAAGTCTACGCCGTCAAATCGCTCGACGAAGCCGCGAGCTTCCTCGCCGGCGAAGCCAAACTCCTCCCCGTCGCCCCGCGCCAGCCCAGCCGCGCCGCCGCCGCGAGCGACACGCACCTCGATTTCTCGGAGATCAAAGGCCAGCACGCCGTCCGCCGCGCCGTCGAAGTCGCTGTCGCCGGCGGACACAATCTCCTGATGATCGGGCCGCCCGGCTCCGGGAAATCCATGATCGCGAAACGCGTGCCGACGATCATGCCGCAGCCCACGCTCGACGAGTATCTCGAGATCCTCCGCATCCACAGCGCCGCCGGCGCCACGCTCAACGGCGAAGTGCGCTTCCTCGAACGCCCCGCCCGGGCGCCGCACCACACCATCTCCGACGTCGGCCTGCTCGGTGGCGGCGCAGTGCCCGGCCCCGGCGAAATCTCCCTCGCGCACCACGGCGTGCTCTTCCTCGACGAGCTGCCCGAGTTCAAGCGCTCGGCCCTCGAAGTCCTGCGCCAACCGCTCGAGGACGGCACCGTCCAAATCTCCCGCAGCGCCGGCAAGATCACCCTGCCCTGCCACTTCATGCTCGTCGCGGCGATGAACCCCTGCCCTTGCGGCTATCTCGGCGATCCGAAGCACGAATGCCGCTGCGCGCCGTCGCAAATCCAACGCTACCGCAATCGCGTGAGCGGTCCGCTGCTCGATCGCATCGACATCCACATCGAAGCGCCCGCGCTGTCGCTCACTGAGCTGCGCAACGACCAAGCCGGCGAAACTTCCGCCGCCATCCGCACCCGCGTCGAGACGGCCCGCGCCGTGCAACGCGCTCGCTTCCAAGACTCCCGCGTCACCGCCAACGCGCGCATGTCGCAGACGCACATCAAGCGCCATTGCCACCTCGATTCCTCGCTCGGCGACCTGCTCCAGCAAGCCATGGAACAGCTCGCCCTCAGCGCCCGCGCCTACGACCGCATCCTGAAAGTCGCCCGGACCATCGCCGACCTCGCCGGCGCCGAGAAAATCGCCGCCCCGCACCTCCTCGAAGCCATCCAGTATCGCTCCCTCGATCGCAACGTGTTCTACTGAGCAGGTTCCGTTTCGGCGTGTGCGCTGAAAGTTTCACCCCACTTTCCCCGTTCCAATCCACGATCCCCGCCATGAACACCCTGAAAAAAATCCTCCTGTTCACGTTTGCCATCGCGCTCGCTCACCTCGCGCACGCCGCCGGTCCCACCATCCAACCCGGCGCAGGCGAATTCACGCTCGCCACACATGACACCACCAACATGCGGAGTTGGGGCGATTTCGTGGACATCCAGCTGGGTGGCCCCGCAAACCCCGACTGGCTGAACGCTTCAAAATGGACGCTGCGGATCAACGGCGTGCCCGTGGGCATCGACCGCATCTACCCGGCCGCTGAAGCGGGACACTACCGCTTCGCGATCATCCGCCCGGCCGCGAAACCGGCGGGCCCGGGCGAGCTCGACAGCGTCGCGATCAACGCGCTCGCGCCCGATCGCTTCGGCTCCGCAGACGCGGCGATCTCACTTGAATTCGCCGGCCAACCGCTCAAACCGCTTGGCACCGCTCCCGCGCTGATGCTCTTCGGGCTCGTCCATCCGTTCCGCCTCATCGCATTCGCCATCATCGCGCTCATCGTGGTCGTCGGCGTTTGGTTCACGGGCTGGAAAACCGGCGTCCTGCGCGACGATGAGCCCACGCTCGCCCCGACCGATCGCCCCTTCAGCCTCGCGCGCGTGCAACTCGCCCTCTGGATGGTGCTCATCGGCGTCAGCTTCATCCTGCTCTACCTGATCACCGGCCAGACCAACGGCATCCTCAATGGCACCGCCGTCGCGTTGCTCGGCATCAGCAGCGTAACGACGCTCGCGTCCGCCGCCGCCGGCGACCCGAAACCCGCTGCCCCGGCACCGGTCGTCGCCGCCGTGGCCGTTGCGCCGCAGCGCCACGTCGGCCTGGTCGACGACCTCATCAGCGACACCAAAGGTGCCAACCTCCACCGCGTGCAAATGGTCATGTGGACCCTCGTGCTCGCCGCGATCTACGTCTTCGACACTTGGACGTCGCTCAAATTGCCGAACTTCGATCCGCAAACCTTCGCGCTGATGGGCATCAGCTCCACGACCTACGTGTGGTTCAAGAATCGCGAGTGATCGCGGCGCCGAGTTCGGCCGACCTCAACGCTCCGGCGGAACGACGCCGCTCAGCAACTCCCACGCGATGACGCGATAGGCCGGCCGATGCGCCGCGCCGAACGCCTTCGAATGATGCACCGCCGGCCAGCCGGCGGTGCGCATCTTGTCGCCAAACTCCCGCGCGGCGGCCGCCGTGAATGGCAGGCGTTTCTCCTCCGCCAGCGTCACGACCTGATTCCACGCCTCCGCCAGCTGGTCACGCGTGCCGAACTTGCGCTGCGCGGTGGCGACGAAGGCGCGCACCAGCTTCGCCGCATCGCCGCCCCGCGCCACGAACGGCCGCAAATGCACGCGCGCCAACGCGCCGTCCGGCGCGATGGGATCGACGAGCGGCTCATCCGGGCCGTCACCGAGCGACGCGAGTTCGTTCTCCATCCACTTCCGCGCTCCCGCCTCATCGGCCACCGCGTGTTCAGCGCCGAGCACCGCTTGAAAGAGCAGCTTGTAGCAATCCTGCGGCTCGAGTTGCGGATAACGTTTCGCGTGCTCAAGCAACACGGGCCGGAAATCCGCCGCCGAAACCGTCGCCGTCAGCGCGCACAGAAGAAAAATCCATCGCATCGGCCGCGAGAAAGCCCGAGCCCGCACTCACTGGCAAGCGTGTCGCCCGTCACCACAAACCGCCAACGCTCTCCGCCGCGTCGCATCGATCGCCGCGCGCCGATTGCACGCAGGGCCCGCTCACCGCAGACCGAATGGCAGGCACATGAGCAGCGGCGCGGCGTGGCCCGGCGCCACGGGCTTGTCCCGGCTCGCTCTTCGCTTGGCGCGCGTGCTCTTGTTGGCCAGCAAGTGACGGAAACCAGGCGTGCGGCGGAGCATCTTGCCTCGGGCAGTGATCTTAAAGCGCTTCGCGACGGACTTTTTGGTTTTTTGCATAAGTGGTCGGCGACAGATCAGTTGCCCGACGCAGCGGGAGTCCGGTGGAGGACGAACGCCACGGTGTGACGGCGGTCCCACGATCGACGATCCGCTCTCGGCAACACATCGGACGCGCCACTCTCGAACGGACACCAGACCCGGAAACCTTCTTCGTCGATTTGCTCCAGCACCGTGAATTGCAGCAGCGTATCCGAACGTTCGTTGGTCGGACGGAGCGCCTTGTCCATCGCGACGAGCACGGCGTCGCCGCCGCGGTGCGCAAGGAGCACCGCATCGTAGTCGCCGGTGACTTTGAACTCCTCGCCCAATCCGAGCGCGCGCGCCACGACTGCCAGCGAGCCCACGTCCAGTTCGCCCGGTCGCGTTTCCCAATGTGGAAACTGTCCTTCGAACCGGTTCAGATAGTCTTCCTCTGACGGACTGAGATGGCCTTCGTTCTCCCACAGGCGCAACAGGCACCGGCTCGCTCCGCCAAAGCGATCCAGCGTGCGCACCGTGCGCGGCAGCAAGATTTGTTCGTTCATAAAAGGATGGTCGGCGGCGCCACGCTCGCCACCGCTTGAGGCGGCACATCGGCACCGATCGTGACGTTCCGGGCCGTGAGCGCCGCGTCCATCTGGTCCGCGCCCGCGCTTCGCAGCACCGAAAGCCCAAAGAGCATGCGCAGGACGTCGCCGTGTCTCCGGCCGTCGAGATAGATATCGAGCGCACCCGCGATCGCGGCGACCGACGGGACGAACGGTGCCGTCGCCCGCCGATAGTGGCGCAAACTCACCCGACAGCGTGGCGGTCGCTCCGATTCCTCGCGGGCAACCGGCGGCGATCCGCCGACCGTCAGTTGGAGCGTCTCCGTCATGCCGTTCGTTGTTTGGCCCCGACCAGCACATTGTGTCCGCCGAATCCCGGACGCCCCATCGTTCCGGACGCGATGCCTGGAGCGCGAACGGGAGGAGTCGGGACCCGCAGTTCCTCGGCCGTGGCGATTTCGTAGGAAATCTTTCGCTCCGCGATTTCGCGCAACGCGATGTCCTCGAGCGAAAGTTTTTCCAGCGAGGAGATCAGCGGACGAGCCCCTCGGCGCAGTTGCTTCACGCGGCGGGAGACCACATTGACGAGGATGTAGGGGTCGCTGATCACCTCGGCAGCGCTTTGAATGTAGTCGTTTCTCATGTTTGGTCGGCTCGCGCGATGCGGTCTGCATCAGGCCTCAGCCAAGGCCGAAGTTTAATTCTCCGCTCGGTAAAGGCGAAGGCATTCCCCGCGGCGGCGACGCTGCTGGGCCAAAGCGTTCGCCGGCCATCCGCTTGCGGACAACAATAGATTCACCTTTGCGCGCTCCTGCTGAAGGCGACGGCGTCGCGCTCGAGTTCAGCGGCCCCAAAACCGACCGCGCTCGCAATTCAACCCGACGTGACGTCCGCCCGATCCGCTGATCTCGCCGCGCGGGGAAAGCCTCAGTCGAAGCGCGCTTTTGCTTTCACCCCACAAAAGCGAAAACCGCCCTGATTGCGGGCGGTTTTTTGTCGGATGCATGTGACTGCCGTATGAACCGGTCGTCACCGCGCCAATTTCCGATCGAAATTTGGCGCCCTCACGGGGAATCGAACCCCGGTTTGGGCCTTGAGAGGGCCCCGTCCTAGCCGCTAGACGATGAGGGCAAAACTGCGAGAGGGGCGAACTAAGCGGACCCGTCCCGCAGTCGTCAAGTATTCAGATTCGCGACCGCGTTCAGCCGAGGATTTCCTCGGGCTTGAAGAAACGGGCGATCTCGATGCGGCCGTTTTCCTCGGAGTCGGACGCGTGAACCACGTTCTTCATCATTTCGGTGCCGAAATCGCCACGGATCGTGCCCTTGGCGGCCTTGCGGGAGTCGGTCGGCCCGAGCAGGTCGCGCACGCGCGCGACGATGTTTTCGCCCTTCAAGGCCATCACGACAACCGGACGGGAGCTCATGAAGCCCTCGATTTCCGGGTAGAACGGCTTGCTGGCGACATGCGCATAGTGCTCGCGCAGCTGTGCCGGCGTGAGGCTCGTGAGCTTGGCGCCGATGATCTCGAAGCCAGCCGCTTCGAAACGCTGGAGCACGGTGCCGACGAGGCGCTTTTCCATGCAATCCGGCTTAAAGATGATGAGTGTCTTCTGCATATAAAAGGTCGACACCATACATCTCCGAGGGGGCTTGGGAAGCCCCGAATTTTCTGCCCGCAACGGCGCGTCCGTCCCCGCCGGAATCGACTCAACCATTCCGAAGCGTCTGCAAAGCCGCCAAAGCCGCCGCGCGTGCCTCACCGTGGTCGACCAGCGGTTTCGGATAGGTTTTCCCGAGCACCACTCCAGCCGCACTGAGTTCCAGCGGCGGCGCCTCCCATGGCGCGTGAATGAACTCCGCCGGCAATCTCGCCAACTCCGGCACCCAACGCCGCACGTAGTCTCCGTTCGCGTCGAATTTAGCGCCCTGCAGGATCGGGTTGAAGATGCGGAAATACGGCGCCGCGTCCGCACCGCAGCCCGCCGTCCATTGCCAGCCCAACGTGTTCGCCGCAAGATCGGCATCCACCAGCGTATCCCAGAACCACGCCGCGCCTTCCTGCCAGGACAGCCGCAGGTGCTTCACGAGGAACGACGCCACGATCATGCGCACGCGGTTGTGCATCCACCCGGTCGTCCACAACTGCCGCATGCCGGCGTCCACGATCGGATAACCCGTCCGACCACGCTGCCACGCGCGCAACTGCGCTGCGTCCTTCCGCCAGGGGAACGCCGCGAACTCCGCACGCAACGGCGCCTCCACGGTGTGCGGAAAATGAAACAGCAGGTGATACGCAAACTCGCGCCAGCCGACCTCGCTGAGGAAAACCTGCGCACCGCGACTCGCGGGGAACACCCCGCTGTCCCTGCTCAAGGCGCGCACCGCGCTCCAAATCTGTCGCGGACTGATCTCACCGAAATGCAGATGCGGCGACAGCGCCGACGTGCCTTCGCGATCCGGCAAATTGCGTTCGTCCGCGTAGCGCTCCATCGCGTCGCTCACAAATTTCGTCAACCGCTTCGCCGCGCCCGCTTCGCCCGGCTCCCACGCGTCGCGAAATCCCGCATCCCACGGGATCGCGGGCAACAGGCCGATTTCGCCCAATTCGAGCGATCGCACAGGCTTCGGCGGTCCCGCGAACTTCCCCGCAGACAGTTTCACCGGCTCCGGCACGTCGAGGGTCAGGCAGTGTTTCCAGAAGGGCGTGAAAACCTGAAACGGCCCGCCAGACTTGTTCTTCACCGTGTGCGGCTCGAACAGCACCGACGCCGCGAAGCTCTTCGCGTCCACGCCGGCGGCGCACAGCTCTGCCTTGATCGTCGCATCGCGCGCGATCGCCGCGGGTTCGTAGCGGCGATTCCAGTAAACGGCGTCTGCCCCGCTCTGCTTCACCAACGCCCGCAACACCGCGCCACTCTCGCCGCGCGCGAGCACGAGCGGCGCCCCACGCTCCCGCAACGCCGCGCCAAGTTCCGCCAGCGAGTGATGCAGCCACCATCGCGACGCGCCCCCCATCGGCCAGCGCCCCTCGCCCGCCTCGTCGAGAATGTAGACGGGCAGCACCGCGCCGCGCTGCACCGCCGCGAGCAGCGCCGGGTTGTCCTGCAACCGCAGATCCTGACGGAACCAGACAATCGTGTGGGCCACTCCGCACCCGTAGCACGAAGCGCCCGCGAGTAAAGTCGGCACCCGGAAAAATTACCCGGTTGCATCCACGCGTGGCTCACGCACGTTGTTCCTCGTTTGCGAGCCCGCGATGCGCCGCTTCTCTGCGCGCCGGACCTCGCCTCCATCCCCATGAATTTCCGGGAAACACTTCTCTCCCACCTCGGTCGCCGCGACTACGTCCCGACCTCCCTCGAACGCCTCAGCCGCGAGCTGCGCCTCCCCACCAAGGACCGCCGCGAACTCGCTCGCGTGGTCCGCGATCTCATCCGCACCGGTCGCATCGTCCTCGTCAAAGGCGACCGCCTCTGCCTCCCGCAGGAGGCCGATCTCATCACCGGTCGCATCAGCTTCCGCCAAACCGGCTCCGCCATCGTCATCCCCGAGGGCAAGGTCAACTCGCCCGACAAGGAGCCCGCCATCCAGATCGCCGCCGAAAACACCGGCGTCGCCCTCCACGGCGACACCGTGGTCGTGCGCCTCATCACCGGCCGCGAGCGCGACCAGTTCCGCTTCCTCAAGCCCGACGAGCGCGCCGGTCGCGTCATCGAAATCCTCTCGCGCGCCAACGACACAACCACCGGCACGCTCCACCGCGGCCGCACCTATTTCTACGTCCTGCCCGACGACCCGCGCATCCCGCACGACATCATCGTCGGCGACCCGCTCCAGTCGAAGCTCCGCCCCATGCCCGCCGTCGGCGACAAGGTCGTCGTCCGCATCGCCGAGTGGAAGGAGCGCGACCGCAGCCCCGCCGGCGAGATCGTGGAAAAACTCGGCCGCGCCTTCGAGCCGCGCGCCGAGCTCGCCGCCATCTTCCACAAATACAACCTCTCGCCCGCGTTTCCGCCCGAGGTCGTCCGCGAGGCCGCCGCCATCCCGCCCGAGGTGCGCCTGCAGGAGCTGCGCGGCCGCATCGATTTCCGCTCCGTTCCCACGTTCACCATCGACCCCGACGACGCCAAGGACTTCGACGACGCGCTCTCGCTCGAACACCTCCCCAACGGCGACCTCCGCATCGGCGTGCACATCGCCGACGTCAGCACCTACGTCCGCGCCGGCTCCGCGCTCGATCGCGAGGCCCAGCAACGCGGCAACTCCACCTACCTCGTCGGCACCGTCGTGCCGATGCTCCCCGAAAAACTCTCCAACGGCCTCTGCTCGCTCGTCGAAGCGCAGGACCGCCTCACCAAGGCCGCCATCTTCACCTTCGCGCCCAACGGCCGCCTCAAGCAGACCGATTTCGCCAACACCGTCATCCGCTCCCTCAAGCGCCTGACCTACAAGCAGGCCTACGCGCTCATGTTCGAGGACAGCCTCGACGCACTCCGCCGCCTGCCCGTCCCGCCCAAGCACCAGACCGGCTCCACCGGCCGCCTGCTCAGTTCCCTCAGCGACGACGAACTGCGCAATCTCCAGAAATGGACCCGCCAGCTCTGGGCCATCGCGCGCAAACTCCGCGCCGACCGCTTCCGCCACGGCTCGCTCGACCTCGACATGCCCGAGACGAAAATCTTCGTCGACGAGCAGGGCTACGCCGACCGCATCGAAAAAATCGAGAACGACGAGAGCCACCAACTCATCGAGGAGTTCATGCTCCTCGCCAACGAGGCCGTCGCCCGGCTCACGCGCGAGCAGAACCTCCCGTCGCTCTACCGCGTCCACGACGACCCCGACGAGCAACGCCTCGACGACCTCCGCCGCGAGCTCCTGGGGCAAGGCATCAAGGTCGGCGATCTCAACAAACGCGAAGAACTCGTGAAGCTCCTCGCGCTCTTGAAAGACCACCCGCAAGGTCACCTGCTTCGCGTCCAGGTGCTCCGCTCGATGCGCAAAGCCTGCTACCGCGCCAAGCCCGACGGCCACTTCGGCCTCGCGAAGCAGGACTACACGCACTTCACCTCGCCGATCCGCCGCTACTCCGACCTCGTCGTCCACCGCGTCTTCGAGCACTACCTCGTGAAGTTCGAGGGTTACCCGGCCGGACCGAATAGCGCCGGCTACAACATCGCCCGCGCCGAGGCGCTCGCCGAACACCTCTCGCTCACCGAGATCAACAGCACCGAAGCCGAGCGCGACTCCGTGAAGGTGAAGCTCGCCGAATTCTTCGAGCGCGAAGTGGAGAAGAAAAAGAAAACGCGCTTCAAGGCCGTCATCACCGACGTCCGCAACCACGGCTTCTTCGTCGAACTCGCCGCCGCCGGCGCCTTCGGCCTCGTCCCGATCTCGTCGCTGCAAGACGACTTCTACCAACTCAACCCGAGCGGCACCGCGTTCATCGGCCGCAAGACGAAGCGCAAATTCGAACTCGGCCGCACGATCGAAGTCACGATCCTCCGCGTCGACCGCCAGAAGCGCATGCTCGATTTCACGGTGCCGTAACTCTCAACAGTCCACCTGTGTCCGCAGACAGATCCATTATCGAACACGATCGCCTAAACGCAGTCTTCTCGACAGGAAGTGTATTGGGGGCCGATCGAAAAGAACTTGAGCGCCTGTTGCTCGCAGCGGCTGAGTGCAAGCCGCTCGACGATTCAAACGTAAAGAGAAACGCTCGGCGCGCCGACGTTCTTCGCCACCTGCTTCAAATCAGAATTTCTGAGGAATTCCAGAGGCGAACCTACCGCATGAGCGTCGCTGCATTTGTCGTCTCGCTGCTCGCGCTAGCGTTGGCTGGCTACCGCCTCTGGCATGACGTCTCGCTAGAAGCTCAGACAACGCATTCGGCGATATCCAGAGAGGCCAAATAAGCGGTAGCGAGACGCTCTTGCATCCAACGGTCGGCTCGCCTCACTGCGGTTTGCTTCTTCTGCGATGCCCACCGACGCTCTCCCCCTCGCCCGCCGCGAGATCCTGCTCCTCGAAGACGACCCCGCGCTCCGCCGTCGGCTCGTCGCGACGCTGCGTGCGCTCGGCGGTGAAGTCTCCGAAGCCACCAACCTCGCCGAAGCGCGCCGACTCCTGCGCGACCTGAGCTTTGACTTCGCGCTCGTCGATCTGCACCTGCCCGACGGCGACGCGCTCATGCTGCTGCGCGAGGGCGCGTTTTCGGAAAACACCGGCGTCGTCGTCATGACCGCATTCGGCGGCATCCCGCAGGCCGTCGAGGCGATGCGGCTCGGCGCGGGCGACTACCTCACGAAACCGTTCGAACCCGAGGCGCTGCCCGTCGCCTTCCTGCGCTGCCGCCAGCAACGCACCGCGGCGCGCCGCACCGAGCACCAGAACTCCACCGGCGCCGACGGCGCGGAACTCTTCTTCGGCCACAGCCTCGACGCCGTCCGCCGCCAGCTCGACACCATCCTCGCCGCCGAACGCCGCCTCGAGCGCCGCTTGCCGCCCGTGCTCATCGAAGGCGAAACCGGCACCGGCAAAACCGCCCTCGCCCGCTGGCTGCACCGCCACGGCCCGCGCGCCGCCGAGCCGTTCATCGCCGTCAACTGCGCCGCATTACCCGAGCAACTCGCCGAGTCCGAACTCTTCGGCCACGAGCGCGGCGCGTTCACCGACGCCCGCACCGCCCGCACCGGCCTCTTCGAAGCCGCCGACGGCGGCACGCTCTTCCTCGACGAAATCGCGTCCCTCTCGCTCGCGATCCAGGCGAAAGTGCTCGTCGCGATCGAGGACGGCCGCATCCGCCGCCTCGGCTCGAACAAGGAAACCGCCATCGACGCGCGCCTCATCGCCGCCAGCAACCGCCCGCTGCGCGCCCTCGCCGAGACCGGCGCCTTCCGCGACGACCTCTACCAGCGCCTCAATCTCCTGCACGTCACGCTGCCGCCTCTGCGCGACCGCGGCGCCGACATCGTCGCCCTCGCGCGCCAACTCCTCGCCGCCACCGCGAAACGCCACCGCCTGCGCCCGCTCACGATTTCCGACGACGGCGCCCGTCGCCTCCAGGCCCAGCGCTGGCCCGGCAACGTCCGCGAACTCGCCCATGAGATCGAGCGCGCCGTGATCTTCGGCCAAACCGGCGCCCCGCTCGACTTCGCGCACTTCGCCGAGCCGAACACTTCCGCCTCCGCGACCGACGCATCGCTCCACGACTGGCGCAACCCCTCCTGGCGCTTGCCTGAATCCGGTTTCTCACTCGACGCCGTCACCACCGCGCTCATCGACGACGCGCTCCGCGAGACCGGCGGCAACGTCTCCGCCGCCGCGCGCCGCCTCGGCGTCACGCGCCAATTTCTCCGCTATCGCCTCGAAGGCGGCACCGACGCGGCCACCGAGTAGCGGAGGCCCGCGGCTGTTCTGATCGCCGCCGACACGATGCCAGCGCGTGGCCGCGCCTTGGCCGAATGCAGCCAACACTCCGCGCGCAGCGCCATTACGGCTGGCTGCTTTCAGCCAATCGTCCGTCACGCGTCAGCGGTCGCTTCGCCCGCGTTTTTCCGCAACTACTTCCGCGGTGCGGACTTCAAGCGTCCCTCGCACACCTTGGCACGCCGCACGCAAATAGCGCCGCGTCATGCCAATCAAGCAACGCCTCCTCCTGCTCTCCCTCCTGCTCGCGCCGTGCCTCGCGCACGCCGCCTTTTATCTCGAGCCGCGCGTCTCGTGGCTGAAATTCTCCGGCACGCCCAACATCGGCGATCGCGGCTGGGTCGCCCGGTCCGATGAGCCCGAGGTCGTTCCCACCTTGGCCGTCGGCTACGAACTCTCGCCCCGCCTGCGGCTCGAACTGCGCTACACCCCGCTTGGCGATTTCACTTCGTATCGCTTCGCGCCTAGCGCCGCGATCTTTCCCGGCGACGAAGTCAGCCTGCCCTACGTCCGACCCTACGAATATCGCCAGCGCACCGATCTCTACACCGTCGCGCTGCCCATTCGCATGCTCGACCACAAACGCCTCGCCGTCTCCCTCACGCCCCTCCTCATCGCCGACGACACCGACGTCGAGGTCGCCGACTACGTCTACTACGATCTCCCAGTGATCCTCGATCGCGCCGACGCCGGAGCGTTCATCTGGCCGGGCCCGACGGTTCCGGGCAGGAATCTCCGCGTCCTGCGCCACAGTGACAAAGTCAACCTCCGCCTCGGCGGCGAACTGGCGCTGCGCTACTCATGCACGGACAAGCTCGCGCTGACCGCGCATTGCAACTGGTCCAATCTGCGCACGGCCGACCTGCTCGCCTTCGGCGGCGGCGTCGAGTTCCGCTTCTGAGTTTAGCCCCGGGAATAACGCCCGCCGCTTCGTCGGTGTGACGCCGTTGTGTGTGTCCTGTTCGGCTAGGTCTGGTCGGCGCACATCACAGGCGGCGGGCGCCCGGGGCGACCTCTGCGCGCTCGACTTGCGCGCGCCGCCGCTCTGAATTTCCTCCCGTCGTGTCCGCCATTCTCAAGTCCTCCGCGCTCGCCGTCCTCGCACTCCTGGGCGCATCGCCGCTCGCCCACGGACAAGCCGAGGCGACCATCACCGGCTCGCAGAGCGGATCCGGCGGAGCCGGCCAGTCGCGCCCTGCGCCGCGCGATCCCAACTTCCTCCGCGACGCCCAGCACTTCCCCGGGCTCGCCAACCAGACGTCGCTGACTGAGCTGATGCCGGTCTATTTCCCCGCGACCGTCCCCGCGCTCGAAACCGAGCTCCCGTCCGCTCCCGCCGTTCGGGATCCGATCTGGACCGAGCTCGCCGGCGAAGCCAACGAGCTCTTCTTCGCCCCGCTCAGCTCCCGCCTCGCCAAAGGCGGCCTCGACCGCCGGCAACGCGAACGCCTCGAGCTCTACCGCCGCAAACGCACCGCCGCGCTCACCGACTTGCGCGCGTCGCTCACCGCGAACGGCGTCACCGCCGACACCACGACCGACTCCGCCCTCGGTGAACTCGCCACGATGGCCGACGCCCTCCGCCGCGACCTCTACCGCGGCGGCTTCCTCGTCGCCGACGCCGACTGGAACCAGCACCGCAACTGGCGCCTCGGCGATCCCGGCACCAAGCGCACCGCGCAGGAACTCCTCGCCGACGAACTCGCCGTCCTGCGCGCCGCCACGTTTTACCAGGAAGGGCTCTCCGGCCCGCAACGCCAGCTGCTCCGCGAGATCGTGATCGAACTCGCCGCCGCGCTCGGCGACAACGACGCTGGCAACGCCTCCGACTTCGCACCCGACGAGACGATCTTCTTCCTGCCGCACGGCTCGCGCGTCCGCCTGCCCGTCGACGTCCCGGCGGCGCTCGCCGCCCGCATCGACGCGCTCACCGCCGAGAAACGCGCGCTCAAACGCGAACTGCGCGACGCCCTCTTCACCCTCGATCGCGAGAGCGACTCGAAGCGCGAGCGCTCCCTCCGCGAACTCGCCACCAAACAGGAGCCTCGTTTCGCCGCGCTCGAAGCCGCAGCGGAAACCATCCGCCGCGAACTCGCCGCCGTATCCTCCGAGCGCCCGGCCGCACCGCGTTCCCATCTGCCGCCTGAGCTCGAGCGCCGCCTCGAGACTTACCTGCGCAACAAGGCCAACCTCCAGCGAGTCGCCCGCCAGCAAGCGCAACCGGAAACCGCCAAGGGCGGCGCGAAGCGCGAGCCATCTGCCGAAGCCGCGCGCGCCGCGCTCGCCGCATTCGAAGCCGACAACCGCACCCGCATCGCCGCACTCGCCGCCGAGGCCCGCGCCCTGCGCGAGGAAGTCGCCCGCGTCGCCGCAAGTTCGCCAGCCGGCGCGACGAAGTCGGTCGACGCCCTCCTCGCGGACTTCGCGACCGCCTTCAAGCAACAGCAGTTGCAGGCGCTCTATCAGGATTACCGCACCGCGGTGCTCCAACCGGGCCTCACGTCCGCGCAACGCGAGCTGCTGTTCAACGCCGCCGTCGCCGGGCTCGACCTCACGGGCTTGAAAGACTGGCAGGCCGTCCCCGAGTGATGTTCCGGCGCGACCTTCCCGCCCGCACCACGCTGCTCGCCGCCACGCTCGGCGCCGGAGCGCTGCTGCTCGCGATCTTCGGCGCCCTGCTGCTCTACTTCCGCGACAGCCTGCACCGTGAGATCCGCCGCACGGTCATCAACCGCGACTCCGCCGTCCTCTCGCCCGTCACGCGGCAACAAATCGCCGCCGCCAGCAAACGCGCCGCGCCACGCGCGCTGCGCGCCCCCGAGTTGCTCGAGGCCGTCCTACCCGCCGCACAACAGGACGGGATGCTCGCCGTCGCCGTGTTCAACGAGCAGGGCGACCTGCTGCGCGCCGTGCCGGACTCGCTGCTCTTCGCCGAACTCGCCACCACCGACTACGTCACGCTGCTCGGCAACGCACCGATCAGCCGCTACCATCCCGAATTCCCCCTCGACCGCTATTTCCGCGGCGCCCAGCCCAGCACGACCGCGCCGGTGCTCGAGGTGTTGTTGCCCCTCGTCGAACCGGGACGCACGCAGCCGACCGGCTTCGCCCAATACTACGTCGACGCGCGCGGCCTCGCCGGAGAACTCGCCGCGATCGAGGATCGGCTCGACGGCCACACCTGGTCGATCCTCGCCGCCGGCGTCGTCGCTGCCGCGTTGGTCCTCGGCGGCGCGTGCTTCGCCCTGCTGCGCGCGCAACGCCTCGTCGCCGAGCGCAACGAGCGCCTCGCCCGCGCCAACCTCGAGCTCACGCTCGCCACGAAGGCCTCCGCCCTCGGGCAGATCACCTCGCACCTCATCCACGGCTTGCAGGGTTCCGTCGCCAGCCTGCGCTCGGCCGTGTCGCCGACGCAGGAGCCCGATTTGCAGTCCGTCGCCTTCCACACCGAGCGCATGCAGGCGCTCATCACGGAAGTCGTCGCGCTGCTCGGCGACATGCGCACGGGCGCGACCTACGAAATTTCCACCGACGAACTCGCCACGCTCATCCGCCAGCGCGGCGAGGCCCACGCGAATCCACGCGGCGTCCAACTCGACGTCGTCAACCGCACGCGCCGCTCGCTCGACAATCACCGCGGCAGCCTGCTGTGCCTGATCGCGACCAACCTCGTGCACAACGCCGTCCGCGCCTCGTCCGCCGGGCAATCGGTTGTCGTCGAACTCACCGAGTCCGCCGGCCACGTGCTCCTGACCGTATCCGATCAAGGCGGCGGCATCGCGCCCGAACTGCTGCCGCGTCTCTTCACGCCCGGCGCCAGCGGCACGCAAGGCACCGGCCTCGGCTTGTCGATCAGCCGGCTCCTCGCCCGCCAGATGGAAGGCGATCTCGAACTCGTCTCGACGGGGGCGAACGGCACCGTGTTTCGCGCCCGCGTCGCCAGCGGACGTTTGCAAATCGCCTGAACGCGGTTCCTCTTCGCGGCGATGAAGCACTACGATTTCGCCGACAAGTTCCGCGCCCTCTACGAGCAGGCCGTGAAGAAATACGCCGCCGGCCAGCGCGGCGCCGACACGTTTTTCTCCGCTGACGAGCAAGCCTTCCTCGCCGCCAACGGCATCAACAGCCAGCACCTCTACGACTACGCGGAGGACCACAACAACGGCGGCGAGCCCGGCTACGACCGCGCCCTCACGATCGAGCTTGTGCGCCGCGACTACTTCCTGAACGTCCAACAAGGCCGCGCCTCCACGCGTGTGCTCGACGATTCCACGCTCCCGTCCAAGGCCGACGCCGTGGAGGGCATTTCCTGGCTGCCGCGCATCATCCCGAAGACCAAGGCCAAGCTCCGCGGCGAACTGCCGCCGTCGTTGATGTATTCGTGCGGCGGCGACCGACGATTCTTCAAAGAACACGACATTCATCCGGCCGAGTTCCTCAGCCTCGTCTGGCGCCATGAAAACGACGACGCCGCGATCGTCGCCTGGGTCGTGCAACGCTCGCGTTCCGTGCGGTAGGGCGGGACCGCTGGGCCCGCCGCGCACGCGGCATGGCATCCCCGCCCCCCCTCTTTCGAGGGACGCCGCGCAAAGCGCCGCCGCTTGACGGCGCCGCGGGCATGGACACGGTGAGCGCTGCTTTCTCCCCATGCCCAAATTTACCCTGAACGTGAATGGGCAGGCCCGCACCGTGGATGTGCCGGCGGATACTCCGCTGCTTTGGGTCCTGCGCGATAACCTCGAATTGGTCGGCACGAAATTCGGCTGCGGCATCGGCCAATGCGGCGCGTGCACCGTGCACCTCGCCGGCACGCCGGTCCGCTCGTGCCAGTTCCCGGTCTCGACCGTCGTCGGCATGCCGATCACCACGATCGAGGGCCTGTCGCCCGACGGCTCGCATCCACTGCAAAAGGCGTGGATCGACCACGACGTCCCGCAATGCGGCTACTGCCAATCCGGGCAGATCATGACCGCCGCCGCGCTCCTGAAAAACAACCCGCACCCGAGCGACGAGGACATCGACGGCACGATGGCGGGCAATCTCTGCCGCTGCGGCACTTACCTGCGCATCCGCGCCGCGATCAAGGACGCCGCGGCCGGCAACGTGAAAGGCCGCCCCGCCGAAGCGTCGGTGAAAACGGGAGGTGCCCAATGAGCGCGCCCGAAAGCCAATTCACGCGCCGCGATTTCCTGCGCGTCACCGCGCTCGCTGGCGGCGGCTTCGCGCTCGGCCTCTCGTTTGTGCCCGACGCCCTTGGCCAGCCCGTGCAGGCGCTCGACAACACCACGCGCGCCTTCACGCCGAATCCCTTCATCCGCATCACGCCGGACAACGTCGTCACCATCGTCGCGAAGAACCCCGAGGTCGGCCAGGGCATCAAGACCTCGCTGCCCATGATCGTCGCCGAGGAACTCGAGGTCGATTTCGACAAGATCGTCATCGAACAAGCGCCGCTCAACCCGCAGCTCGGCGCGCAGTTTGCCGGCGGCTCGCTCTCCACGCCGCAGAATTACGATCTCCTCCGCAAGGCCGGCGCCACCGCGCGCACGATGCTCGTCGAGGCCGCCGCGCAGACTTGGAACGTCCCGGTCTCCGAACTCACGGCCGAAAAAGGCACCGTCTTCCACCGCGCCACCGGCCGCCGCCTCACCTACGGCGAACTAGCGACGAAAGCCGCGACGTTAGCGATCCCGGATGAAGGCACGATCAAGTTGAAGGATCCCGACGAGTTCACGCTGCTCGGCTCGCGCGTCGGCGGCGTGGACAATCCCGCCATCGTCACCGGCCAGCCGCTCTTCGGCCTCGACCAGAAAGTCGCGGGCATGCGCTACGCCGTGTTCGAGAAATGCCCCGTCTTCGGCGGCAAGGTCGCCTCTGCGAACCTCGATCAGATCAAGGCCATGCCCGGCGTGCGCGACGCGTTCGTGATCGAAGGCGGCGCCAACTACAGCGGCTTGCTCTCCGGCGTCGCCATTCTCGCCGACTCCACGTGGGCCGCCTTCAAGGCCCGCACGGCCCTGCGCGTGACGTGGGACGAAGGTGCCGGCGCCAATCAAAGTTCCACCGCGTTCGAGGCCCGCGCCGCCGAGCTCGCCGCGCAGCCCGGACAAGTTCTGCGCAACGACGGCGACGTCGCCGCGGCCTTCGCCGGCGCCGCCAAGATCGTCGAGGCGAAATACGTCTATCCCTACATCCACCACGCGACGCTCGAGCCGATGAACGCCATGGCGTGGCCGACCGCGGACGGCGGCATGGAAGTCCTCGCCCCTACCCAGACACCCGGCGGCGCGCAGGACCTCGTCGCGAACACACTCAAGATTCCCAAGGAGAAAATCAAAGTTCGCTTCACGCGCATCGGCGGCGGCTTCGGCCGACGCCTCGCCAACGACTACGTCGTCGAAGCCGCCGCCATCGCCCAGAAGGCTGGCGTCCCCGTGAAACTCACCTGGACGCGCGAGCAGGACACGCAGCACGGCCTCTACCGTCCGTGCGGCTGGCACCATTTCAAGGGCGCGGTCGACGCGCAGGGCAAACTCGTGGCGTGGCAGGACCGCTTCGTCACCGTCGGCCTCAACTCCGACAAGGAGCCCGGCAGCAGCGCGCGCATGAGCCCGGCGGAGTTCCCCAGCCGCTTCGTGCCGAACTTCCGCCTCGAACAGGCGATCGTGAACACGAACGTCCCCACCGGACCGCTCCGCGCCCCCGGTAGCAACGCGCTCGGGTTCGCCATCCAGTGTTTCATCGACGAGCTCGCCCACGCCGCCGGCCGCGACCAAGTCCAGTTCCGGCTCGAGTTGCTCGGCGACAAAGTGCAGCCCCCGCTCGATCCGCGCGGCCTGCCCTACGACGCCCCGCGCATGGCCAACGTTCTGCGCACCGTCGCCGAAAAAGCCGGCTGGGGCAAAAAGCTCCCGCGCGGCTCCGGCCAGGGCGTGGCGTTTTTCTTCAGCCACCGCGGCTATTTCGCCGAGGTCGCCGAAGTCACCGTCGCCCCCGACGGCACGCTTAAAGTCCCGCGCGTCACCGTCGTCGGCGACGTCGGTCCGATCATGAACCTCAGCGGCGCGGAGAACCAGGTGCAGGGCTCCGTCATCGACGCCCTCGGCGCCGCGTGGCTGCAGGAAGTGACCCTCGAACGCGGCCGCGTGGTGCAGGCGAATTTCGACACGTATCCCCTGCTCCGCGTCAACGACGCGCCGACCGCCGTCGAGGTGCACTTCATCCAGAGCAAGAATCCGCCCACCGGCCTCGGCGAACCCGGCTACCCGCCGCTGCCGCCCGCCGTGTGCAACGCGATCTTCGCCGCCACCGGCAAACGCGTCCGCTCGCTCCCGCTCACGAAGCAGGACCTGCGCTGGAGTTGAACGTCACCTCCGCAACCTGCGGTAGGGCGGGACCGCTGGGCCCGCCGGGAACGCGATGCCGCCCACTCGCGCGCCCAAGGGTTGCGCCCTACCTCGCCCATCTGTGTTCGCGAGTTTCGCTCCGAAAACTTCTCGTCAACGCGCGCCCCAGACGACGCCGGCGCTCAGCAGCACACCAAACGCCGCGAGGAACTTCGCCGTGTCGGCGAGCACCGCGATCTGCTCTCCCGGTTCGACCGAGCGGCCGAGGCGGTGCGTGAGCCGCACGCCCCACGGGAAAAGCACGAGCGGCAGCAACACCGGCCAGCGCCAGCCCGCGAGCAGCAACGCCGGCGCGCTCAGCAAAGCCGCGAGCGCCGACAGCGCGTATTGCCAGAACGCGAACCTCCGCCCGAACCGCACGACCAGCGTGCGTTTGCCCGCCTTCGCGTCGGTTTCGACATCGCGATAATTGTTCGCAACGAGAATGTTCGCCGCCAGCAAACCGACCGCGCCGGCCGCGAGCATCACGGGCCCGGTGACCGAGTGCGCCTGCACGTAGAACGTCGCGCCGACAGCCACCAGTCCGAAGAAAATGAAGACAAAGAGATCGCCGAGCCCGTTGTAGCCAAGCGGATACGGCCCGCCCGTGTAGGCGATCGCGCAGACGATGCTCACGATGCCGATCGGCAGGAGAATCCATCCGCCCTCCGCGACGAGCAGCAGCCCGACCGCAAACGCCGCCACGAGCACGACCGCAGTTGCCGCCAACATCGTGCGCGGCGAAACCAGTCCCGCCGCCACCGCGCGGCGCGGGCCGACGCGCTCGTGTGTGTCGGCGCCCTGCACGAAGTCGAAGTAGTCGTTGGCGAAATTCGTGCCGATCTGCACGAGCAGCGAGAACACGAGGCAAATGGCGGCGCTGCCGTAGTTCGCCGCGTGCGCGGCCTCGGCGAAAGCCGTGCCGACGAGCACCGGGATTATCGCCGCCGGCAGGGTTTTCGGGCGCGACGCCTCGAACCAGACTTTCGCGCCCGCGGCCATTTCACCAAGTCAGGTTGCGCCGGCGCGTGAAGACGACCATCGGCCGCTTGACCATCAGGCTCCAAATCACCGGCAACAGCAGGATGAGCGTGTTGAAAGCGGCGAGCCGCTGATCGTCCCCGAGAAAGAAATTGAACGGCAACAGAATCAGGGCGTAGGCCGCCACGAACATGCGCGGCGTCGGAATCACCGGATTGATCGCACAAACCAGCAGGAATGCCAGCGCTCCGGGATAGCCACTGCCCATGCCGGAACTCAATCCGGCGTAGAAGAAAATGGCCGCGAAAAACGTGATGCGAGCGCGCCAGCGCAGGGATTGGATCAAGATGCCGACAAAGGTGACGACGGCGCAGATCGCGAAGACCAGCATCGCCTGTTCGCGCTCCGACTCGAAACTGAATCGCCAGAGCGCAAACGCGCCCATGAAGCCGCGCAGCAGATCGAGGTAGTTGCGATGGTTGCGCAGCTCCCGGCCCAGTCGGACCGACTTGTCGTCGGGATCGTTCGCTCCGTCCTGTGCGAAGCGCTCCATCGTCTCGCGCTCCTTGCGCTTGTTGCGCCAGAGCTTGCCCAAACGCATCCACTGACGCGGAAACCAAAGCGTCAGCAGAGCAAGAATAAGATACGGCCAGTGAATGGTCATGGGCGTGATTGAACCGGATGGAGCCGCCGCGCCGTCGCCTTGTCAAACTCACTCCCGCCGAAGTTCGCGTTCCCATTCGGCGAGCCGCGCGAGAACCAGTTCGCGCTGCGCCGCCGGGACGTCGGCTGGCAAACGTCCGCCCCAATCGCGCAGCCAATCCACGGCCTCGCGCCGCTGTCCGCTCCGCCACAACAGCTCGCCGCAAATCCGCCCCGCGTGCCACGGCGCACCGGGCATCTCGGCGGCGCGCCGGTAGCAGGCCGCCGCCTCACGGCTGTCGCGCCGGGCGTAGAGCGCGATGTTGCCGGCCTCGATCCACAACTCCGGCGAACGCGCCGGCGCGCGCTCCAGCAAGGCGAGCGACTCGGCGGCGAGCTCGGCCCGCCACGAGGCCTTCAACGCCGCCGGTGCGGCGGGCTCGGCCCGCTCCCGCCACTCGGGAAAATCGAAGGCGCGCATCCGCGCGGCGTTCACGCGAAAATAGTCCGTCGCCGGGGCCAGCGCCACCGCGAGCGTCGTCAGCTCGCGCGTCCGCGCTTCATCGCGCTTCTCCCAGGCGAGATTTGCCCTCAACCAGAACCAATCCGCGGCGCCCGGCAGCGCAATCGTCGTCGGTTCACGCGCGTCGCGCCACGAACCAGTCGCCGCTCCGAAAACCGCGAGCACGGCAAACGCCAGCCACGAAGCGTGCCGTTCAGAGATCACGTCGCGAAAAACACCACGCCGCCAAGCCGACGTAGAGCGCGGCATACGCCGCCAGATAACACAACGCGGAGCCGAGCGCCGCGGATTCGCCGATCTCCAGGTTCGGCACCATCCAGCTCAACAACAGCCAAAGTCCCTTCGCCGCCCCGGTTGCCTTCCCGGCGGCAAATCCGATCGCCGGCGCCAACCGCCCTGCCACCGCGGCGGCCAACGCCAGAGTCGTCGCGAGCAACGCGCTCCGGCTGATCGTCGCAAGGAAGAGGCTCAGCGCCGCCGTCACGAGCAGCGGTGCCAGCTCCAACGCCAGCGCGCGAACCGCGCCCCCCGTCGCCGCCGCGTGTCCGATCAGCGGAAACAGAACCGCGACCGCCGCCCCACAAAGCACCGCCAGCCAACCGAGGACGATCGCGACCGCGATGGCCTGCGCCGCGATCACCGCGCCGCGCGTGGCGCCGTGCATGAGCACGATCGGTGTCACGCGCGAGTGGACTCCGGAAAAAAACAACGCTGGCCCCGCGAGCGCGGCCAGCACGCTGCCGCTCAGCGCGAGGACCGCAGCACCGTAATCGATCAAGAAAACCTGCTCCGCGGAGCCGAAATGAAACTCCCGCAGCACGGCGCCGCCGCCGATCAACGCCACGGCGGCCACTCCCAGTCCCCACGCAACGCGGAGCCGCAACGCCAGCGCGAGCCAGAACTGAGTCAGCACCCAGAATCGACGCAGCGCGTTCATCCTCCGCTCGCCTCCAGCTGGATTCGCTCCAACCCGCCGCGCGCCGCGACCGCCGCCCGATCGCCCTCGAACACGACGCGCCCGCGCTCCAACACGACGAATTGGTCGCACAGCTCCTCCAAATGCGGCGAATCGTGCGAGCTCAGCACCACGGCGCGGCCGGCGGCGCGCTGCGCGGCGAGCAAGTCCCGCACCTCGACTTGCGCCCGCACATCCAAACCCGACGTCGGCTCATCGAGCAACAGCACGACCGGATTCCGCAGCAACGCCTGCGCGAGGCCGAGCCTCTGCCGCTGTCCCTTGGAAAGTTGCGCCGTCGCGCGGCCGGCGAGCGCGGCCAGTCCCACTTGCGCGAGCGCACGCGCCGCCGCCTCGTCCGCGTCGCGCCGGCTGCAACCGCCGATCGTCGCAAGGCGCGCGAGAAACTCCGCCGCACCGACGAAGTCCGGCAAAATCGTTTCCTCCGGCAAATACGCGACGCGCCCCTCGCGCGCCGCCGCGGCCGGCTCGCAACCGTCGATGGCGCAGGCGCCACTCGTCGCGTGCACCAGCCCCGCGCAAATTTTCAGCGTCGTGCTTTTGCCCGATCCGTTCGCGCCGACCAGAGCGCAAATCGTGCCGCGCGCCACGCTCAGCGTCACGCTGTCGAGCGCCGCCAGCGTCCGGCCCCGCCAATCAACGGCGTAGCTTTTCGTCAGGCGCTCGATCCGCACGGCGGGCGCTGGGGAGACCATGGTCAGCGAATCGTGAAGCCGGTGAATTGCGCCGGGCGACGCGCGGCCACCCGCTCCACTTTCCGGATGTAACCCGCGAGATGTTCCTCTACGGCCGCGACGAACGCCGCCACTTCCCCCTTCTCCCCCTCGGCTTCGAGCTGCACCCGACCATCGGGCAAGTTCCGCACGTGGCCGGAAACCTCGAATCCCTTAGCCACCTGCAAGGTCTGATAGCGGAATCCCACCCCCTGCACGTGACCGGAAAAGAAGACGGTTTCGTGATGCACCTCGGCCATTCGCGCGATGACACCGCGAGAGTGAACCTCGGGCAAATCGAAACCAGTTTAGAACGAGAATTTTAATTGCGCGAGGGAGGTCGCCGCGCACACTCCCGCCAGCGTCCTTCCAGACGCCCCTTTTTTTCAATGACCAATCAAGATTCCGACGGGATGTTCGAGAACGACTGGGAAGAACGCCGGGAGATCTCGTGGACCGAAGCCGATTGGGAACAGTATCTGGCCGAGCACGAAACCGCGGTGCGCGACTACCTGAAGCACTACGAGCAACTGCCCGCCGCCACGGATCGCATCGATGAAGTCGCCCGCCGCATGGGCTGGGACATGCAGCCGGACGAAGGCGCCTCCGAAGGCGAGATCGGCGCGACGTCCGAGCCGGCCAATGACGAGCCATCGTTCGACGAGGATTTCGACCTCTACACCGTTCACCGCAACCCGGTGCACATCGCCACCAAGGCGATCTACGTCACCCTCGTCGCCAACTGGGAGCGCGTGGCCTCCCACCCCGAGCACATTCACCCCGCCGTCAGCCTCGCGGTGGCCGGCTCGCTGTATCGCGGCCGCGAACATGCGCTGCAGGCGGTCCAGTCGCTCGACATGGGCGACTACTCGCTCGCGATCTGCTTTTTCAAGCGCGCCCTGCGCGAAATCAACGACACGCTCGCGCGCCTCGGCGCCGCGGGCGAGTCCGACAGCGGCCTGCTCCAGCGTTACCGCGAGTTCGCCACGCCGCGCCTGTTCGACCTCCGCGAGATCTGGCTCCGCGTCATGGCCGAGTGCCGCAACGCCGACTCCGGCACCTGACGCGCGCCCATCGCTCCCGCCTCAACGCCGCGCCGATTTCGGGCGGCGTTTTTCTTTGCCGTAATCGCCGCCGCGCCCGCGGGAAGCCTGCGGTGATGCGATCGCCTTGCCCCCGGATTTCAGAGTCGCGATCTGGTCGCGGAGCAACGCCGCGCGCTCGAACTCGAGCCGGTTGGCCGCCTCCTGCATCTCTTCCTCCAGCTCCGCAATGACCGCCGCGACGTCGTCGACGCTCTCGGCCACGGCGACGGCGTTCCGGTCCTCGCCCGTGCCGTCGTAGACGTGCAGGCTGGCCTGCGCGGCGCGCTTCACGCTGCGCGGTGTGATTCCGTGCGCGGTGTTGTAGGCCATCTGCTTTTCACGGCGCCGCTTGGTTTCCTCGATCGTGCGGCGGATCGATTCCGTGATTACGTCGGCGTAGAAGATGACGCGGCCCTTTTCGTGGCGCGCGGCGCGACCGGCCGTCTGCAGCAGGCTCGTTTCGCTGCGGAGGAAACCCTCCTTGTCCGCATCGAGAATCGCCACCAGCGCCACCTCGGGCAGGTCGAGGCCTTCGCGGAGCAAATTGATGCCGACGAGCACGTCGAAATTGCCCTGCCGGAGATTGCGCAGGATTTCGACCCGCTCGAGCGCGTCGATGTCAGAGTGCAGATACTCGACGCGGATCTTCGCGTCGCGCAGGTAACTGGTGATGTCCTCGGACAGGCGCTTCGTCAGCGTGGTGACGAGCACGCGCTCGCCCTGCTCAACGGCGCGGCGGATTTCGCCGATCATGTCCTCGACCTGGCCCTTCGTGGAGCGGAGTGAGATTTCCGGATCGAGCAGTCCGGTCGGCCGAATGACCTGCTCGGCCACGACCGTCGAGCGCTCCATCTCGAACTTCGCCGGTGTGGCCGACACGTAGAGCGTTTGCCCGGTGATCTGCTGAAATTCCGGGAACGCCTGCGGCCGGTTGTCGAGCGCCGACGGCAAGCGGAAGCCGAAATTCACCAGCGTCTGCTTGCGCGCGATGTCGCCCGCATACATGCCGCCGATCTGGGAGACGGTCACGTGGCTCTCGTCGATAAAGGTCAGAAAATCCTTGGGGAAAAAGTCGATCAGGCAGAACGGCCGCTCCCCGGGCTTCCGGCCCGTGAGGTGCAGCGAGTAGTTCTCGATGCCGTTGCAGAAGCCCATTTCCTGCAGCATCTCGAGGTCGTAGGTCGTGCGCATCTTGATGCGCTGCGCCTCGAGAAACTTCTGCTCGCGCTCGAACAGCGCCACACGGTCGGTGAGTTCGCGTTTGATGCCGGCGATCGCGCCTTCGAGGCGACCGCGCGAGGTCACATATTGGTTGGCCGGGTAGAGGTCGAATTGGTCGATCTTGCGCAACACCGCGCCGCTCACCGGCTCGAACTCCGTCAACGCCTCGATCTCGTCGCCGAAGAACTCCACGCGCAGCCCGTGTTCGAGATACGCCGGCATCACGTCCACGACGTCGCCACGCACGCGGAACATGCCGCGCTTCAGCTCGTAGTCGTTTCGCTCGTAGAGATTGTCCACCAGCCGCTCGAGGAGCTTCTGCCGGCCCATCTCGTCGCCGCGCCGGATTTGGATGCGCATCTCGGAGAACTCCTCGGGCGAACCGAGGCCGTAGATGCACGAAACACTCGCCACCACGATCACGTCGCGCCGGCTCACGAGCGAACTCGTGGTCGAGATGCGGAGCCGCTCGATCTCCTCGTTGATCGACGAGTCCTTCTCGATGTAGGTGTCGCTCGACGGCACGTAGGCCTCGGGCTGGTAGTAGTCGTAGTAGCTGACGAAGTATTCGACCGCGTTCTCGGGAAAGAAATTCTTGAACTCCGAGTAGAGCTGCGCCGCGAGCGTCTTATTGTGCGAGATGATCAGCGTCGGCCGGTCCAGCTGCGCGATGACGTTGGCCATCGTGAACGTCTTGCCCGACCCCGTGACGCCGAGGAGCGTCTGGTCGCGGTTGCCCGCACGCAGCGAGGCGACGAGTTTTTCGATCGCCTGCGGCTGGTCGCCGGTCGGCTGGTAGTCGGCGTGCAGTTTGAACAGGGACATCGAAAGAGGGCTAACCAAACTCCGGCGCGTCGCAAATGCTCAAAGGCCGAAGATGCGCAACAGTCCGTCGCGCAGGCCCGCCATCCACTTCCGTTGTTCTGCCGCCTCGCCCTTGGCCGACGTCTGCTGACAGAGGAACACGCCCGTGCCCTCGAACAGGTCGTCGAACAGCGGATTCTGGCCGCGGAAATACGCCCAAAACGTCTCCGCCCGCACCGGCCGATACGCCAGCCCCGGCGTGAAGCCGATCGTCGCATCCTGGTTCGCCCGCCGCCCCGGGACCGGCATCCCAGGTTGCGCGGCCAGCACTTCCGCGCGCACGCCGCGACTGCCCGCCAGCAGCAGCGTGCACGGCCCCACGAATTCAAAATAGCGGAACTGCCCGGTTGCCCACGATTGCAGCGTGAACAACCGCCAATGCCGGCGGATCGCCGCCGCCTTGCGCCCGAGCGGCCCGATCAGGCCCGCGAGATAGCTCGGACGCAGCACGAGGCTCGCGCCTGCCGGCACGTTGACGACTGCGAGTTCGACGTGCGCGTCGTCCTGACTCGAAAACGTCGCGCGCAGCTTCGCCTCCGGCGCGGCGTTGCGCATCTCGATCAACTCCTTCAGCCCCGCCGCCAGACAGGTAAATGGCATGCTCCAGTCGAGCAGCCAGCGCGTGCGCTTGAGCAAGCCCTCGTCGGAGGCCTGCAGAAACTTCTCCTTCACCCACAGCACATCGCCGGGCTCGAGCACCACGTCGACCGACGCGTCGCTCCCGCGCACGCTCAAGTCGACCGGCACCGGCTGGCCCAATCGCACCGGCGCGAGGCTGGAGATGAACGGCGCGACCAGAAAGAACGCCACTGCCCGCGCCAGCGGTGGACCGAGGAACCAAATCGCGACCACGAGCAGCACATGCTTGCCGAACCGGTCCCAAGCCGCGTGTGCGTAGTGCAGCACCCGCGACTTCTGGCGTTCCGCCGCCTGCAGTTGCACCTCGAGCTTGCCGAGCGCGATCTCCAGCCCGTCCTTCTCCCATTGCGCGCGCTTCAAGGCCTCGCGCAGCGCCGCGACCTGCCCGCGCGCCTCTTTCTCGGTCTGGCGCAAGCGCGCGAGTCGCTCTTCGTTCAGCTTCACCTGCTCACCCGGCGTCGTGAGCCGGTTCAGGCCGCTGTTCAATGTGTCGAGTTCCGCCGCGAGCCGGGCCGCCTCGGCCGCTCGCTGTTCGTTGCGCGCCGCGTCGACCTTCATGCCGTCCATGCGCACCTGCACGTCCTTGAGCGCTTCGCGCAACTTGCCGGTTTCGCCGGTCAGGGCCCTGATAAGGTCCTGCCGCCGGAGGTCGAAATCGACGTTGTCGCGCAGGTAGAGCCATAGCCCAAACCCCGTCAGGCCAAGCACCAGCAACAGCAAGCCGAAGGTCAGCTTCTGCACGCACCACGACAAAAATCTCGCCAGCGCTCCCATAAATCACGGCCGTTACTCTCGTAATAAGGCCCCTTCATTGAAGGGCCCGCCCGGCGGGAAGCCAATTGCTAAACGGAACCCCGCCGACCAATGTTTCGTCCATTCAACCCCGGCCCCCCGGCCAAAGAATCCTGTTATCCAATGTCCCTTACCAAAAGCATCTACAACGCACCTGTCTTCCAGCAGGCCTGCAACCAATTCGACGCTGCCGCCGACATCCTCGGCATGGAGCCCGGCGTGCGCGAACGCACCAAGGTGCCGCGCCGCACCCTGACCGTCAGCCTCCCCGTCCGCATGGACGACGGCCGTGTGATGACGTTCGAGGGCTACCGGGTGCAGCACAACATCTCCACCGGTCCCGCCAAGGGCGGCATCCGCTTCCACCACGACGTCACGCTCGGCGAAGTCGCCGCGCTCGCCATGTGGATGAGCTGGAAATGCTCCCTCGTCGGCCTCCCCTTCGGCGGTGCCAAGGGCGGCGTCGTCGTCAACGCCCGCGACATGTCCACCGGCGAGCTCGAGCGTCTTTCCCGCCGATACATGGCCGAGATCGCGACGTTCATCGGCCCCAACCTCGACATCCCCGCGCCCGACGTCGGCACCAACGAGCAGGTCATGGCGTGGATGATGGACACCTATTCCAACCACGTCGGCCACTACGACCCGGGCGTCATCACCGGCAAACCGATCGCGCTCGGCGGCTCCCTCGGCCGCCGCGAAGCCACGGGCGAAGGCGTCGCCTGGTTCACCAAGGCCTACCTCACCGACATGGGCATCAAGGCCGCCGACACCACCGTCATCATCCAAGGCTTCGGCAACGTCGGCAGCGAAACCGCCCTCGCCCTCGCCTCGTGGGGCGCGAAGGTCATCGGCATCTCCGACTTCACCGGCGGCATCTACAACAAGGCCGGCATCAATCTCAAGGACGCCCTCGCCTACGTCGCCGCCAACAAGTCCCTCCAAGGCTACAAGGGTGGCGACTCGCTCACCAACGACGAGCTCCTCGTCCAACCCTGCACTGTCCTCGTCCCCGCCGCCCTCGAGCGCGTCATCACCGACAAGAACGCCGGCCAGCTCAAGTGCCGCGTCATCGCCGAAGGCGCCAACGGCCCGACGACCAACGAAGCCGACAAGATCATCGAGCAGCGCGGCGACATCGAGCTGATCCCCGACGTGCTCTGCAACTCGGGCGGCGTCATCGTCTCCTACTTCGAGTGGCTGCAAAACCAGTCCGCCTACTACTGGTCGAAGGAGGAAGTCTTCGAGAAGCTCCACCGCATGCTCGCGAAGGCGAAGGCGTCCGTCGACGAGACGAAGGCCAAATACAAGTGCTCGCGCCGCACCGCCGCCCTCGTGCTCGGCATCGCCCGCGTCGCCGAAGCCAAAGCCAAGCGCGGCCTGTTCCCGTAAGGTAGCGCCGGTTTCCAACCGGCGAGAAGCAAACCCGCCCGCGGTCGCAAGCCGCGGGCTTTTTGTAGGCAGCGCGCTTGCGCGCGCCTCTGCTGTAGGAGCCTGCTTGCAGGCGATACGAAACGCCGCCAACCAGTCACGTGCCATCGCCTGCAAGCAGGCTCCTACAGCAAAGCAAAGCTGCGCTCTACCGCGCCGCCGCCGCGAACAACGCCTTGCGAAAAGCCGCGTCGCGCTTCCGATCCGTGCGCACTTCGATCACGCGGATGCCGCGCGCGGGCAATTTACCCAACAACCGCTCGAAATGCCGCCAATCGCGCACAAGCGTGTGACCGACATCATACGTCGCGCAGAGCAGCGCGAAATCGACCGACTGCGGCGTGCCGAAGAACCGTTCGAACGGAGGCTCGAACTGCGCCACCGGCAGATGCTCGAAGATGCCGCCGCCGTCGTTGTTGATCAGCACCACCGTCAAGCTGCCGCGCAGTTCGCGCGTGAGCAGAAAGCCGTTCGTGTCGTGCAGCAGCGAGAGATCGCCCGCCACGAGCACGGTCGGCGCGCCGCGATGCGCAAGGCCGATGGCCGTCGACAGCGTGCCGTCGATCCCGTTCGCCCCGCGGTTGCAATGCACGACATGCGCGCGATCGTTCGCCGGCCAGAAATACTCGGCATCGCGCACCGGCATCGAGTTGGCGAACATCACCGTCGTGCCCTTCGGCAGCACGCTCGGCAGCAGCGCACTCGCCTGCCCCTCGAAAATCCCCTCCGCGTCCGCCAAGCCACGGCGCAGCCGGGCCTCGACGCGACGCTCCAGCCCGCTCCAACGCCGCACCCACGTGCTCGCCGCGGGACGCGCGCGGACACTCGCCGCGAAACTCGTCACATCCGCGCGCACGACGCGCGTCGCGCTATGCAACGCATCGGGATTGTCCGCGCGCGTCGTGACAAACGTCACCGGCACGTCGCCGGCTCCGAGCCACTGCCGCAGCGGCTTGCTCGTCGGCCAGTCGTGCAGGCAAAGCACCTGCGTCGGCTGCAACTCCTTCGTCCACTCGGCAGAGCGCGCGATCACGTCGTAGCGCGTGACGAGCCCCGGCACGAGCGAGGCGAAATTCCGCAGCGGCGACAGCGCATCGGCCAGCACCGGCCAGCCGAGTCGTCGCGCCAGCTTGCCCACCGCACGCGCGTATCCGGCCGCGTCCGCCACACGCGTCTGTCCCGCGACGATGATTCCACGCTCCGCGCGTTTCACAACGTAGGGCGGGACCGCTGGGCCCGCCGAGTGCGCGGTGCCACTCTCGTCTCGCAAATGCGCGAAGAACTTTTCCGTAGTCTCGCCCTTCAGCGTTTCCGCCATCGCATCCTTCACCGGCGGCAGCGGATCGCGAAACGGCGCGTTCAAATGCACCGGTCCACCCACCGGCCACTGCGCACGCTCGACGGCGTGCGCGACCGTCTGCCTGAGGTAGCGCAGCAACGGCACGCTCGCCTCCGGCACGCTGAGCTCGTGGTAAAAGTTCACGTAGCCGCCGAACAGTTTCTGCTGATCGATCGTCTGCCCCGACCGACACTCCCGCATCTCCGGCGGACGGTCCGCCGTGATGACGATCAGCGGCACGCCGCTCTCGCGCGCCTCAATGACCGTCGGGAAGTAATTCGCTCCCGCCGTGCCGCTCGTGCACAGGAGCACGACCGGACGGTGCGATTGCCGTGCGAGTCCCAGCGCGAAAAACGCCGCCGAGCGTTCGTCGAGCACCGGAATCGCCTCGAACGCCGGATGCGCCGCAAACTGCACCGTGAGCGGAGTCGACCGCGAGCCGGGGGAGATCACCGCCTGCCGCACGCCGAGCCGCGCCAGCGTCTCCACGAGCACGCTGCCCCAGAGCGAGTTTACGTTGCGGAGATCGAGGTCGGCCATGGCTTCTTTTGAAACCACGAATGGACACGAATGAACACTAATAATTCACGAGGCTGGAGCATTCGTGTCTATTCGCGTTCATTCGTGGTTTCTCAGCTTTCGGTCAGAGCCTCGATCAGTGCGCGGAACTTCAGCTCGGTCTCGGCAAACTCCTTCTCCGGATTCGAACCTGCGACGATACCCGCGCCGGCGTAGGCCGTGGCGGTGCAGCCATCGACGAGGGCCGAACGCAGTCCAACGAAAAACTCGCCGCCACCGCGATGATCCACCCAGCCGCAGGTGCCCGCATAGAGCCCACGCGCAAACGGCTCCAACTGCGCGATCGCCGGCACCGCGCGCTCACGCGGCGTGCCGCCCACCGCCGGCGTCGGATGCAAGCGCGTCACGAGATCGAGAATGTGCGCACCCGCCGGCACCGTTGCACTGATCGGCGTGTGTAAGTGCTGGACGTTCGCCAGGCCGAGGAGACGCGGCTGCGCCGCGTGCTCCAGTTGAATGCCGAGGTCCGCGAGGCGGCGGCCGATTGCCGCGATGACGAAGCGGTGCTCGCGGAGTTCCTTGTCGTCCTGCGCCAAGGCGCGCGCGAGCGCGGCGTCCTCGCTCGCGGACTTCCCGCGCGGCGCCGAGCCAGCGAGCGCCTCGGTGTGCATGCGGCCCTCGGCCACCCGCACAAGTCGCTCCGGCGACGCGCCGATGAAACTTTGGCCTTTGCCGTTCGCGACCGAGAACGCGTAGCAGCCCGGGTAGCGCTGGCGCAGGTGATTCAGCACGCCGAGCGGGTGGAACGGTTCGGCGGTCGTCAGCCGCTGCGCGCGCGCGAGCACGATCTTCTCGTAGTCACCGCGCGCGATGCCCGCCAGACCTGCCGCGACCGCGCGCTGATACGCGCCTGCCTCGCCGATTTCCTCGATCTGCTGCGGCGCGGATGGACGCTCGCGATTGCGGGCGGAAGAGTAATCAAACGACCGGAACTTCGCGTGCGCCTTCGCCACTTTGGCCGTGACGAGATCGAGCGGCAGCTCCGGAGTGATGACGAGATTCGCCACTGCCACCGAACCGTCGCCACGACGCGACACCTGCCAACGCGGCACGAACACGCGCAACGCGGGAAATGGCGCGCCGGGCGCCGCTTCATCGGAAAACCCGGCTGCGACGAAGAAGTGCGGACCGGCAAAGGTCTCGTCGAGCGGCCCGACCGCGATCGTCTGCGCGAGCGTCTGCGCTATGAACTCCTTCGCCGCCGCGAAACGTGCTGGCCCTTGCGCCTCAAACGACAGCACCGCCTCGGCGCCCGCCACCGCAAAACCGGAACTCGGGCGCTCGATATAGAAGTGCGGCTCCGTCTCCTCGAAGATCGACTCGAGCACCGCGAGCGGATCGAGGCTGTCCACCGCCACGCTGATGCTCACGAGTTGCGGCCGGCCGGCGACGCGCGCGCGCTCAGCGCAATCGCCCAAAAATGCCCGCAACGCCTCCGGCGTGGAATTTGTAGCGGGATTGATCGGGAGGTGGAGCATCGTAAGCGAGATGACGTTCGTGGATCCTTCGCTCAGCCGCGACGACGCCGACGAAGGTGGAGCGCGTTGACCTCAACGCGCTCTTCGCAGACGAGCACCGAGCAGCGCGTTGAGGTCAACGCGCT